>NZ_QOSD01000012.1:0-158614 GCF_008368905.1 Bacillus sp. SH5-2
TGAAAGCTGATAAGAAGGCAACTGGACTTTCAGCTTTAAAGATCTACCAAAGTACGATGGACAAGGAAATGAGATCCAGTACACAGTAAGTGAAGTAAAAGTTGATGGCTACGAAACAAAAGTAGAAGGAACAACGATCACGAACACTTACAAGAATACGGACAAAACAGAACTAAGTGGTAAGAAAGTCTGGGAAGACTACAACAATAAGATCGCCCAGAAAGCATCACAGTACAATTGATTCAAAATGGAACAGTATTCAAACAAAAGAAGTGAAGAGCTGGTAACAAACTGGCAAGTAGACGTTTGAAAAACTACAAGTATATGATGCAAACGGGTTAGCGTACAAGTATGAAGTGAAAGAACAACCAGTAGCGGGATACAAATCCGAAGTAAATGGTTATGACATCACAAATACAAAAATCAAGGACGAACCAAATGTAGATCCAAGCACAGATCCAAAAGATCCAAGCACAGATCCAAAAGATCCAAGCACAAATGCAGACAAAAATAGCGATTCAAAAGTTCCACCTACTACAGAAAATGATAAGCCAACATTACTTCCTAACACAGGAGGAACATCAGCAGAAATGAGTTCAATTCTTGGAGGTATGGTATTGTTCCTTTTAGGTGGAATCCTACTCGCTCGTCAGCGAATAAAATAATAAAAAAGATTTAGATTATTGATTACACTGTAATCTGAGTAGCAGACAAATAAAAAATTACTATTGATATTACGCCCTTTAGGTAAGTATTCAAAAACACTTCATGATAAAGTGAAGTGAAGAATGCAACCTGAAGGGTTTTTTTAGAAAAAAGAGAACGGTTTCAGGTTGGACTCAATCACCGGCCGAATAATATGGTCGGCTTTCATAGAGATAAGTGGCTCTAAAGTAACAACGAAACCGTTTTCGATAAGTCGATTATCCATTGGACCATAAGCTTAGAATGTGGTGTGGTATCTCATGTAATTTAAGATCAATGACCATGTTCCGTTAAGTTTTGGGTGAATGCATAGCCATTTTTATGGCTAATTTAGAAATAGTATTTTGTAAAACTTTGCTCGTGAGTAGCTGCATCAGCGTTTGTTTCAGGAATAAAAGCATTAGTTCCTGAAATAACCGTTAAAGCTAACACAACTGCAAGAATAATTTTTTTATAGTAGAAAGCCTTCTTTATTAAATGTAATTACTATTATTACAATTTTTATTTTACATGGTAATATCATTCAATGATTAAACTAAATCGATATATTACGTTTATATTATACACGATAAATCGTATAATTAATATACTTTAATTAATTGAGTTTCTTCGGGTAATAAATATACTGATATACATATTTATTTTTCCTTAATAAAAAACCACCGATTAATCGGTGGCTTGAAATAGTATTAAGCAGCTTTTTGTCCTGTTTTCACGGTAGGTTGAAGGCTATTATAGACGCCTGTACCAATGACCTCTAATGCCATTTTCATACGTTCTGATGAAATGTTCTCAAATACGTTATCTTGAGGTGTGTGATATACCTTTTCGATATGATAGATTAATGGATTCCAACTATCGACACCCATCCAAATAAATAGTGCAGAAGGAATACCCACTTCAGCAAATGGTACGTGATCACTAGAGCCAAATTTTCCTTGAAGAACGAGATCATTATTTAATTGTTTCCCTGCTTGTAAGGCAGCATCTGTTACAAGGTTTGTTGAGCCATCAGGAGTCATTGCGTATAAATTCTTTGCCTTATCATAACTTGTTGCAACCATGTCTGCGTTAAAGACACCTAAAATCCGGTCACGTTCTTTTTGGGACAGACTATTCACATAATAATCAGAGCCAAGTAATCCGATTTCTTCAGATCCGAAAGCAATAAAACGAATTTCTTTATCAGTTTCTACATTTTGAAAAGCGCGAGCTAACTCTAATACTAAACCTGTACCAGAAGCATTATCGTTTGCTCCAGGTGCTCCAACGACACTATCGTAGTGTGAGCTTACAACAACAGCTTTTTCATTACCTGTACTCTTTTTTGGTTTCTTTTTAGCAATAACATTTAGGGATGTCAAATTAGATTCATGTCTCGCTTTTAGGGAAAGAATTGTTGTTCCTTTTTTCGCAATTTCTTCTTTAAACGCATTTCCTTGAGCATAAGCAAGACCAAATACAGGCACAGATTGCTTTTTCGTTAAGCGAGGATTGAAAGTTTGTCCGTAGTTTCCGCGGCCACCGATTAAACTATATAAAAGAACACCTTTTGCACCTTTGCTAACAGCATTTTCGACTTGTTTATTGTAGTCTGCTACTGTTGTTCCTCTTTCAAATAAAACAATTTTTCCGTTTACCTCATTTGGAATATCTTCTAGTTTTGTGCCACCTTGAACAAAGATAAGAGGCGCTGTAACAGCTTCTGTAGAAATTAGTGCATTTGGAGCAGCACCAGCTTGCCAATTACGTTTTGTAGATAATGGTGAATCGATAAATCCAACGTACTGATCCGGTACTTGAAATGGCTGATATTCTACTTCATAGCCCATTGATTTGAGCTTCATACCAACGTAACGGGAAGCCCATTCTTCTGATTTTGTCCCACCAGGACGGGGACCGATTGTTTCGGATAAAAATCGAACATGTTCGATAGCGCGGCTTGCATCAACTTGTTTTGTAATAGGTGGGGTTTGCGTGATTTCTGACGTGGAATCAGCTTTTGCTTGTCCAATTGGAGCTAAGCTAACGGCGAGTGATACAGCAAGCAAGGAGCTTACTATTTTTTGTTTCAGTGATTTTCTCATTTTTTCCTCTCCCATTCTTCTATTCTCTCTGACTGACAAAAGAAGACGGTTAACGACTTTATTTTACCTTTAGAAAACTGAATTTTCAATATTTTGTTGTTGAGAAATAAAAAACGTTATATGCATATTTGCATATTTTTGGCGGAGGTATGTATGCTATCATTTTAGATGAAGGTTCGCTTTCTGCTTGGAAAGCTCCTATATTGCATGAATCTAGTGTACCCAAACTTTAGATTATGTAGGGAAAAGGGACTGTTATATGGTTTCTTTTCTCATGTTTGAATCATGTGATGGTAACTATGTTTCCGCATTTCATAATTATCATCAATGATATATGTAAGGCATCCATATGAAAATACGAGGCTGTTCAAGAGTTTTCCGTACTGTTGGACAGCCTCACCCCGTTAAAAAGACGATACTTTATGTATCGTCCTTTTTGCATAAAAAAACATCCAATCAATTGAGAGATTGATTGGATGCGAAATATTATTAATAATGTTTTTTTCGTTTTGTAGCTAAAATACTTAACAATCCAGCTAGTAGAAGAACGATACCTACTGTTTGTGTAGTATCTTCTTTATGACCTGTATTTGGAAGGTTTTTATCCATATTTTGATCATCTTTTTGTTTGTTCAACTGTTGGTCATCTGTTTCTTTAGCTTGTTCTTCAGATGTTTTATTACCTTTGTGATCTTGAGGCGAAAATAAAATGTAGATTGGGTCGAATTTGGTCAGGTTGAAGAAAATATATACCTTGAACAAGTAGTTAGATGATTTGCCTAAAAAGAGCATATAATTTTGTAGATTAAAGCGGAACCTTCCTTTTATAAATAGAAAGAAATCACTTTAATTGGTGCTTAAAATAAAAAAAGAAAGTCCTCTCTATGATGATTATCTTTTTATTAGAGGTAATCATCAATAACCTTCTTTAAAAAGTATATATGTAAATGGTAAAGAGTTGAACAACATTGCTTCTTTTCAAACGTGTAAAAAAGGCCACTCCGTATTATGAAGTGGTCCTTTTTTTTATATTTCTGTTAAGATTATCGGTTCGCCGCGTGTTACGACAACTGTATGTTCACATTGTGCAACAAGGCTTTTGTCAGGTGTAACGAACGTCCAACCATCGTCACCGCGCTCGATAATATGATCAGCTTTCATAGAAATGAATGGCTCTACAGCGATAACAAGGCCATCTTTTAGAAGCGCATTATCCATTGGGTCAAAATAGCTTAAAATGTGGTTTGGTGCTTCGTGTAAGCTAAGACCAATGCCGTGACCAGTTAAGTTTTGAATAACATTGTATCCATTTTTATGTGCGAAGTTTGAAACAGCACGACCGATTTGGTTTTGTTTTGAACCAGCTTTCACCTTTTTCATTGCTGCCCAAAATGCATCAACTGCTGCTTGGCAAAGCTTTTCTTTTGCTTCATCTTCCCCCAGTACAAATGAAATACCTGTATCTGCATAATAGCCACCAAGTGCAGCAGATACGTCGACATTTACTAAGTCGCCTTCTTTTAATACACGATCTCCTGGAATACCGTGAGCAACTTCCTCATTTACACTGATGCAAGTTACACCAGGGAAATCATATTCTTTTTCAGGTGCAGAAATAGCACCATGCTCGTCTAATACTTTTTTACCGATCAAATCTAGCTCTTTCGTTGTCATGCCTGGCTTTGCTTGTTTTTTCATTTCTTCACGTGCAAGCGCAACGATGCGGCCGATTTTTCGTAAGCCTTCTAAGTCTTGTTCATTACGAATAATCATGAAAACCACTGTCCTTCCTCGAATATATATCTTATCCGATTGTATCATGTTTATTTTCGTCCTGCTACTCGCTTGCGGTATGCAGGCTGATTCGTCTCATAAAGAATACATGACAATTGTCATATTGATGTTATGACGCATCATACTGTTTCCTAAGTTTTCCAACACATACAATGTAAATATAAGAAACAGCGGGGGTGGAGAGATGGAAAAGATTATTAAAGTAAATGGTGTTTCTAAAACATTTAAACATAAAAAAGCAGTAAATAACGTTTCGTTTCATGTGAACAAAGGAGAAATAGTAGCACTACTTGGACCGAATGGTGCAGGAAAAACGACGACGATGTCGATGATGCTTGGATTAAAGGATCCGACTGAAGGAACGGTTTCTATATTTGGAAAGAGTCCAAAGCATAGAGATGTTCGTAATAGCCTCGGTGCGATGCTACAAGAAGTAAGTGTTATTGATAGTATTACGGTGGAAGAAGCAATTGAGCTATTCCGTAGTTATTATACAAATCCGGTAGCAAAAGAAACTTTATTACAGTTATCAAATTTAGAATCAGAGCGAAAGCAAAGATGTGAGAAATTATCAGGTGGGCAAAAAAGAAGGTTAAACTTTGCGCTCGCACTTACAGGTAATCCAGATTTGCTATTTTTAGATGAGCCGACAGTTGGAATGGATATTACGTCTCGAAGAACATTTTGGGAAACGATTCGAAAGTTAGCAAGTGAAGGGAAAACGATTATTTTAACGACGCACTATTTAGAAGAAGCGGATGCTTTAGCGAATCGTATTTTATTATTTGCAAACGGAAAAGTTATCGCAGATGGCACGCCTGATGAGATGAAAGCGACGATTTCTCGAAAGACAATCTCGTTTTATTCGAAAGAAAAGATTCCTAAGAGTTTATTAAAGGAATTGCCACATGTGACAGATGTACAGTCAAATGAGGGACGTTGTATTTTAACAACAGAAGATACAGATGCGACTTTACAAGCAATTTATCAAAGGAATTTACCCGTAACAGACGTTTCAGTTGAACGGGGAAGTCTGGATGAAGCATTTGAACAATTTGTTGCAAATCAAAAGGGGGAGATCGCATGAAAGCTTTATGGATGCAATGCAAAATAGAAATTTTACGTACATTCCGTAATAAATTATTTATCTTTTTCTCATTATTAATGCCGGTTATGTTTTATTACATTTTTACAAATGTTGTTCAAGTACCACAAAACGGGGATGCGTGGAAAGCACACTATTTAATTTCGATGGCAACTTTCAGTATTGTAGGGACGGCACTTTTTAGTTTTGGTGTTAGAATTTCTCAAGAAAAAGGGCAGGGGTGGACACACCTTTTAAAAATTACACCACTTCCAGAGGGAGCATATATAACAGCGAAGATCATCGCTCAAACTGTAGTGAATGCTTTTTCAATCTTAGTTATCTTTATCGCAGGAATATTAATTAATCATGTTGAGTTAACAGTAGGGCAATGGATTGGTGCTGGATTATGGTTGTTGTTAGGTGTGACACCATTTTTAGCGTTAGGGACAATAATAGGTTCTATTAAGAAGGCGGATGCTGCTGCGGGCTTAGCAAATATTTTAAATATGTGTTTAGCAATTCTTGGTGGTCTATGGATGCCAATTGAAATATTCCCGAAAATATTAAGAACGATTGGTGAATGGACACCAACATATCATTTTGGAAGCGGTGCATGGGATATTGTAGCTGGAAAATCAATTGGATGGGAAAATATCGCGATACTAGGAGGTTATTTCCTTATATTTGTTGTAATATCAATATATATAAGAAAAAGACAGGAAGCGGTATAAATGATAGAGAAGAAGCGGATTGAGATTTTTCCAAAACATATGGGTTTCTTCCCGTATATGTTTCTCGTGTATTTATTATTTCCAATTTACCATTTATCGCAGGCGTCAGGGTGGAAGCTTGTAATTGGAAGCGGTATGTTGATAGTTTTCATCACCACATACCGTCAGCTTTATTTTGTGCAGAGGACGTTTGTTTTTTGGGCATGTATTCAAATGATACTCATTCTTTTATTTGCTTTATTTTACAATCCTTTCATGATATTCTTTGGGTTTTTCACGGCAAGTGCGATGGGATTTGCACCAAGTAAGAAAGTATTTCGGTTACTACTATGTTTGTTAATTGTAATGCTTGGAGCGTTTGTATTTGTAAATGTGAATCAACTAACAACTACAAGTTTAGTAAATATCGTTCCGATGTTTATTTTAATGCTTCTTACGCCATTCGGGATGCGCAACTTTAATCAAAAAAAGATATTAAGAAATCAATTAAATGAAGCAAACGAACAAATTAAAGATTTGGTGAAACGTGAGGAGCGGCAACGAATTGCAAGAGATCTTCATGATACGCTCGGGCATACGTTATCTCTGATTACGTTAAAAAGCCAGCTAGTTGAGAAGTTAATTGTAAAAAATCCAGAGCGTGCAAGTGCGGAAGCAAAGGAAATTACACAAACATCTCGTACCGCGTTGAAGCAGCTAAGGGAATTAATTTCGGATATGCGTATGATTACAGTAGAAGAAGAGCTGGAGCAAATAAAAGCGATCTTACAAGCTGCTAATATTGAATTAGAAGTAAAGCAGGAGGCAAGTTCAGGTTCGTTATCACCTATTGAACAAAACATTGTAGGGATGTGTTTACGTGAAGCTGTGACGAATGTCGTAAAGCATAGTAAGGCGACACGTTGCATAGTTTCTGTACTAGAATCACAAGGTGAATTGATTTTGACAGTAGAAGATGACGGAATTGGTTTAGCAGATCAAAATCACGATGGGAATGGTATTCGTGGTATGAAGGAGCGCATCGCCCTTATTGATGGGTTTGTTGAGCTGGGTACGATAAATCCAGGGACGCTATTAACAGTGAAAGTTCCAGTTGTTATTCGAACAGGAAAAGATGAGGTGAAGGCATGATTCGAATTATTATTGCAGAAGATCAACGGATGCTTCGTGGTGCATTAGGGGCTCTGCTTGATCTAGAAGATGATATTGAAGTAATTGGGCAAGCTGCAAATGGAGAAGAGGCGCTGAAGTTAATCGAATCGCTAAAACCTGATGTAAGCATTATGGATATTGAGATGCCGATTCAAAGCGGATTAGATGTTGCGGAAACGCTGAAGAAAGAAAAATCGGCATGTAAAGTAATGATTTTAACAACATTCGCGCGCCCTGGATATTTTGAACGAGCAATGAAAGCTGGTGTGCACGGATATTTATTGAAGGATAGCCCAAGCGAGGATTTAGCTGCATCGATTCGTAACGTAATGAAAGGTAAACGAGAGATCTCTCAAGATTTAATGTTCGGATTATGGCAAGAGCAAAATCCGTTATCAGATCGTGAAAAAGAAGTATTGTTGCTTGCAAAAGAAGGCAAGACGGCAAATGAAATTGCGAAGACACTTTATCTATCACCTGGTACAGTACGTAATTACATTTCTGAAGTGTTAACGAAGCTTGATGCGAAAAATAGAATTGAGGCAATTACAATTGCAGAAGAAAAGGGATGGATATAGAAAGAAGTTTACCTATGAGAGGTAAACTTCTTTTTATATTCAGCCCTCACCAATCAGGATAAACAACGCTTTCGTTAAAGAATTCTGTTTCAACCGCATCGTTTGGAATTTGAAGCGTATTATGTAATGTAGATTTTACTTCATTTTTCGACAAAAAATTTGTTATAGTAAGATTAGGTCGTTGTTCTAAATGTTGGACAACTTTACAACTAACAGTAGTAATTACTCTATTTTTATCTACTTCTACAATGAAATCTTGGCCATATATTTTATAGTTTTTGTAAGTTTGTGCAAGGGGAACTTCGGTTTGATTTTCGTTTATTTCTTTATTGGTAGGTTGGAAATCTACGTTTTTTTAGTTGTAAATTGCTCTTGTTGAGCTTTAGCCCCGTTTGCCTCACCTTTTAAATACTTTTTCGTAATAGTTTCTTTCGTATCATTTTGAGGTTGTGTTAATTTTTCAATTGTTAAACCAGGCTAAGCAATTTCAACTAATACTTCACTTTTGTCTAATTCTCGGGTGTGAATAGCTTCTGTTGGTAAAGGACAAAGGAGACCGAATGTAATGAAAGTACTGGCAATTCTCTTATAATTCATCTATAACACTTCTAATTTATTCCTGTATGTGAGGTGAATGGTATGAAGAATTTGCCGAATTTTATATATATTATGCATTATTTCATATCAAAAATTGTCGAATTCACATTATTGTAGTGGTATGACAACTTAATAAATTAGATTGTTATAGTGGGATGGTGAATAAGTATGCAGGCAGAAAAATTAGGAAGTGAAATTAAGAAAATTAGGGCGATGAGGGGATTAACACAAAAACAGTTATCCGAGAACATATGTCATCAATCGGAAGTGAGCAGAATTGAATCGGGTGCGGTATACCCAAGTATGGATATATTGCAAGGTATCGCAGCAAAATTACAAGTTCCTATTATTCATTTTTATGAGGTACTCATTTATTCCGATCTTGAGAGGAAAAAGCAGTTAAAAGATCAAATTATTATGCTTTGTAAGCAAAAGAAATATAAAGAAATTTATAATAAAGCATGGAATGAACTGAAAAAGGAAGAATATCATCCTGAGTTTCAGCAGTTTCTTCAATGGCAATATCATGTAGCAGCTTACATATTGAAGAAAATTGATTACGAATATTGTATTTTAGAATTAAAAAAGTTGTTAAACCAACAATTAGCTGGAATAGATGTATACCAAAATCTTTATATAGAAAATGCAATTGCAAATATTTATTCTGAAAATGGTCATCTTAAGAAGGGTCTGGAGTTATTTGAAGGTATATTAAAGCAATTAGAAGCATTGCCGGAAAATAAAGAGTTTGATGTGAAGGTAAGACATAATCATGCAAAAACATTATACGTAGATAATCAATATGAAGAAGCACTTTACCAAATAAATAAAGCCATTGAAATATCGTGTCGAATTAATAGTATGGCATTGATTGGACAGTTATACTATCAAAAAGGTGAATGCTTAGAAAAGCTAGAATACGATAGGACAGAGGTTGAAGAGGCATATGAAAAGGCTTGTTTCTTTTTCGATATTTTAGAAATGCATCCGTATAAAGAAAAATTTATAAAAAAAATGAAGAGATAAAACAATCTAAAAACGAGATATGCATAATTGCATAATGTATGGATAAATTTTCATGATATATTAAAAGAAAAAATGTGGGTGATGGAATATGAAAAAACTACTTATTGGTAGCCTATTAACGTTAGCGATGGCATGGGGTATTTCATTAACAGATACAGCTTTAGAGAAAAGCCAAGTAATTTCTCATAACGATCAAGAGGTACAATTAGCTTCAGACATGCCTTATGAATATTAAAAGCAACCGTCTTACTTAGACGGTTGTTTTTTTGTGGAGTAACATCCAAACATCTTTATTAGAAACGGGTTTGCTAAAGAAGAAGCCTTGAATATGATCACAGTTTTGTGCATGTAAAAAATTCCACTGTTCTTCTGTTTCTACACCTTCTGCAATAACTTCTAAATTTAATTCTTTTGATAGCTTAATAATGGAAGCGATGATAGCTTCTTCTAAGGGGCTATTTGTAATGCCACAAATAAATTCTCGGGCAATTTTTAATGTGTTGATTGGATATTTTGTTAAATAAGCTAAGGAACTATAACCGGTTCCGAAGTCATCAATTGAAATTTGAATACCGAGATTTTGAAGTTCTTCTAGTTTAGCAACTACAGAATGATTTTGATTAATCGCGATACTTTCCGTAATCTCAATATCTAATGCTTCTGGTTTTAGTTTTGTTTCTTCTAGAACTTTTGAAATAGTTGGTATTAAATCTGGGTGATTAAATTGAACAACAGATAAATTTACACCAACTTTTAAATGAGAAAAGCCTTGGTTATGCCATTTTTTTGCTTCCGAGCAGGCTTTCCGTAAAATCCAATTACCAAGTTCAATAATAAATCCGGTTTCCTCTGCTAGAGGAATGAACTGGACAGGTGATACAATTCCGAGTTTTGGATGTTTCCAGCGAATTAATGCCTCAAAACCGATAATTTGTTTTGTTTTTGTATGTACTTGCGGTTGATATTCAAGGAAAAATTCATTTTGTTGTAATGCTTTTGAAAGTTCGCCTTCAAGGAAGTTACTCTCATTTTGAGCAATGCTCATTTCTTTTGAGAAGAAAACAAATCTGTTTTTTCCGTTTGCTTTCGCACAATACATAGCCGTATCCGCATTTTTCATTAATTCGGTTACAGTAGTTCCATAATCAGGATACATTGCAATTCCAATACTTGGTGTAATAGATAGTTCTTCGTCTTTAATGAAGAACGGTTTGTTTAAAATAGTTAAAATTTGTTCAGCGATGAAAGACGCACTTTTTTCAGAATACATATCTGGTAAGAGGATTGTAAACTCATCTCCACCTTGACGAGCAACGATATCTTTAGAACGCAAACACCCGCGTAATCGCTTTGCTACTTCGATTAATAGTAAATCTCCAACATCATGACCAAGGCGATCATTAATTTTTTTGAATCGATCTAAATCGAGGAACATGACGGCAATATCATTTGCACTAGATTGTGCTGTATTTAAAATAGCTTTTAAATCTTTTTCAAACTTACGGCGATTTGGTAACCCGGTAAGTGCATCATGAAAAGCTAAATGCTCTACTAGTTTTTGTTTTTCATATAAAGTGGTAATGTCGCGTGCTATCCCGAACATTCCAACAACTTCTTTATTTATAAACGTAGGGATAAGCGTAATGTGAAGGTAATAATAGTAGCCTTCTTTTTCTTTTGTACGAACTTCTAAGGTTTGTGGTCTACCTTCTTTTGTAATTTGTAAAGCCCTCTTTAGTAGTTCATGGTCTTTTGAATCAATGAAATGTAGAAGAGAATAGCTGGCTACCTCACAATAGTAAGCAGTAAATAAACTTTCACATGCCTGATTAGAGCGTTGAAAAATACCATTCATATTTAAGGAGAACACGGCATCAGGGTGATCTTCAAATAAAGATTTATAACGTTGTTCACTTTTGGATAATGCAGATGCACCTTCTTCAACTTCGTCTTCTAGTTGTGTAGTCAACTTCTCGTATGTGTCAATTAATGCTTGATTGTCTTTCCACATGTAAAGTTGTCGTAGAAATAATAAGATTAATGATAATACTAGACCGATTAGCATGAACTGATCATCCCAAGGTTGAAGGATAATAAAAGCAAAAGTAATAATTATACTGAAATAAGGTAATATAAAGCGTACATAATCGAATCGATAATATTTTGTTTTCGTTTCATGGCGTATTGGTTTATCCAAAATGTATAGTATGGATGATAAACCTATTAGTAAAATGGAAGCGGTATGTATTAAATAAGAGACTTCAGCAGAAGAGCCCATTCCGGCGTTTAATTGGAACAGATATACATATCCATATACAAGTATAATAGTAAAGCCGATAATTAACGCGATTCTACTAGAAGAATATGTTTCTCTTCTATATAAGCTAATAACGGCGTAAATCACTAATGATTGTGCAACAAAGTATCCAATTAAAAGCCACATATCCGTCGTTAACATACGAAAGCTTGAGAGATCCAAAATAAAGGTTAAGGTGAAATAAATATTCATAATAACAATAAAGATGCTATCGAATGAAAATTGAGCAAGGCCTCTAATAGAGTAATGTTTTATAAACTTTATAGCAAAGCCAGAAAAGAGCAAAATATATTGTACGATGAAAAAAGGTAATGCCTTATATGAGAATATGACTTGTTCATATATAGAAAGGGCATGCAGAAATAAAGTAATTTCCATAGTTAATCCACATATACAAGTACATAGTACTAGAACCCAAAATAGTTTGTCGCCGCGTTTCATCTTCTTAATTGCTTTATATAGGCAATAGCAAGAAAAGAGTGTAGCAAAACAAAATAAGAAAAGAATTCCAATTTCTTTTATATTCAAGTCCTTAGGAATAAGGAATATCCAAAGAGAAAATATAATTATATACATCAGGACAAATTGTACATACTTTTTTTGATTAATCATATTATGGCTCCGTTTCAATAAAGTTGAATCTCAGGTGGAAAATGCTAATTTAAATAATAGCATATAAAATAGGGTGTTTTTTACTATAAAAATTACTTTTTTTGAAAAAAATAGCGCAACATTACAATTTACCATCGTAATGTTGCGCCATTTGTTCTTTTTACTCCTTTTATAGAAGAAAGGTCATGTATTAATTGTAATAGTGCCAAATCTTTCTGTTTACTTTCAATCATAATATCGAAATCATGATTTATTTTTTTTGCGATGTGTAAGAACGGCTTAATAAACTCTAAATCAATATATGCAGCGTGAGCCCTAAATTCTTTTTCTGATCTAGGAGAAGAGATGTGAACTTTTGGCGGTATGTTTGTATGTGACCAAGTTTCAAAAATTGCAGGTAGTAACTCTTCCAGCGGTTCCTCGCAAAGATTAGCCATATGATGATGATAATCAAATACAAAAGGAATATTTTCTTTTTGGCAAATAGATAAAGTTTCAGAAGTTGTATATGTTTTATCATCGTTTTCAAGAGTCATTTGTTTTTTTATATGCGTAGGAAGTTTTTTTATGTTTTCATGGAAACGTTCAATTGCTTTTTCCTTATTTCCATAGGCCCCACCAACATGAATATTAATGTAAGAAGAATCGGCAACTCCTATCGCATCTAATACTTTGTAATGATAGTCCATATCTGTAATAGCGTTAGTTGTAATATGTGGTTTGTCGCTTGTGAATAATGTAAATTGATTTGGATGAAAGCTTACTCGTAAATTGTGTTCTTGAATTAATGCCCCTATTTTACGCCAAAGTGGTGTAAATGCTTCAATATAATCAAACTCAACTTCAGGGTGTGTTGCAAGTGGAACGATAGAAGACGATAGGCGATATAGTGGGATTTCATGCGCTATATTGTAATGAAGGATACGTATTGTATGTTCAAGATTTTGTCTTGTGACATGGTACAATTTATCCTCGCGCTCTTGTTTATTAAGTTTTTTGAAACTGGTAAACGTCATTGTTTTGGCAGGAGAACAGTCCCACAATGCCATTGCATGTGAGACATATCCAAATCTTATAATCATATGTGATATACCTCTTTTATTCCCTTTCCTATAGGAAGAAAGCAACGATTGTTCCTATCCACTCTTTTCCTCTATCAATAAGAGAACGGGGGCTGACATCTTCAAAGGAAAGTAATGATGCATTTTCTAGATCTTCATGGAATTTATTTTTTACTGTTTGTATGAAATGTTTATTGTATAAAAGGCAGTTAATTTCATGGTTACTATATAAACTTCTCATATCAAAATTTGCAGTTCCGATATCACAGATTTCATCGTCTACTATAATAATTTTTGCGTGAAAAAAACCTTGTTGAAATGCGTAAATATCACAACCAGCCTGTATTAACTTTCGGCAGTACGGGAATTTTGCTTCTCGAACAAGGGCGTGATCAGCCTTTTCTGGAACGAGAATCGTTATGTGAACTCCTCTTTCATGTGCTTTTAATAGAGCACTCATAATTTTTTTGCCAGGAATGAAATAAGGTGTACCGATAAAGAGTTCTTTTTTTGCACTTTCAATTAAATGTAAAAAAGTATGTTGTAAATAGGCCCCATCGGTCGGAACGAATTGGTGTAGGATGGTACCTGGTTGTTGTTTCGGAAAATAAAGAGAAACCTCCAATAAATTTTCGTTTGTATCATCTAACCAGTCATGCAAAAATTGCTTTTGTAAATCTTGAACACCTTCTCCTGTAAGACGTAAATGATAGTCTCTCCATAGTCCTAATCGCTCATTATGTCCTAAGTACTCCTCGCCGATATTGAAGCCCCCGATATAACCAATTTCCCCATCAATGACTGTAATTTTTCTATGATTTCTTTGATTGGCAGAAAAGAAAGGAAAAGGGAGTTTAACTTTATGACAAAAAGAAAAAGAGACACCATGTTTTTGGAGGGAACGGATTGCTTCGTTTGATAAATAATGGCTACCAAATCGATCGAGTAAAAGTCTTACTTCAATTCCTTCCTGTGCCTTATCAATAAGTAACTTTAAAAACTGACGACTAATCTTATCGTTTTTTACAATGAAGAATAAAACGTGCACGTGGTGCTTTGCTTGTTTTATATCAGTAAATAAAGCATCATATAAATCTTGTCCGTATGTATAAAGGTGAAAATCACTTTGACGTAAAGGGAAAGTGCGAGGGCGCACACGTTTCAAATGAAGGTGTCTCCCATATAAAAAATCAATTGTAATCCAAAGCGTAACGCATATTAACAAGAGAGATAAGAAGAACATGAGTGAATTCCCTCCTTTGCATTCTTTGCCCCTTCACTTTACCCCACCATTTGCGGGCAGTAAGCCTCACAGTTCAAAATTAGGTTAAAGCAAAGAAGTTGGGTGGGAGATTAACGGCTTGTAAAAGCCCGATTGGTGTGGGCTAATAATTAGTGGAGAATGAAAGCCCCCATTGCTTAAAGTGTCACTTTATAGTTTCACCGAAATAAACAGCTTTATTAAAAAAATATGTTGTTGTATAACAAAAAACTGTTGACTGAATGCTCACTCATTATATAATGAAGATAGGGGATAAAATTCAGAAAATTATATGTTTTTGAAGATTCTAAAAAAGAAAGAGGGCTTACAAAGAGAGGGGTAGCATAAAAATGAATAGCTTACTGATCATTAATTGGCTGGCTGCCATTGCTGTTATTGCTTATGCGGGATATTTGTTTGTGTATCTTATACGAACGAGGATGGCCTACATACAGTTAGGAAAAAAGATTGAATTTGACCGTCGTTTTAAAGAGCGTTGGGATCTTCTTAAAGTTAATGTTTTCGGTCAGAAAAAGCTGCTGAAAGATAAAAAGAGCGGCATTATTCACGTTATGTTCTTTTACGGATTTATTCTTGTCCAATTTGGAGCAATTGACTTCGTTTGGAAAGGACTCGCACCAGGATCACATCTTCCACTTGGACCACTATACCCTGCATTTACATTCTTCCAGGAAATTGTCACACTTGTAATTTTAATTGCAGTCTTTTGGGCTTTTCATAGACGCTATGTTGAAAAGCTTGTTCGTTTAAAGCGTAACTTTAAATCGGGCCTTGTTCTTATTTTTATCGGAGGCTTAATGGTTTCTGTACTACTTGGTAACGGTATGGGACTTATATGGCATGGCGAGGAGCTTTCATGGAGTGAACCAATCGCTTCTGCGATCGCTTACGTTTTCTCGGGGATAAATGAAACCGTAGCCATTTCAGTGTTCTATTTCTCTTGGTGGGTGCATTTACTAATCTTGTTAACATTTTTAGTGTATGTTCCACAATCAAAACATGCGCATTTAATTGCGGGACCAGCTAATGTGTTCTTCGGTCGTCTTTCAAACCCAGGGAAGCTTGAAAAGATTGATTTTGAAGATGAAACGCAAGAAACATTTGGTGTTGGTAAAATTGAAGACTTTAGACAAAATCAACTTATTGATTTATACGCTTGTGTAGAGTGTGGTCGCTGTACAAATATGTGTCCAGCAACAGGCACAGGAAAAATGCTATCGCCGATGGACTTGATTTTAAAGCTTCGCGATCATTTAACTGATAAAGGAGCTGCGGTAACATCAAAAGCACCGTGGGTTCCAGTAGTGGCTTTTAATAATACACAAGGAAATCAGTTGGCGATGATGGCAGCCGGAAAAGGGCAACAAGAATCAGCGGCTACAACTCTCGCTTACGATCCGAGTTTAATCGGAGATGTTATTACAGAAGAAGAGATTTGGGCATGTACAACGTGTCGTAACTGTGAAGATCAATGTCCAGTTATGAATGAGCATGTTGACAAAATTATTGATTTACGCCGTTATCTCGTTTTAACAGAAGGAAAAATGGACGCGGAAGCACAACGCGCGATGACAAACATTGAACGTCAAGGAAATCCGTGGGGTCTGAACCGTAAAGAGCGCGAAACATGGCGCCAAGGTGATGACGAAGTAACAGTTCCAACAGTAAAAGAAAAATCAAAAGCTGGTGAAGAATTCGAGTATTTATTCTGGGTTGGTTCAATGGGATCATACGACAATCGTAGTCAGAAGATTGCGATATCGTTTGCGAAATTAATGAACGAAGCAGGCATTTCATTCGCGATCCTCGGTAATAAAGAAAAGAATTCTGGAGATACACCGCGCCGCCTTGGAAATGAATTTGTATTCCAAGAGATGGCGACAAAGAATATTGAAGAATTTGAAAAGGCAGGAGTGAAGAAAATCGTTACGATTGATCCTCATGCTTATAACACATTTAAAAATGAGTATCCGGACTTTGGTTTGCAAGCAGAAGTCTATCATCATACAGAATTGCTAGCTCAGTGGGTGAAAGAAGGCCGCTTAAAGCCTGTTCACGCTATTGAGGAAACAGTTACGTACCATGATTCCTGTTACTTAGGAAGATACAACGAAGTGTACGAGGCGCCGCGTGATATTTTGAAAGCGATTCCTGGAGTGAATCTTGTAGAGATGGCGCGAAATCGCGAAACTGGAATGTGCTGTGGCGCAGGTGGCGGTTTAATGTGGATGGAAGAAACAACAGGTTCACGTATTAACGTTGCTCGTACAGAACAAGCATTAGCTGTACAGCCATCTATTATCGGTACAGGATGTCCTTATTGCTTAACGATGATTAGTGATGGTACGAAAGCGAAAGAAGTTGAAGAGAAAGTTCAAACTCTCGATGTAACAGAGATTTTAGAACGCTCAGTTATTGGACAGAAGAAAGAAGCAATCTAGTTTGTAGGAATGCATACAACTTTAGAAAGAGGTGCAATTATTGCACCTCTTCTCAACGTAGGAACACCGAGCGCGCGCTCAGTGATAAAAAGAAATGGGGGAAAGAGAAATGAGTAAAACAGTTATTTTAAGTGCAGCAAGAACACCGGTTGGGAAATTTGGAGGAACTTTAAAAGATGTGAAAGCAACAGAACTTGGAGGGATTGCAATTAAAGCGGCGCTTGAAAGAGCAAATGTTTCTGCTAGTGATGTTGAGGAAGTTATATTTGGAACGGTTATTCAAGGTGGGCAGGGACAAATTCCATCGCGCCAAGCGGCGAGGGCTGCTGGAATCCCTTGGGAAGTGCAGACGGAAACAGTGAATAAAGTTTGTGCATCAGGGCTTCGCGCGGTTACGTTAGCGGATCAAATTATTCGTACTGGCGATCAATCATTGATTGTAGCTGGCGGTATGGAGTCGATGAGTAACAGTCCTTACATTTTACGCGGAGCAAGATGGGGATACAGAATGGGTAACAACGAAGTCGTTGATTTAAACGTTGCAGACGGTTTAACATGCGCATTTTCAGGTGTACACATGGGTGTTTATGGCGGAGAAGTTGCGAAGGAAGATGGAATTTCTCGCGAAGCGCAAGATGAATGGGCATATCGTAGCCATCAGCGTGCGGTTTCAGCACATAAAGAAGGACGTTTTGAAGAGGAAATTGTGCCAGTAACGATTCCGCAAAGAAAAGGCGATCCTATTGTTGTTGCAAAGGATGAGGCACCACGCGAGGATACAACGGTTGAAAAGTTAGCAAAATTAAAGCCTGTATTCGATAAGACGGCAGCAGTGACAGCTGGTAATGCTCCTGGCCTAAATGATGGCGGTGCTGCACTTGTATTAATGAGCGAGGACAGAGCGAAGCAAGAAGGAAGAACGCCATTAGCGACAATTTTAGCGCATACGGCAATCGCGGTAGAATCAAAGGATTTCCCAAGAACACCAGGCTATGCAATTAACGCATTGTTGAAAAAAACAGGCAAGACAATTGAAGACATCGATTTATTTGAGATTAATGAAGCTTTTGCAGCGGTAGCAATTGCAAGTACAGAGATTGCGGGAATTGACCCAGAAAAATTGAATGTAAATGGCGGCGCAGTGGCGATGGGACATCCGATTGGGGCAAGCGGAGCGCGCATTATCGTTACACTAATCCATGCACTTAAGCAACGCGGCGGCGGAATTGGCATCGCTTCGATTTGTAGCGGTGGCGGCCAAGGTGATGCAGTGATGATTGAAGTTCATTAATTTACGGCGAGAAAACAATTCATTTATTACAGACTTATATTAAGGGGGAAGAAGAAATGAGTGTACAAAAAATTGTTGTAATTGGTGCAGGACAAATGGGATCGGGAATTGCGCAAGTATGTGCAATGGCAGGATATGACGTGAAGGTTCAAGATTTAAAACAAGAGCAATTAGATAGAGGGCTGGCTATCATTACGAAAAACTTAGCACGCCAAGTAGAAAAAGGACGTATGAAGGAAGAAGAGAAGGAAGCGACGTTAAATCGTCTTACAGTAACGCTTGATTTAGATTGTGTGAAAGAGGCTGATCTTGTTATTGAAGCGGCTGTTGAGAAAATGGATATTAAAAAGAAAATTTTTGCGAATCTAGATGAAATCGCACCGGATCATGCCATTTTAGCGACGAATACGTCATCTTTACCAATTACAGAAATTGCAGCGGTAACGAAACGTCCAGAAAAAGTAATCGGTATGCACTTTATGAATCCAGTTCCTGTTATGAAGCTTGTTGAAATTATTCGTGGTTTAGCTACGGATGAAGCGGTATACGAAACGATTGAAGACATTACGAAGAAAATTGGGAAAGTACCAGTTGAAGTAAATGATTTCCCAGGTTTTGTATCAAACCGTATTTTATTACCGATGATTAACGAAGCAATTTATACGTTATATGAAGGTGTAGCGACGAAAGAAGCGATTGATGAAGTAATGAAACTCGGTATGAATCACCCGATGGGACCTTTAACATTAGCTGACTTTATCGGTCTAGACACATGCTTATACATTATGGAAGTGTTGCATGAAGGATTAGGAGATAGTAAATATCGCCCATGTCCATTATTACGTAAGTACGTAAATGCAGGATGGTTAGGACGTAAAACGGGCCGTGGTTTCTACGTTTACGAATAAATTCCTCCCTTTATTAAAATAGTGGTCTTACCAAATTTTTAAAAAGATGTATAGCAAATGGAGGCGAAGTATATGAATTTTCATTTTACGGAAGAGCAACAAATGATGAGGAAAATGGTTCGAGATTTTGCACAGAAAGAAATAGCTCCCTTTGTTCCTAGTATGGAACAAGGGGTGTTCCCGAAAGAAATTTTGCAAAAGATGGGTGAGCTTGGGCTAATGGGTATTCCAGCGCCTGCGAAATACGGCGGCGCAGAAATGGATTTTATTTCTTACATTTTAGCAATTGAAGAAATCTCAAAGGTAAGCGCAACGGTTGGTGTAATTTTAGCTGTACATACGTCAGTTGGCATGAATCCGATTTTATATTTCGGAACAGAAGAGCAGAAACAGAGATATGTTTCTAAACTTGCGACTGGTGAATATTTAGGTGCATTTGCTTTAACAGAACCGAATGCAGGATCAGATGCAGGGAGTTTAAAATCAAGGGCTGTAAAGAAAGACGATCATTATATTATTAATGGATCGAAAGTATTTATTACAAATGGGGGCGAAGCAAGTACATATATTGTATTCGCTTCTACAAATCCAGAGGCAGGAAAAAGTGGTATTTCTGCATTCATAGTAGAGAAAGACACGCCTGGTTTAATTATAGGAAAAGACGAGCATAAGATGGGGCTTCTTGGTTCACGTACAGTACAACTTACGTTTGAAGATATGAAAGTGCCAGCTGAGAATTTACTTGGGGAAGAAGGACAAGGATTCAAGGTGGCGATGGCGAATTTAGATGTTGGACGAATTGGAATCGGTGCACAGGCGTTAGGAATTGCTGAAGCGGCGCTTGCATGTGCGATTGATTATGCGAAAGAACGTGAGCAATTCGGAAAGCCAATTGCGGCGCAGCAAGGGATTGGCTTCAAACTGGCAGATATGGCAACGAATGTGGAGGCTGCACGATTACTCGTATATAGGGCGGCATCGCTAAGAGCGCAAGGATTACCATGTGGTAAAGAAGCATCTATTGCGAAATTATTCGCTTCTAAGACAGCGGTTGAAGTTGCGATTGAAGCAGTGCAAGTATTTGGTGGTTACGGTTATACGAAAGACTACCCAGTAGAAAGATTTTTCCGTGATGCAAAAATCACGCAAATATATGAAGGAACGAGTGAAATACAGAAACTTGTTATTAGCCGTGCTTTATAAAAGGACGAGGGGGAGACGGAGATGCATTTTAAACTATCAGAAGAACATGAAATGATAAGAAAAATGGTTCGAGACTTTGCTAAGAACGAAGTAGCACCAACAGCAGCTGAACGTGATGAGGAAGAGAGATTTGATCGTGCATTATTTGATCAAATGGCAGAGCTTGGCTTGACAGGTATTCCATGGCCTGAAGAGTACGGCGGAATTGGAAGCGATTACTTAGCGTACGTAATTGCAATTGAAGAGTTATCCCGCGTTTGTGCCTCTACCGGGGTAACACTGTCTGCGCATACTTCACTTGCTGGATGGCCGATTTTTAAATTCGGAACGGAAGAGCAAAAGCAAAAGTTTTTGCGACCGATGGCTGAAGGGACGAAAATTGGTGCATATGGTTTAACCGAGCCAGGATCTGGATCGGACGCTGGTGGAATGAAGACAATTGCAAAAAGAGATGGAGACCATTACGTATTAAATGGGTCGAAAATCTTTATTACAAATGGCGGCATTGCCGATATTTATGTTGTTTTTGCGCTAACAGATCCTGAATCGAAGCAGAGCGGTACGAGTGCATTTATTGTAGAAAGTGATACACCAGGATTTTCAGTTGGGAAGAAAGAAAGTAAGTTAGGGATTCGCTCTTCGCCAACGACTGAAATTATGTTTGAAGATTGCCGTATTCCTGTAGAGAACTTACTTGGAGAGGAAGGGCAAGGATTTAAGATTGCGATGCAAACATTAGATGGCGGTCGTAATGGTATTGCGGCGCAAGCAGTGGGTATTGCACAAGGGGCTTTAGATGCTTCTGTAGAATATGCAAGAGAGCGTCATCAATTTGGAAAGCCGATTGCAGCGCAGCAAGGGATTGGCTTTAAACTTGCCGATATGGCAACGGATATAGAAGCGGCGCGCCTTTTGACATATCAAGCAGCTTGGCTTGAATCAGAAGGGCTTCCGTATGGGAAAGAATCAGCGATGTCAAAAGTATTTGCGGGTGATACAGCGATGAAGGTGACGACGGAAGCAGTACAAGTATTTGGTGGTTACGGTTATACGAAAGATTATCCAGTAGAGCGTTATATGCGAGATGCAAAAATCACACAGATTTATGAAGGAACACAAGAGATTCAAAGGCTTGTAATTTCTCGTATGTTAACGAAGTAGGAACGAAAGCGTAGGTATTTTCCTACGCTTTTTCCTTCCAACAAATAATTGAGAGAGGTGAAGGGGATGGTTAAACATAACGTACATGCATCAGTAAAAGATGAAAAGTTAGTTGCGTTAAGGCGTGAACAAATGATTAAAGGTGCGGTGCAATTGTTTAAGCAAAAAGGATTTCCGCGTACAACAACGAGAGAAATTGCGAAGGCGGCTGGATTTAGTATTGGAACACTTTATGAGTATATTCGTACGAAAGATGATGTTTTATATTTAGTTTGTGATAGTATTTATGAACATGTAAAAGAACGGTTAGAGGAAGTAGTGTGTACAGAGAAGGGAAGTATAGAAAGTTTAAAGATAGCGATAACGAATTATTTTAAGGTTATGGATGAATTACAAGAAGAAGTATTAATTATGTATCAAGAGGTACGTTTTTTACCGAAAGAATCTCTTCCATACGTATTAGAAAAAGAGTTTCAAATGGTAGGGATGTTTGAAAATATTTTAGAACAGTGTACAGAAAATGGAACATTTACATTGAATAAAAAGGAAATACAGCTTCTTGCACATAATATTTTTATACAAGGACAGATGTGGGGATTTAGACGCTGGGCCTTGCAAAAATTATATACGCTCGAGGAATATACAGAAATGCAAATTAGGTATGTGTTGCAGGGGGCTCATATGCTTCCGAAATAAGGAACGGACAAATTATAATTTTATTGCCATATAAAAGTTTCACGTTTTTTTTGTAGCATATTTGTGCGACTTTTGTTTATAATGAATAGTATGGATTTTTTTAGGCAGACCGTTATATATAAGGTTATATTTGATGAAAGGAAGTGCCGCATAAGTGAATTTTAAGCAATATTCACCAGAAGAGCTAAAAGAATGTTCAATGATTGAAGTTGTACATAGCGTTTTAGGGGATAAAAGACAAGCAACGACATTCAACGAGTTGGTTCAAGAAATCGCTCAAGTGCTGGGACTATCTCAAGAGCAAGTTAATGCGAAACTCGCACAATTTTATACAGATTTAAACATCGACGGACGTTTCATTAATTTAGGAGAAAATCGTTGGGGGCTACGCAGCTGGTACCCATATGAGCAAATTGATGAAGAAATCTTACCGCAACCAAAACCGAAGAAGAAACGTAAAGTTGAAGAAGACGGTTTTGACGACTACATTGAAGAAGATGAAGATGACTTTGACGATGCAGACGGAAATGTAGATGAAGAAGAAGACGATGTAGAAGATTTGGACAAGGTTCTTGAAGAAGAAGACGGAGATGACGACGATCTTGATGATTTAGATGAAGATGATGAAGACTTCGCTGAAGAAGAACTTGAGTACGATGAAACTGAAGAAGAAGAAGAGGAAGAACTGTAGTTCTTGACTTTTCATTATCGTCCATGTAGAATCATTTTTGGGCTCTTTAAAAAAGGACGATAATACTTTTAAAGTGTAAATATAAAAGAAAATTGCTCCCTACTTATTACTTTATGTGATGAGGGGAGCAATTTTCTTTTTTGTTTTTTGTTTAGAAAATACAAAGAGTCTAACAATAAGATAGATACAGTGTTATCTACATACGTTGCGCTTTGCAACGGTGATTATATAACAGCAAAGTAGAAGGGAGCTTTTTCATGACTAAGTATATTTTTGTAACAGGCGGTGTAGTATCGTCTTTAGGTAAAGGTATTACAGCAGCATCTCTTGGAAGACTATTAAAAAATCGTGGTTTAAACGTAACGATTCAAAAGTTTGATCCATACATTAACGTAGACCCAGGGACTATGAGCCCATACCAACACGGTGAGGTATTCGTAACAGATGATGGCGCAGAAACTGACTTAGACCTTGGTCACTATGAGCGTTTCATCGACATCAACTTAAACAAATACAGCAACGTAACAACAGGTAAAATTTACTCTTCAGTTCTTCAAAAAGAGCGTCGTGGTGAATACCTAGGAGGAACAGTTCAAGTTATTCCTCACATTACTAATGAAATTAAAGAACGTGTATACCGTTCTGGTCGCGAAACAAACGCGGACGTTGTTATTACAGAAATCGGTGGAACTGTTGGTGATATCGAGTCTTTACCATTCTTAGAAGCAATCCGTCAAATTAAGAGCGACATTGGTCGTGACAATGTAATGTACATTCACTGTACGTTAATCCCATACTTAAAAGCAGCGGGCGAAATGAAAACAAAGCCAACGCAACATAGCGTTAAAGAACTTCGTAGCTTAGGTATTCAACCAAACATTATCGTTGTTCGTACAGAACTGCCTGTTTCTCAAGATATGAAAGACAAGCTTGCATTATTCTGTGACATCGATACAAAAGCAGTTATCGAAGCACGCGATGCAGATACTTTATATGCAGTTCCATTATCTCTACAAGAGCAAAATATGGACCAAATCGTTTGCGATCACTTAAAATTAGACAATCCAGCTGCAGATATGACAGAGTGGACTGCGCTAGTTGATAAAGTACGTAACCTTTCTAAGAAAACAAAAATCGCTCTTGTTGGTAAATACGTAGAGCTTCAAGATGCATACATCTCTGTTGTAGAAGCACTTCGTCATGCAGGTTACTCTTTCGATACAGATGTAGAAGTGAAATGGGTAAATGCTGAGCACGTAACAGCAGAAAACGTAAAAGAATTAGTTGGCGATACAGATGGTATTCTTGTACCAGGTGGCTTCGGCGATCGTGGTGTAGAAGGTAAAATCGTTGCAATTCAATATGCTCGTGAAAACAAAGTTCCATTCTTAGGAATTTGCTTAGGTATGCAACTTGCATCAATCGAATTCGCACGTAACGTATTAGGATTAGAAGGAGCTAACTCTTCTGAGATTAACCCTGACACTCCTTATGCAATCATCGACTTATTACCAGAACAAAAAGATGTAGAAGACTTAGGTGGTACACTTCGTCTTGGTCTATATCCATGTAAGCTTGCTGAAGAAACAAATGCTTACAGAGCTTACAGTGAGCCGGTTGTATATGAGCGTCATCGTCATCGTTATGAGTTCAACAATCAATTCCGCCCGGATATGGAAAAAGCAGGATTTGTATTCTCTGGTACAAGCCCAGACGGCCGTCTAGTTGAAATCATTGAATTAAAAGACCACCCTTGGTTCGTGGCAGCACAGTTCCACCCAGAACTTGTATCTCGTCCAAACCGCCCACAACCATTGTTCCATGATTTTGTAAGTGCTTCTATTACGAATAAAGAGAGCAAGTAATAAAAAAAAAGCGCCTGAAATAGGGCGCTTTTTTTAATATTCGTTTAACATTTCATCAATTGTAAATTTAATTCCATGATAAGCAAATAAAGCTACAATTAAACTTGGGAATCCGTAGCGGTTACCTTCATCGTCTGGAATAAGACCTTTTAACAGTTTTGTATCAATATGTACATCTGTATATTGTTCCAGTGACGCAGCACCTTCTTGAATGGCAGAGATTCCAACGATAGAATGCCCGTCTTCTTGAAGTTTTTTTGCGATTTGTATAACTTCTTCATCTGTTGAAAAACGGCTAATAAGAAGTACACGATCTGCAGAAGTTACTTTTGCTTCTTTACCATTTTCAAATAAGCGTTTTGCTTGCTGCATTGGTTCAGCACCGAATAGCGCTTCAACAATAACGCCCTCCATTTCATTTGTACCATGTAAATAAATGTAACCATCGCCAACTAGTGCTTGAGCAAGTAGACGAGCACTATCCTCTATATTCATTTCCTCTTTTTGGGAAACTCTGGAGAAATAACCACTTAATTGAGTTGAAAAAATTTTTAACATAATGTTACTCCTTTCGTACGTGTTTGCCGGTTTTCATTATAGTTTATTTTTTTGGAAAGGTGAAATCGTAGGTGGCATAACGAAATAGGAAACGGTAAAATAAGAAAGAATAGGAAGGAATTTGGCAAAGAATAGCGAAAATAAATCGATAAGATATAAGAAGCTGTAAATCTTGTACTTACACAGAAAGGTTGGGAGTTATGGAAGGGAAAATTTTAATCGTTGATGATCAATATGGCATTCGTGTGTTATTACATGAAGTGTTCCAAAAAGAAGGTTATCAGACGTTCCAAGCAGCGAATGGTTTTCAAGCTTTAGATATCGTGAAAAAGGATAATCCAGATTTAGTTGTGTTAGATATGAAAATCCCAGGTATGGATGGTATAGAGATTTTAAAGCATGTAAAGGAAATTGATGAGAGTATTAAAGTAATTTTAATGACTGCTTATGGAGAGCTTGATATGATCCAAGAAGCAAAAGATTTAGGAGCTTTAATGCACTTTGCTAAACCATTTGATATTGATGAAATTCGTCAAGCGGTGAGAGATCAGCTTGCTGTAGAGGCATAAAAAATGAATTTTTTATAAAAAATATGGAAAAAAGCGTTTACATGGACTATTGTGCAGGTGAATACGGTTGAGTTTTTGAGTACAAGTTGTTATCCTATTGAGTGTAGAAAAAAGTCCGGTATGTAAATATACATATTTTACCTTATCCTGGTCATACTACCAGCGATAAGAACTTATCGGATACAAAAAACGTTTTTTAGGAGGATTCACCATGCCTTTAGTTTCTATGAAAGAAATGCTAAACAAAGCACTAGAAGGAAAATACGCAGTTGGTCAATTCAACATGAACAACTTAGAGTGGACTCAAGCTATCTTAGCTGCTGCGGAAGAAGAAAAATCTCCTGTAATCCTAGGTGTATCTGAGGGTGCAGCTCGTCATATGACTGGTTTCAAAACAGTTGTAGCTATGGTTAAAGCTTTAATCGAAGAAATGAACATTTCTGTTCCTGTAGCGATTCACCTTGACCATGGTTCAAGCTTTGAAAAGTGTAAAGAAGCAATCGATGCAGGTTTCACATCTGTAATGATCGACGCTTCTCACCACCCATTCGAAGAAAACGTTGAAACTACTAAAAAAGTAGTAGAATACGCACACGCTCGTAACGTATCTGTTGAAGCTGAGCTTGGAACAGTTGGCGGACAAGAAGACGACGTAATCGCTGAAGGCGTAATTTACGCTGATCCTGCAGAGTGTAAACACCTTGTTGAAGCAACTGGCATCGACTGCCTAGCTCCAGCTTTAGGTTCTGTACACGGTCCTTACAAAGGTGAGCCTAACTTAGGATTCGCTGAAATGGAACAAGTTCGTGACTTCACTGGTGTACCTTTAGTATTACACGGTGGTACTGGTATCCCAACTGCTGATATCGTAAAAGCTATCTCTTTAGGTACTTCAAAAATCAACGTAAACACTGAGAACCAAATCGAGTTTACAAAAGCTGTTCGTGAAGTATTAAATAAAGACCAAGAAGTTTACGATCCTCGTAAATTTATCGGACCTGGCCGCGACGCTATCAAAGCAACTGTTGCTGGTAAAATGCGCGAATTCGGTTCTAACGGTAAAGCGTAAGAATAAAATTCCGTTTTGGAAACCGTCTACTCTTTTAGACGGTTTCCTTTCGTTGTATAATGAAAGCGTGAACAAGTCGAAAGATTTTATAAAGTGAATTTTTAAATCTTTAAATATAGAAAATAATGTGCATAGTCCTATTAATAAATGTGATAAGTATCTGATTTATAATTCGATGAATAGTTAACCTTCACCTATTTATACTACAGGGGAACAGTAGGTGATGGTTTTTAGGGTGGAAAGAGTAGTTGAGATTCTTAAGGGGAGCTTTCTATAAAGAAAATAGAAAGTAAATACATTCACAAGAAGGGAGCTCAATATGGAAAAATTGCTAATTGAAGGCGGAAGAGCTTTAAATGGAACAATTCGCGTGAGTGGTGCAAAGAACAGTGCCGTTGCACTGATTCCAGCGACAATTTTAGCAGATACTCCAGTAACTATTGGTGGTGTTCCTAATATTTCGGACGTGAAAATGTTAGGAGACTTACTAGAGGAAATTGGAGGGAAAGTAACTTATGGACAGGAGGAAGAGATGGTAGTCGATCCTTCTAATATGGTTGCGATGCCTTTACCAAATGGAAAAGTGAAAAAATTGCGCGCTTCTTATTATTTAATGGGTGCGATGCTTGGCCGTTTTAAAAAAGCTGTTATTGGGCTTCCGGGTGGATGTCATTTAGGACCAAGACCGATTGATCAGCATATTAAAGGTTTTGAGGCGCTAGGTGCACATGTTACAAATGAACAGGGTGCTATCTACTTAAGAGCAGATGAATTGCGCGGAGCACGTATTTATTTAGACGTTGTTAGTGTAGGGGCTACAATTAATATTATGTTAGCAGCTGTACGAGCGAAAGGTAGAACTGTTATTGAAAATGCAGCGAAAGAACCTGAGATTATTGATGTAGCTACCTTGTTAACGAGCATGGGAGCACGTATTAAAGGTGCTGGTACAGATGTAATCCGAATTGATGGTGTGGATTCACTGCACGGTTGTCATCATACAATTATTCCAGATCGTATTGAAGCCGGTACGTATATGATTTTAGGTGCTGCGTCAGGAGGAAAAGTAACAGTTGATAATGTTATTCCTCAGCATTTAGAGTCAGTTACGGCAAAGTTAAGAGAAGCTGGTGTCCAAGTTGAAACGAATGATGACCAGATTACAGTGAACGGTGATAGAAGATTAAAAGTAGTTGATATAAAAACGCTTGTATATCCAGGTTTCCCAACAGATTTACAACAGCCGTTTACAACACTTTTAACAAAGGCGCATGGAACGGGTGTTGTAACGGATACGATTTATGGTGCACGGTTTAAACATATTGATGAATTACGTCGTATGAATGCACAAATTAAAGTAGAAGGTCGTTCAGCTATCGTAACTGGCCCTGTTTTACTACAAGGTGCAAAAGTGAAAGCAAGTGATTTGCGAGCTGGAGCTGCGCTTGTTATTGCAGGGTTAATGGCGGATGGCATTACAGAAGTAACCGGACTTGAGCATATTGATCGAGGTTACGAAAATATAGTAGACAAGCTTAAGGGGCTTGGTGCAAACATTTGGCGAGAGCAAATGACAAAGCAAGAGATTGAAGAAATGAAGAACGCTTAAAGTGGTGATACTTCCGTTAATGGGGAGCGAAGTATCATCATTAGCGGAAGTACATTTTATAGAAAAATCCGGTTCACAAAATACGGCAGAAATATTAGAGACTTAAAGGAGAGGGATTATCTTGGAAAGAAGTTTATCTATGGAGTTAGTACGTGTAACAGAGGCTGCAGCATTATCATCAGCGCGTTGGATGGGACGCGGGAAAAAAGATGAGGCAGACGGTGCAGCAACATCAGCTATGCGTGATGTATTTGATACAATTCCGATGAAAGGTACAGTTGTAATTGGTGAAGGTGAAATGGATGAAGCGCCAATGCTGTATATCGGAGAGAAATTAGGTACAGGATATGGTCCGCGCGTAGACGTTGCAGTTGATCCTTTAGAAGGGACAAACATCGTAGCAGCTGGCGGATGGAACGCACTTGCTGTTATTGCAATCGCAGATCACGGCAATTTGTTACATGCTCCTGACATGTACATGGATAAAATCGCGGTTGGCCCAGAAGCGGTTGGGGCAGTCGATATTGATGCGCCTATTATCGATAACTTACGTGCAGTTGCGAAAGCGAAAAACAAAGATATTGAAGATGTTGTAGCGACAGTTTTAAACCGTCCACGTCATCAAGCGATTATTGAAGAAATTCGTAAAGCTGGTGCTCGCATTAAATTGATTAATGATGGAGACGTAGCTGGCGCAATTAATACTGCATTTGATCGTACTGGTGTAGATATTTTATTCGGTTCTGGTGGTGCACCTGAGGGTGTATTAGCAGCAGTTGCATTAAAATGTTTAGGCGGCGAGATTCACGGAAAACTATTACCACAAAACGAAGCTGAATTGGCACGTTGCAAAAAGATGGGCATAGAAGACATCAACCGCATCCTTCGCATGGAGGACTTAGTAAAAGGCGACGATGCAATCTTTGCAGCAACAGGCGTAACAGACGGAGAACTATTACGCGGTGTTCAATTTAAAGGTAGCGTAGGAACAACACAATCTCTTGTTATGCGTGCAAAATCAGGCACAGTCCGCTTCGTAGACGGACGCCATAGCTTGAATAAAAAACCGAACTTGGTTATTAAATAAAAAGCGGAGGTGGCTTGCTCAGAAGAGGAAGGCATTGGAGCTCCTGACGAAGAGGCGTTTTGTGCCTCGCAGGAAGGGGTGAAATGACTGACCCTTCTAGCCACCGGAGCTGGATTCAGTAAAAGGTGGAAGCGGCTCGTTCAGCATCGCAGGACACTTCGAACTCTCGACCTTGAAGCGCTTTTTGCTTCGAGTGAGAGAGTGAAATGACCGGAGATTCTAGCCGCTGGAACTGGATTTAAATAAAAGGTGGAAGCGGCTCGCTCAGAATCATAAATGGCCTATTTATCGCCATTTAAAATAGGGTGAGTAGAAAAAAGAAAGAAATATAAAAAGCGAAGACAAATTTTCTTGTCTTCGCTTCTTGTATTTGTGTTCCAACGTATTGATTAAAACTAGATAAAAGGGTTACAATAGTGAATATTACCCTACTTGAACTTATTGCCTTTCATTATTAATTATTTGCCTTCCGTATTTTTTCCCTTTACCCATTTGAAAAGAGAATAACGTTAAAGTGTGGTGTCTGAATGAATTTGTCAATTGCAGCATTAGAAAACATGAAATTAAAAGAGTTATATGAGCTTGCGAAAGAATTTAAGATTTCGTATTATAGCAAGTTAACGAAAAAAGAGTTAATCTTCGCTATTTTAAAAGCTCGAGCAGAAAAAGAAGGTTTCTTTTTCATGGAAGGTGTATTAGAAATTATTCAATCAGAAGGATTTGGATTCCTACGTCCTATCAACTATTCTCCAAGCTCAGAAGATATTTATATCTCAGCTTCGCAAATTCGTCGTTTCGATTTACGTAATGGAGATAAGGTTTCTGGTAAAGTACGACCTCCGAAAGAAAATGAACGCTATTTTGGATTATTACAAGTTGAAGCTGTAAACGGAGATGATCCAGAGTCAGCAAAAGAGCGTGTGCATTTCCCTGCATTAACACCATTATACCCAGATCGCCAAATGAAATTGGAAACGGAACCGAAAAAGTTACCGACACGTATCATGGATTTAATCGCACCAGTTGGATTTGGACAACGTGGTTTAATTGTCGCGCCTCCAAAGGCTGGTAAAACTAGTCTATTAAAAGAAATAGCGCACAGTGTTACAACAAATCACCCGGAAGCTGAATTAATTGTACTTTTAATTGATGAGCGTCCAGAGGAAGTAACAGACATTGAACGTTCTGTTAAAGGAGATGTTGTAAGTTCTACTTTTGATGAAGTACCAGAAAATCATATTAAAGTAGCTGAACTTGTGTTAGAACGTGCAATGCGTCTTGTAGAGCACAAAAAAGATGTTATCATTTTAATGGATAGTATTACCCGTTTAGCGCGAGCTTACAACCTTGTTATTCCGCCAAGTGGTAGAACATTATCGGGTGGTATCGACCCAGCTGCCTTCCATAGACCGAAGCGTTTCTTTGGAGCTGCACGTAATATTGAAGAAGGCGGTAGTTTAACTATTTTAGCAACAGCGCTTGTCGATACAGGATCTCGTATGGACGATGTAATTTACGAAGAGTTTAAAGGAACTGGAAATATGGAACTTCACTTAGATCGTTCATTAGCTGAACGTCGTATCTTCCCGGCGATTGATATTCGTCGTTCTGGTACACGTAAAGAAGATCTATTAATTCCGAAAGAACATTTAGACAAGTTATGGGGTATTCGTAAAACAATGCGTGATACACCAGACTTTGTTGAAGGTTTCTTACGTAAGCTTCGTCAAACAAAGACAAATGAAGAATTTTTACAAAACATTGTTGCAGACTCGAAAAGATATGTAACAACTAAGTAAAGGGAAAAGATTGGGACTCGCTTATTTTGTGGTAAGCGAGTTTTTTATGCTTTTTAGGTGATGTTAAAGAGAGATGAGTGGAAGGATATTGGTTGATTATTGTTGGAGCTGAATGAGCCGCGTACGCTTTTAAATAGTATCCAGCTCCAGCGGCTAGAATGGTCGGTGGCTTCGCGTCTTCCTACGAGGCAAAAAGCGCCTCTACGTCAGAAGCTCCATCCCCCTCCCATTCTGAACGAGCCACTTGCGCTTTTAAATGATATCCAGCTCCAGCGGCTAAAATCTCCGGTCATTTCACTCTCTCACTCGAAGCAAAAAGCGCTTCAAGGTCGAGAGTTCCAATGCCCTGCGATTTTGAACGAGCCGCTTGCGCTTTTAAATTTAAAAAGACAAAAACAGGTAGTTGCAAAATGAAGTTAGCCTTGTTATAATTTCATCATATGTGTTTCATCAATATAGTTGTGTATGCAGCTGAAGATGAAAAACTCTGTTTCGAAAATGATTCAGGGCGGAAGGAGATGAAAAGAATGAAAGCAGGAATTCACCCAGATTACAAGAAAGTTGTATTCATGGACACAAACACAGGCTTCAAATTCTTAAGCGGATCTACTAAAGGATCTAACGAAACTGTTGAGTGGGAAGATGGTAACACTTATCCATTACTAAAAGTTGAGATCAGTTCTGATTCTCACCCATTCTACACTGGACGTCAGAAGTTTGCTACTGCAGACGGACGCGTTGACCGCTTCAATAAGAAATACGGTCTTAAGTAATAAAAACATAAAACAGGCAAGTGTATGTATTCGCTTGTCTGTTTTTTTTGCGAAAATATTATACCTTTACCCTACTTTTAACTAAAAAGTAGATGAAAGGAGAGCTTCATGTACTTAATAAATCAAAATGGCTGGATTGAAGTGATTTGCGGTAGTATGTTTTCTGGTAAATCAGAAGAGCTTATCCGCCGTGTGCGTCGTACACAATTTGCGAAACAACATGCAATTGTATTTAAACCATGTATTGATAATCGTTATAGCGAAGAAGACGTTGTATCACATAACGGATTAAAGGTAAAAGCAGTTCCTGTTTCTGCCTCAAAAGATATATTTGAGCATATAACAGAAGATATGGATGTTATTGCAATCGATGAGGTACAGTTTTTTGATGGGGACATTGTGGAAGTGGTGCAAGTATTGGCAAATCGTGGCTATCGTGTCATTGTAGCTGGTTTAGACCAAGATTTCCGTGGTCTACCATTTGGACAAGTTCCTCAGCTGATGGCGATTGCTGAACATGTAACAAAATTGCAAGCAGTATGTTCTGCATGTGGATCTCCAGCAAGTCGTACACAACGATTAATTAATGGAGAACCAGCGGCATTTGATGATCCAATTATTTTAGTTGGGGCTTCAGAATCGTATGAGCCACGCTGTCGTCATTGTCATGCAGTTCCTACAAACAAAGATCAGTAAAACTCGCTGCGCAAGGCGGGTTTTTTTCAAAATAGAGAGAGTGAGTGGTGTGAACCGCTTGCGCTTTTAAATGATATCTAGTTCCGGTGGCTAGCTCTTCGCATCTAAGAACCTTCCGCCCGAAAGGTAAAAAGCACCTTTAGGTCGAAAGAACCTTAGCTGGTCAGAGCTGAACGAGCCACCTGCACTTTTAAATATATTATCTAGCTTCAGCGGCTAGAATCTCCGGCCATTTCACTCTCTCGCTTGAAGCAAAAAGCGCTTCAAGCGAGAGAGTTCCAATGACCTGCGATTCTGAGCAAGCCGCTTACGCTTTTAAATATAATTTGCGTTTTTTTGAGTAAGTACCATATACTATTTGTATTAGATACTAGGATGTAGAGGTGAATGATGTGTTAGATCGTTTGCAAGCTGTAGAAAATCGTTATGAGAAGTTAAATGAATTGTTAAGTGACCCAGAGGTTATTAGCGATACTAATAAGCTTCGTGAATATTCAAAGGAACAATCTGATATACAGGAAACGGTAGAAGTATATCGTGAGTATAAGGATGTTCGTGAGCAATTAAAAGATGCGAAAGCAATGTTAGAAGATAAGTTAGACGCAGAAATGCGTGAAATGGTAAAAGAAGAGGTTTCTGAATTAGAAGGACAAGATAAGGAATTGTCAGATCGTCTGAAAATTTTACTTGTACCAAAAGACCCTAATGATGATAAGAACGTTATCGTTGAGGTTCGTGGAGCTGCTGGTGGCGACGAGGCTGCTTTATTTGCTGGTGACTTATACCGTATGTATAGCCGTTACGCTGAGGTACAAGGCTGGAAAACGGAAATTATCGAGGCTAGCTATACAGAATTAGGTGGATATAAAGAGATTATCTTTATGATCAACGGTAAAGGTGCTTTCGCGAAGCTGAAATTCGAGAATGGTGCTCACCGTGTACAACGTGTTCCTGAAACGGAATCTGGTGGACGTATTCATACATCTACAGCAACTGTAGCTGTATTACCAGAAGCAGAAGAAGTAGAGATCGACATTCATGAGAAAGATGTTCGTGTTGATACATTCGCTTCTAGTGGACCTGGTGGACAGAGCGTTAATACAACGATGTCAGCGGTACGCTTAACGCATTTACCGACTGGTGTAGTTGTATCTTGTCAGGATGAGAAATCACAAATTAAGAATAAAGAAAAAGCGATGAAAGTATTACGCGCACGTGTTTATGATAAGTTTAGACAAGAAGCACAAGCTGAGTATGATCAAAACCGTAAACAAGCTGTTGGTACGGGTGATCGTTCAGAGCGTATTCGTACGTATAACTTCCCGCAAAACCGTGTTACAGACCATCGAATCGGTTTAACGATTCAAAAGCTAGATCAAATCTTACAAGGTAAGTTAGATGATTTCATCAATGCCTTAGTGATGGAAGATCAGGCTCAAAAGATGGAGGCAGCTGAGTAATGCGTGTCTATGAAGCCCTGAAATGGGCTTCTTCTTTTTTACAGGAAAATGGACGAGATGAAAATGCGGGAGAAATTGTCCTTTGTCATGTATTAAAGACGAACAGAACGGGATTGTTGATGAATATGCGTGAAGAGATAACTGTGGAACAAGAAAAAAGTTTTACAGAGTTTATCCACAAGCATGTAGAAGGTATTCCGATTCAATATATGATTGGTTATGAAATGTTTTATGGACGATCGTTCTTTGTGAATGAAGAAGTACTAATACCAAGGCCGGAAACAGAAGAGCTTATAGTGGGAGTATTAGAAAGAATCGAGCGCCATTTTGGTGATAAGAAACTACATGTAGCAGATATCGGTACAGGCAGCGGAGCGATTTCGATTACCCTTGCTTTAGAAAATAAAAATCTTCATGTGTATACGGTAGATATTGCACAAGAGTCGATTGAGGTTGCAAAAGAAAATGCAAAAGCTTTGGGTGCAGAAGTAACGTTCTATCACGGTGATTTATTGTCACCATTTTATGAAACAGGTCAAAAGTTAGATGTTGTTGTTTCAAATCCTCCATATATACCGGAAGAAGATTGGCGTGGTCTTTCTCCTGTGGTGAAAGAGCATGAGCCAAAGAGAGCGCTTGTTGGCGGTGAAGACGGATTAGATTTCTATCGTCGTTTTATGGAAGAATTGCCGAATGTGTTGCAGAAGAAAGCAATTGTGGCATTTGAAATTGGAGTAGGGCAAGGTGAGGATGTAAAAGGGCTATTGCAACAAGCTTTTCCACATGCTCATGTTGAGGTTGTTTTTGATATTAATGGAAAAGATCGTATGGTATTTGCAGAGATGGAGTAAGGTTCACACCTTACTCTATTTTTTTATGAGAAAATTTATATAGATTTTGAATTTAATAGTTTAGAAAGATGAAAGTCTGTCCACACTGTTTGTAGAAGGGACGGTGGAGGAAATGAAAAAACAGGTTATTGCTTATCTTCTTCTATTATTAATTGGTGCACAGTTGCTTGTGCAGTTTGGATATATGAAAGCTGATGCGAAAGGACCTTCAGTTATTCCGAAAGAGGCCGTTCGATTACGGATTTTAGCAAATAGTGATTCGGATAAAGACCAGGCGTTAAAGCGCAAAGTGCGTGATGAAGTAAAAGCACAAATTGATGGATGGGTAGCGGATTTAACTTCATTTGAAGAGGCACGTAAAGTCATTCAAAGTCATATTCCAGAAATCGAAAAAACGGTGGCAAATACTTTGAAAAAAGAAGGAAGTAAAGATTCATTTCAAGTGAAATTCAGTAAGAATGTAAAGTTTCCTACAAAGGTATATGGAAATTTTATTTACCCAGCAGGGGAATATGAGGCAGTATTAATTACAATTGGTGAAGGTGAAGGGGCAAACTGGTGGTGTGTATTATTTCCGCCGATGTGTTTCTTAGATTTTTCAAGTGGTACAGCTGTAAGGAAAGAAGAACATGTTGTGAAGGCTGAATCTCCTGAAGAGGAGCAGGTAAAACAACTAGATGAGGAAGTAGTGGATACACAAGAGAAAAAAGAGGATGAGGTGAAGGAAAAGGAAGTAGTAAAGAAGGAAGTAGCAAAAAAGGTAACAGCTTCTGAAAAGAAAGTAGTAAAAAATGAAACGAAAGTAGAAGAACAACCTGTAAGTAAAGAAGAAACAAAAACTGTGGAAAAAGTGGAGAAACCTGTGGAACAAAAACAAGAAAAACAAAATGAGTATGTAAAAGTAGAAGAGGAAGAAGAAAAGCCAGAAGTTAAATTGTTTATTGTTGAAGCTTTTACATCTTTATTCTCTAAATAGTACTATGAACAAGTTCCTCCTCATATATAAAAAAAGAGGAGGGATTTACTATGAAGAAGGTGTATTTTGCTACGAAAGCAGATGTGGAAAGATTACATTCATTTTTCGGACAAGCTAATAAAAAAGATGATAAAATAAATGAGTTGTACGCACAATTTATGATTTTAGAAGAGGCGGAAGAAATACGAGCTGTAATTGGTTATGAACAAAGTGGAGAAGATGTGCTTATTCGTTCTTGTTTATTCACACCTAATGTGGATAAACAAACGTTCTTATATTTTTTTGAAATGTTTTTGCAGTATATGAAAGAAAAAAATATTCGACAATTGTACTTACTAACAAATCATCCACAATCAATAACGATCTTTCAGTTTTTTGACTTTGTCACTATAGAAAAAGAAAACGTGCCAGAGGGAATTCGACAGTTAGAACACTTTTGTAAAAATATAAAAGAGCCAAATGCAATAATACTAAATTGTCAGCTATTCACAAAGTTATCCACGGATTAATTAGGTTTATCCACATTTTGTGGATAAACCTTGTTTGTCTTTTGGATAAATCTCGTAGTAAACTAAAAATAGACAAGTATTTCATGGTAGAAAAGGACGTGGGAAAAAATGCATACAAATATGTGGGTTGTGGATAATGTTGTGGAAAGAAAAAAATATTATCCACAGTTACAAGAAGCAGCAAAATTATTAAGAGAAAATGAAGCAATTGCCTTCCCTACAGAGACGGTATATGGGCTAGGTGCGAACGCGATGAATGATGAAGCAATCGCGAAAATTTTTGAAGCGAAAGGAAGACCGAGTGATAATCCACTTATTGTCCACATCGGTACAAAATCTCAGTTAGATGGGATTGTGAAGGAAATTCCGCCAGTTGCAGAAAAGTTAATGGAACATTTTTGGCCAGGCCCGTTAACAATTATTTTACCTAGAAAAGAAGGGATTTCAGAGAAGGTGACGGCAGGACTTAATACGGTTGGAGTAAGAATGCCTGATCATCCAGTAGCGCTTGCTCTGATTGAGGAAGCAAATGTACCTGTTGCGGCACCAAGTGCGAATCGTTCCGGGCGTCCAAGTCCGACGTTAGCTTCTCACGTATATGAAGATTTAAATGAGAAGATCGCGGGTATTGTGGATGGTGGTGCAACGGGAGTAGGGGTTGAGTCAACTGTAATTGATTGTACGAGCGCAGTTCCAACGATTCTACGTCCAGGTGGCATTACGAAAGAACAATTGGAAGCGGTGATAGGTACTGTTTCTTTAGATCCAGCTTTAAAGGATGAGAAGGAAAAACCGAAATCACCTGGAATGAAATATACACATTATGCACCGAAAGCACCACTTAGTATCGTTGAAGGATCGCGCGAATTTATTCAATGTATTGTGGATAAGAAAAAGAAAGAAGGATTTAAAGTAGGTGTACTAACGACAGAAGAGTATCAGCATGTATATAGCGCGGATGTTGTACTATCTTGTGGTGTTCGAAGTGATTTAGCTAGCGTTGCAACTAAATTATATGATGTACTTAGAACATTTGATGCAAGTGAAGTGGATGTTATTTTTAGTGAGTCATTCCCGAATGAAGGAATAGGGAATGCGATTATGAATCGCTTAACAAAAGCGGCAGGGCATCAAATTATTACTGAATCATAAGGTACGATTAGCAAACAGAATATTTCTCCTCGGATAAGCATATTTTGAAGTAGCACGTCCGAGGAGGGACATGAATGACGTTTGAACAGCTAATACCTTTAATAATTATGGCATTCGCCTTAGGGATGGATGCGTTCTCGGTGAGTCTTGGTATGGGGATGATGACCTTAAAGTTAAGACAAATCCTGTATATCGGTATGACGATAGGGATTTTTCATATTATCATGCCATTTGTAGGAATGGTATTAGGTCGTTTTTTATCAGAGAAGTATGGAGATATTGCCCATTTTGCAGGTGCTATTTTATTAATTGGACTAGGATTCTATATTGTATATTCGTCTATTTTGGAAAATGAAGAAGCTAGAACTGCACCTATTGGAATTAGTTTATTTGTATTTGCATTTGGCGTCAGTATAGATAGTTTTTCAGTAGGTCTTAGTCTTGGAATTTACGGGGCACAGACAATTATTACGATATTACTTTTTGGGTTTGTTAGCATGCTATTAGCGTGGATTGGTTTATTAATTGGTAGACATGCGAAAGATATGCTCGGTACATATGGTGAAATAGTAGGTGGTATCATTCTGGTTGGATTTGGATTATATCTCCTTTTTCCTATATAATTTTGAGGAGGAGGACGTTATGAACAAGTTAATGGAATGGTATATTCGATTTATAACGTTTTTTCCTAGGTCGTTACGACTGCTTGTTATTTGTTGGGGTATTATTTTGCAAATTTCGATTTTAGATTGGGTTAAGTTAATTCGCGAATGGTAAGATAGCTCCTTTCTGTGCATAGTTTTGTTTGTACTATATTGATTGCACTAAAAAATTACAGATTATAGAAAGGATGAGATGAATGACGAGATTGAAGCAAGTCTTTGGTATTATTATTAGTTTTTTTGTTTTTTGGTTTAGCATGCTCGGTGTACAAATGTTTGCTGAGTTTTTAGATATTGAGTCATTGAAGTTTGTTGCGGGGAAAACGGAGGCAGCACGTGCTTTTTATTCTCCATACCCGTTTTTAATTGTTTTTCTTATTACATTGCTTTCCCTATATTTCTTTGTAATTAAGCTTGGTAAACCGAAAAAAGAGAAATTCCCGACTTTAGAGGACAAAAAGGAAGAATTATAAAAAAAAATCCCCCGCTTTTTAGCGGGGGATTTTTTGGATGATGTAGTAGAGCGAGCGGCTTCTGTTTTTAGATATTATCCAGCTCCAGCGGCTAGAATAGTCGGTGGCTTCGCGTCTTCCTGCGAGGCAAAAAGCGCCTCTACGTCAGAAGCTCCATCCTCCTCCCATTCTGGGCGAGCCGCTTCCGCCTTTAAATATATCCAGCTCCAGCGGCTAGAATAGTCGGTGGCTTCGCGTCTTCCTGCGAGGCAAAAAGCGCCTCTACGTCAGAAGCTCCATCCTCCTCCCATTCTGAACGAGCCGCTTCCGCCTTTAAATATATCCAGCTCCAGCGGCTAGAATGGTCGGTGGCTTCGCGTCTTCCTGCGAGGCAAAAAGCGCCTCTACGTCAGAAGCTCCATCCTCCTCCCACTCTGAGCGAGCCGCTTCCGCTTTTAAATAGGCCTCACTAATTCAAATTGTTCTCCTAGTTTTGCGTAGTTGTGTCCTGCTAGGCGGCTTATTGGTTTTAGTCCTTCTGCGTGAATGCGGCCATTTTCGTATAGGTGTTCTGCGACGTGGAAACGAACGACGCGTCCGATTAGTAGATCGCAAGCTGGTGAGTCTTCTGTTCCGCCAAGAGGGATTGCGCGTTCTAGTACGCATTCCATTCGAATATTTGCTTCTTTCACACCTGGAACGGAGATGACATCACTTTCAATTGGTGTTAATTTTGCTAGTTCAATTTCACTTTCATTTGGTGGGAGATTAGCTGCTGTTTCGTTAATTGCCGCTACATATGATTCGTCAGAGATATGTACGACAAATTCACCTTTTTCAATTGCGTTTCGGGAAGTGTCCTTTCTTTCTCCGGCTTTTCGTTGTACAGAAACTGAAATAAGTGGTGGATTGGCAGCAACGATATTGAAATAACTATATGGTGCTCCATTTAATACGCCGTCTTTTGTTACAGAAGTAACGAATGCGACAGGACGCGGAATGATACTTCCTGTTAGTAATTTGTAATTATCTTTTTCGGTTTGTTCGTTTGGATTAATGGATAACATGTTGTAATCCCCTTTCTAAATATGAAGACCTACTGTTTGTTTACAAGATATCAATGGGAATCTCCTGCTGAAAACAATATTTTTTTGATGGTGTAAAAAAAGAGATTACCTCAATTGCACTGAAGTAATCTCTTTTTTGGTAAATGTCTCGAAATTGAGATAAAAATTACAGTAAAACGTATGCGCCAGGTCCGATTAAAGCTACACCGATAGCAACAGCGATTAACATTAAGTTATATTCATATCCATTTTGAGTTACCCAGTAACCGTTTTTTCCATGAACAGTGAAGATTGCCATTAACATTGTTCCAACGATAAATAATGAACCGATTGCAGTGAAAATGCCTGATGCGAATAAGAAACCACCTAATAATTCAGTTGCGCCAGCCATAAATGCCATGAATACACCAGGGCGTAAACCGATTGATTCCATCCAGCCACCTGTTCCTTTTAAACCGTAACCGCCGAACCAACCGAATAATTTTTGAGCACCATGACCCATGAATGTAATACCTATAATAAGACGAATAATAAGAAGACCGAAATCCATCATTTTTGAAAACCTCCTAAAAGTTATTAACTTATCTTACGTAAGTAATAATAAAATAGTTACTTACTTTAGTCAAGCGGATTTTGAAAAAAGTTTGAAAAAAATTTTACAAATTAACAACAAAAAATAAAATGTAGTAAAGACCTCTAGACAAGTTGGGTAAAAAAAGAGAAAATATAAGTAGAAGTTAACTTCTTATTGTTATTCAGACAATCAGAATTGACTGGAATTTTGTGAGACGCTACAATAAGAGTCTAGTAGTAATGACGTAATTTATTTCGAAAGCGTTTTTACAGTATAATATTCGAAGTATGAGGTCTTACGTTTATTCTGATCTTTAATAGAGATTGCCCTATAAACTTTTAGGTAAATTATAAGGAGGACTATCCTATGTTTAAAAAATTATTCGGTCTTGGTTCAAAAACAAATGAAGAAACAATCGTAGCTCCATTAACTGGAGCAGTGAAAAATATTGAAGAAGTACCAGATCCAGTATTCGCTGGTCGTATGATGGGTGACGGTGTTGCAATCGAACCTACTGAAGGTGTAGTTGTATCTCCAGTTGATGGTGAAATCGTACAATTATTCCATACGAAACATGCGATCGGAATTAAAGCGAAAAACGGTACAGAAATTTTAATCCACGTTGGATTAGAAACTGTAAAAATGGAAGGTGAAGGTTTCGAAGCTCACGTTTCTGAAGGACAAGCTGTAAAAGCTGGAGATAAATTAATCTCATTCGACTTAGAATTAATTCGTGAAAAAGCGAAAAGCACAATTACTCCAATCGTTATTACAAACACAGATGCAGCGGAGTCTATTAAGACAACTGTAGGTGTAACTGCTACAAAAGGTTCAACAGAAGTAATGAAAGTTACAATGAAATAATTATCACATGAAAGGAATCCGTTTCGTATGAAATGGATTCCTTATTTTGTTTGGTAGTCTGTTCCTTATGTATGGTAAAATACTTTGGGCACTTGGAAATAGGGTTTCACATATATGTGGATAAGGCGCATTTTTCTTAGAAAAAATATAAGAGAAATGCGCCTTTCGTTTATTCACATTTCTTTTGTTCTATTCTAATGTACGCTATGATAAAGTGAAACTTTAATTAGTGGAGGGGGTTATCCCACTAATTAATAGTTGAACCAATCGGGCTTTTACGGGCAGTTAGTCTCTAGCTAATTCCCTCACATTCGCCAAATTTTGAGGTGGGAGTCTTACTGCCCGTTAATGCGGGGTAAAAGGTAGGAAATAGAGAAAAGGGGTGGGTTTAGATGAAACGAGTATTATTTGTTTGCACTGGAAATACATGCCGTAGCCCGATGGCTGAGGCATTACTTCGCCATCATGGAGAAGGTAAGTTTGAAGTGCAATCTGCTGGTGTTTTCGCCTATCCTGGAAGCGATGCGTCGGTACATGCAAAGGAAGCTTTAGCTGAAAAGGGAATTGCAATCGATCATGCCGCACAGCAGATAAACGAAACTTTGATTGATTGGGCAGATATTGTAGTAACGATGACGGAAAACCATAGGCAAATTGTACTTGGACATTATCCGAGCGTTGAAAAGAAAGTAGATACATTATATGGAGTAACTGAGGGGATAAGTAAGGATATTTCAGATCCATTTGGCGGATCACTTGCTATTTATAAAGAAACGTTAGAAGAGATGGAAAAACTTGTACAAACTTTACTGAAAAAACATTCAGAAGGTTGATGTTTCGTGTATAATACGATATTGGAGATCACTTCGTTCCATTATAGGCGCGAGTGAGAAATGAAGATAGTTGATTGAAACTTTGGAGGGGTAAAAATGAAAGTAGTAATAGCATCTGATCACGGCGGTATGAATATCCGTAAAGAACTTGTAAATTTATTAGAAGAGTTAAATATTGAATATATTGATTTAGGTTGTGAATGTGAAGCTGGTTCTGTTGATTACCCTGATTTTGCGTTTCCAGCAGCGGAAATGGTAGCAAATGGCGAAGTAGACCGTGGTATTTTAGTTTGTGGGACAGGCATCGGTATGTCAATTGCTGCAAACAAAGTAAATGGTATTCGTTGTGCGTTAGTTCATGATACTTTCAGCGCGAGAGCAACAAGAGAACATAATGATACAAACATGTTAGCAATGGGCGAGCGTGTAATTGGTGCTGGTCTAGCGCGTGACATCGCAAAAATTTGGTTAACAACTGAATTTGAAGGTGGCCGTCACGAAAACCGCGTAGGAAAAATTAAAACATACGAAGCAAAGTAATAGATTCTAACTAGAAGCAGTATGAAATATAATTTGGTGAACCAACCTGTGAAAGGAAGAGGCGTAATGACAGAAATCGTAAAGGTAAGAGAACAGCTACAAATGTCGCTTTCTGATTTCCAAGAGCAAGCTTCATTACAAAGTGGTCAAATTTTTGTAGTGGGGTGTAGCACGAGCGAAGTGCTAGGAGAAAGAATTGGAACATCAGGAACGATGGAAGTGGCAGAAGCGATTTTTTCTGAGTTAAAACAATTTCAAGAACAAACAGGTATCGAATTGGCTTTTCAATGTTGTGAGCATTTAAATCGTGCTTTAGTAGTTGAGAGAGATGTGGCGATTAAATATCAATTTGAAATTGTAACAGTTACGCCTGTTAGATCAGCAGGTGGTGCATTGGGGACATACGCGTATCACAATTTGAAAGATCCGGTAGTAGTTGAATTTATTAAAGCAGATGCCGGAATGGATATTGGCGATACATTTATCGGTATGCATTTAAAGCATGTAGCTGTTCCGGTTCGTACAAGTGTAAAGGAAATTGGAAGTGCGCATGTAACGATGGCGAAAACACGTGGAAAGCTAATTGGTGGAGCACGTGCTGTCTACGCGGCGAAGGAAGAAACTATCACTTGCCGTTAAATACGATAAAAAGTATGTTGTCTGACTTTATAATAGAAGAAAGAAAAGACCGATTTTCGGTCTTTTTTTTCTTTTATGATATAGAAAGTCATGTTAGAATGTAGTTGAAAACATGAATGTTCGAAAGAATTACAACCTGAATTTTCGTTTTTTCTGAATAAAAAAGAAAAAACTATTGGGAATCGATGTAATTCGTTCAGAAAAGGGGGATTTTGGTGGATCATTTAAAACGTCAAGACGAAAAGGTATTTGCTGCAATTGAGGCAGAACTAGGTAGACAGCGTTCAAAGATTGAGTTAATTGCTTCAGAAAACTTCGTAAGTGAAGCGGTAATGGAGGCGCAAGGTTCTGTTTTAACGAATAAGTATGCTGAAGGATATCCTGGAAAACGTTACTATGGTGGCTGTGAACACGTAGACGTAGTAGAAGATATCGCACGTGATCGCGTAAAAGAAATTTTCGGCGCAGAGCACGTAAATGTTCAACCGCATTCTGGTGCACAAGCGAACATGGCAGTATACTTCACAATTTTAGAGCAAGGCGATACAGTACTTGGTATGAATTTATCTCATGGTGGTCACTTAACACACGGAAGCCCTGTTAACTTCAGTGGAGTACAATATAATTTCGTAGAATATGGCGTGGATGCTGACTCTCACCGTATTAATTACGATGATGTATTAGCAAAAGCGAAAGAACATAAACCAAAATTAATCGTTGCAGGTGCAAGTGCATATCCTCGTGTTATCGATTTCAAACGATTCCGTGAGATTGCAGATGAAGTTGGCGCATACTTAATGGTTGATATGGCTCATATCGCTGGTTTAGTAGCAGCTGGTTTACATCCAAATCCAGTGCCGCATGCACATTTCGTTACAACGACAACACATAAAACTTTACGTGGCCCACGTGGTGGTATGATTTTATGTGAAGAGCAATTTGCAAAACAAATTGATAAATCAATCTTCCCTGGTATTCAAGGTGGTCCACTTATGCACGTAATTGCTGCGAAAGCTGTTGCATTCGGTGAGGCGCTTCAAGATGATTTTAAAACATATGCACAAAACATTATTAACAATTCACACCGTTTAGCTGAAGGTCTTCAAAAAGAAGGACTTACACTTGTATCTGGTGGAACAGATAATCACTTAATCTTGATTGATGTTCGTAACTTAGAAATTACAGGTAAAGTAGCAGAGCACGTATTAGATGAAGTTGGTATTACGGTGAACAAAAATACAATTCCATTTGAAACAGCAAGCCCATTTGTAACAAGTGGTGTACGTATCGGTACAGCAGCTGTTACATCTCGTGGTTTCGGTTTAGAAGAAATGGATGAAATTGCGTCACTTATTGCTTACACATTAAAAAATCATGAAAATGAAGCTGCATTAGAAGAAGCACGTAAGCGTGTAGAAGCGTTAACGAGCAAATTCCCAATGTATCCAAATCTATAATAGATTGAAAAAGACTGCTGAGACGCAATTGTTTTGGCAGTCTTTTTTTGGACATATATTGTTTTTAAAGTATGTATACAAATGATGAATAAATTTTGGCGATATAATGAAGGATACAGCTCCCAGAATTGGTAAAGATACTAGATAGATTCATGTAAAATCATGATTTTACCAAATTTGCCCTTGAATATTAGTAGCGTTTTCTTTACAATCGTAAATAGTGTAAAAAAGCGTGTGAACGCATGAATATCATCTAAAGGAGAGATTCACATGGGAAAACTGTATGTATTTGATCACCCGTTAATTCAACATAAGATTACATATATTCGCGATAAGAATACAGGTACGAAAGATTTTCGTGAATTAGTGGATGAAGTAGCAAGTTTAATGGCTTTCGAAATTACTCGCGATCTTCCACTTAAAGACATTGAAATTGAAACACCTGTAAGCAAAGCGACAACAAAAGTGATCGCTGGTAAAAAACTTGGTTTAATTCCGATTTTACGTGCAGGTTTAGGAATGGTTGATGGAATTCTGAAATTAATTCCAGCAGCAAAAGTAGGACACGTTGGTTTATATCGTGACCCTGAAACATTGCAACCGGTAGAATACTATGTGAAACTTCCAACGGATGTAGAAGAGCGTGACTTCATCGTACTAGATCCGATGCTAGCAACAGGTGGTTCTGCAGCTGAAGCAATTAACTCTCTGAAAAAGCGCGGTGCGAAACAAATTAAATTAATGTGTATCGTAGCTGCTCCAGAAGGAGTGAAAGTAGTACAAGAAGAGCATCCTGATGTGGATATTTATGTTGCAGCATTAGATGAGAAATTAAATGATCACGGATATGTAGTGCCAGGTCTTGGTGATGCTGGTGACCGTTTATTCGGAACGAAGTAAGACAACTGACGAGAAGGGGAGGTTCCCCAGCTCGTCTTTTTTTTGTTCGAAGCAAGCGGGGGAGGGGAGGATAAATATACATGGTATATACAACATAAGTAGTATATACATCGCATATAATATAGAAGTCTTACGTCTAGGGAACACTATATTATGGAAGGAAAGCGTTATATTTTAAAAATATAATAGTGACAAACTTGTGAACATTTTCTTCTATTATAAAGAGAAAACTGTTAGAAATTGCATATCTCTAACCAGTATTTAGAAGGGGAACGTTTTCATTTTTGGGAGGAAATGACTAATACTCAAATTTTTTGATTTTTTACGATTTCTCGTTGACACTGTTAATACCCTATTGTATGCTAACAACGGGGATAGATGGTAGGGCTTTCAGTGACAAAAATACATCTATTCCGTGACGAAAATGTAAACTTTTTATTTTGTATAGAATTTATGCAGAAAAATGAGTTATTATTAACACATCGTGAATGAGGGTTACATATTGGAGGGATGAATCCTTGCAAAAAAACGATCGCAGCCATATAAAAGCGTATGCTTTAATGTCAGGAATTCTTGCTCAGTTAGTCGGTTCTATTCTTGTTGGAATCTTTGGGGGGCAATGGATTGATAATAAGGTTGGAACGTTTCCGTTGTTTCTTATTATAGGGTTATTACTCGGATTAGGAACAGGGGTATACGCAATGATTCGACTCATTCGACATTACTATTCGGGAGAGCAATGATGATAGACGTACATGGACTTGTCCAAAGACAAAAGAAATATATGTACTACTTGCTTGCGCTTCTAGTGCTAGGATGGGGCTTTACCTCTTACAAGGATGTATTTCTTGGGCTGATTATCGGAACGATTTTCAGTTTTCTTAGTTTGCGCATCATTGCACGTAGAACAGACAAGCTGTTAGATCGCGTAACAAATGGAGAAAACGTGAAGTTTAAGGCAACAGCGGTAAGTACATATTCAAGGTTCGCCACGATTGGGTTATTAATTTTATTTGCAGCCAAATATCAAGAGTTAATTGCGATGTGGGGCTTAGGTGTAGGATTGCTGACAGGATACCTTGTCATGATCATAGATTTTCTTTATTTAGAGTATAAGAGCAGGGAAGAGAGGTGAATTACTAGTGGAACACGGTAAATTAGTTAAATTTCTAGGTTTAACGTTCGATTTGTCATCAGTTATGATGGTTACTGTAGCAGCAGTTATTGTTTTCTTAATCGCTGTTATCGGAACTCGCAGCTTAGCTCTTCGCCCAACAGGAATGCAAAACTTCATGGAATGGGTGTTTGACTTCGTGAAAGGGATTATCAATAGTACGATGGACTGGAAAACAGGTGGACGTTTCTTAACGCTTGGCGTTACGCTTATCATGTTTATCATCGTATCGAACTTCCTTGGTTTACCATTCATGTATTCAGCAACTGAAGCTGGCGAACATATTGCATGGTGGAGATCACCAACGTCTGATCCAGCAGTTACATTAACATTAGCCGTGATGGTAGTTACCCTCACCCATTATTATGGAATTAAGATGAAGGGTACGAAAGAATACGTTAAAGGTTATTTCCAACCTATGAAATTCTTATTCCCATTAAAGGTTATTGAGGAGTTTGCTAACACATTAACGTTAGGTCTTCGTTTATTCGGTAACATTTATGCAGGTGAGATCTTATTAGGATTACTTGCTAAGTTAGGCGGGGCATCAGTTCTTGGAGCATTAGGTGCACTTGTACCGATGTTAGCATGGATGGGATTCAGTGTATTCGTTGGATCAATCCAAGCATTTATTTTCGTTATGTTAACGATGGTTTATATGGCTCATAAAGTAAGTCATGACCATTAATATAATTTAAGTAAGAAAAAATTTATTTTTTTATAATACAAAGGAGGACAAATTAAATGAGTTTAGGTGTAATCGCAGCTGCAATTGCAATTGGTTTATCAGCATTAGGTGCAGGTATTGGTAACGGTCTTATCGTATCACGTACAATCGAAGGTGTTGCTCGTCAACCAGAATTAAAAGGCGCACTTCAAACAATTATGTTCATCGGGGTTGCTTTAGTTGAGGCACTTCCAATCATCGGTGTAGTTATTGCTTTCATCGTAATGAACAAATAAGGGAGACTCCCCTTACATAGATGGCGAAGAGTGTTTTTTGAACTTTCTTCGCCATTGCTTTATGAACGAAACGTATGTCTTTTTTTTTCATATGATCAATTTAGATATTTTGAAGGGAGTGAATCCTTGTGCCAACTTTATTATTAGGGGCTGCCATTCCATTTGGAACGATTGCTTATACATTGTTCATTTTCTTACTTCTATTAGTAATGCTACGCAAATTTGCGTGGGGTCCTTTAATGGGAATTATGAAAGAACGTGAAGAGCATGTTACTAATGAAATCGACGCTGCAGAAAGAAGTAACGCTGAAGCGAAGAAGTTAGTAGAAGAACAACGTGAAATGTTAAAACAATCACGTGTTGAAGCACAAGAGTTAATCGAAAGAGCGAAAAAACAAGCTGTAGATCAAAAAGATGTTATTGTTGCTGCTGCGAAAGAAGAAGCAGAATCAATTAAAGCATCTGCTGTACAAGAAATTCAACGCGAAAAAGAGCAAGCGATTGCTGCTTTACAAGAACAAGTCGCTTCTTTATCTGTTCAAATTGCTTCTAAAGTAATTGAAAAAGAATTAAAAGAAGAAGATCAAGTGAAGTTAATTCGCGATTATATTAAAGAAGTAGGAGAAGCGCGATGAGCAATGGGATTGTAGCAAAACGTTATGCTGTCGCTCTTTTTAAAATTGCAAAAGAAAAACACGTATTAGAAATGTTTGAAGAGGAATTACGCCTTGTACAAAACGTTTTTGTAAAGAACGGAGAACTACATAGCTTTTTAACGCAACCGAACATTTCAAAAGAGCAGAAGAAAACGTTTCTTGCAAACGTATTCGGATCTGTTTCTGAATCTATTTTAAATACGTTATATATTTTAATTGATAACAAGCGTATCGATATCTTACCTGAAATTGCAGATGAATATGTTGTTCTTGCTAATGAGGAACGTAATGTAGCGGATGCAACTGTATATTCTACTCGTCTTCTATCAGAGGAAGAGAAGCTTAACATTGCAGAAGCATTTGCAAAGAGAACGGGAAAAGATGCTATTCGCGTGAAAAATGTTGTAGATGAAGATTTACTAGGCGGCATTAAAGTACGCATTGGAAATCGCATTTATGACGGAAGTTTACAAGGAAAATTAGCACGTATTCAGCGTGAATTAATGAAGAATAGATAGGGGTGAAGCACATGAGCATCAGAGCTGAAGAAATTAGCGCACTGATAAAGCAACAAATCGAGAACTACCAGTCTGAAATCGAAGTTAGTGATGTTGGTACAGTTATCCAAGTTGGTGACGGTATCGCGCGTGCTCATGGTCTTGATAACGTTATGGCTGGTGAACTTGTAGAGTTCTCTAACGGCGTTATGGGACTAGCACAAAACTTAGAGGAAAACAACGTAGGTATTATCATTTTAGGACCTTACACAGAAATCCGTGAAGGTGACGAAGTTCGTCGTACTGGTCGCATCATGCAAGTACCAGTAGGAAAAGAACTAATCGGTCGTGTTGTAAACCCATTAGGTCAACCAGTCGATGGTTTAGGCCCAATCAATACAACAAACACTCGTCCAATCGAAAGCCCAGCACCAGGTGTAATGGATCGTAAATCTGTTCATGAGCCACTTCAAACAGGTATTAAAGCGATCGATGCTCTTGTACCAATTGGCCGTGGTCAACGTGAGTTAATCATTGGTGACCGTCAAACAGGTAAAACAGCAGTTGCACTTGATACAATCATTAACCAAAAAGATGAAGATATGATTTGTATCTATGTAGCTATCGGACAAAAAGAATCAACTGTACGTAACGTAGTAGAAACACTACGTAAGCATGGTGCATTAGAGTACACAATCGTTGTAACTGCATCTGCTTCTCAACCAGCTCCATTATTATACTTAGCTCCTTATGCTGGTGTAACAATGGGTGAAGAGTTCATGTACAATGGTAAACACGTATTAGTAGTATATGATGACTTATCAAAACAAGCAGCAGCTTACCGTGAGCTGTCATTACTATTACGTCGTCCTCCAGGTCGTGAAGCTTATCCAGGGGATGTATTCTACTTACATTCTCGCTTATTAGAGCGTGCAGCAAAATTAAGTGATGCAAGAGGCGGCGGTTCTTTAACTGCATTACCTTTCATCGAAACACAAGCAGGGGACGTATCAGCTTACATCCCAACAAACGTAATCTCAATTACGGATGGACAAATCTTCTTACAATCTGACCTATTCTTCTCTGGCGTACGTCCAGCGATCGATGCGGGTACTTCTGTATCTCGTGTAGGTGGATCTGCTCAGATTAAAGCAATGAGTAAAGTATCAGGTACACTTCGTCTTGACCTTGCATCTTACCGTGAGTTAGAAGCGTTCGCTCAGTTCGGTTCTGACCTTGATAAAGCAACACAAGCGAAATTAAACCGTGGTGCTCGTACTGTTGAAGTATTAAAACAAGGATTACACAAACCGTTACGTGTAGAGAAACAAGTTATCATTCTTTACGCTTTAACACGTGGATTCCTAGATGATATCCCAGTAGTAGATATCACTCGTTTCGAAGAAGAATTCCATGCTTGGTTAGATTCTAATGCGACTGACTTATTAGAAGAAATCCGCACAACTAAGAAGCTTGCGGATGACGACAAATTTGCAGCAGCAATCAATGGATTTAAAAAAGTATTCGTAGCTTCTGAGTAATAAATAAAAGCCGAAGCGGCTCGTACAAACCGCCGAAGCTAGATAATATATAACGGCATCTCGGGCTCTGAGATTGCTAAAGGTCATGTAAAGGAAAAGAGTAGGTGCACCTATTCTTTTCCTTCAATCATGAGCAAGAATATCTTGCAACGTAGATTAGGAAGAGGATTCTTACTAATCGTGCCAACTTCCGGAAAAAAGGTGGTGAAAACCTGTGGCATCTTTACGCGATATAAAAGCGAAGATTACCTCGACAAAGAAAACGAGTCAAATTACGAAAGCGATGGAGATGGTATCTGCATCTAAGTTAAACCGTGCAGAGCAAAATGCTAAATCTTTCGTTCCGTATATGGAAAAGATTCAAGAAGTAGTAGCGAGCATTGCGCAAGGAAGCAAAGGGATTAATCATCCAATGCTAAACGCGCGTCCTGTAAAGCGTACAGGATACATCGTTATTACATCGGATCGCGGACTAGCAGGTGGTTATAACAGTAACGTATTACGTACAGTTAGTAACGTAATTCGTGAACGTCATAATATGGATTCAAACCAATATTCTATTATTGTGCTTGGACGACTAGGACGTGATTATTTAAAACGTCGCGGCTTTAACATCATTGATGAAGTAGTTGGATTATCTGACCACCCATCATTTACTGACATTAAAGATCTTGCTTCTCGAGCAATTGCGATGTTCGCAGATGGTGCTTATGATGAGCTGTACATTTACTACAACCATTACGTAAGTAAAATTTCACAAGAGGTAACGGAAAATAAAATTTTACCGCTTACTGATGTGGCGTCTGACAAACCGACGACAGCTTATGAATTCGAACCTTCTGAAGAAGAAATTTTAAAAGTACTATTGCCACAATACGCAGAAAGCTTAGTGTACGGTGCATTACTAGACGGTAAAGCAAGTGAACACGCAGCGCGTATGACAGCAATGAAGAGTGCTACAGACAACGCAATGGAAGTTATCGATTCACTTACACTTTCATTCAACCGTGCGCGTCAGGCAGCGATTACGCAAGAAATTACGGAAATCGTTGGTGGAGCAGCAGCGTTAGAATAGTCATAAAAAGCGTAGGCGGCTCTTTCAAAAGAGTCGCGTAAGCTATAAACCAATAAAAAATTAAAAGCTAACTGCTCGTAGCAAGTTGGCTAATTAAAAGAAAGCTAGGAGGGAACCCGATGAATAAAGGGCGCGTTACGCAAATCATGGGTCCGGTTGTAGACGTTAAGTTTGATGGCGGAAAGCTACCAGAAATCTACAACGCCCTTACGGTAAAACAAAGCAACGAAAACGGAAGCATGAACTTAACATTTGAAGTTGCACTTCATTTAGGTGATGATACAGTTCGTACAGTTGCGATGTCTTCCACAGATGGACTTGTTCGTGGCACAGAAGTAGAAGATACTGGTAAAGCAATCTCTGTACCAGTTGGTGATGCAACACTTGGTCGTGTATTCAACGTATTAGGTGATGCAATTGACTTAGATGGTGATGTTCCTGCGGATGTACGTCGTGATCCAATTCACCGTCAAGCACCTGCATTTGAAGAATTATCTACTAAAGTAGAAATTCTTGAAACTGGTATTAAAGTAGTAGACTTACTTGCTCCTTACATTAAGGGTGGTAAAATCGGTCTATTCGGTGGTGCCGGTGTAGGTAAAACAGTATTAATTCAGGAGTTAATCAATAACATCGCACAAGAGCACGGTGGTATCTCTGTATTCGCTGGTGTAGGTGAGCGTACTCGTGAGGGTAATGACTTATACCACGAAATGAGCGATTCTGGCGTAATCAAGAAAACTGCGATGGTATTCGGACAAATGAACGAGCCACCTGGAGCACGTCAACGTGTTGCATTAACAGGTTTAACAATGGCTGAACATTTCCGTGATGAGCAAGGACAAGACGTACTATTGTTCATCGATAACATCTTCCGTTTCACGCAAGCAGGTTCTGAAGTATCTGCCCTTCTTGGTCGTATGCCATCTGCGGTAGGTTACCAACCAACACTTGCAACAGAAATGGGTCAATTACAAGAGCGTATTACATCTACAAATAAAGGGTCTATCACGTCTATCCAAGCGGTATATGTACCAGCCGATGACTATACTGACCCAGCACCAGCTACAACGTTCGCTCACTTAGATGCAACAACAAACTTAGAGCGTCGTTTAACTCAAATGGGTATTTACCCAGCCGTAGATCCATTAGCATCTACATCTCGTGCACTTTCTCCAGAAATCGTAGGAGAAGAGCATTATGAAGTAGCACGTCAAGTGCAGCAAACTTTACAACGTTACAAAGAGCTTCAAGATATCATCGCTATCTTAGGTATGGATGAGTTATCTGAAGAAGATAAGTTAGTTGTACACCGTGCTCGTCGTATTCAATTCTTCTTATCTCAAAACTTCCACGTAGCTGAGCAGTTTACAGGTCAAAAAGGTTCTTACGTACCTGTAAAAAATACAGTTAGTGGCTTCAAAGAAATTCTTGAAGGAAAATATGATGACCTTCCAGAAGATGCATTCCGCTTAGTTGGTGGCATTGAAGAAGTTATTGAGAACGCGAAGAAAATGATGGCGTAAGGCCTTAGGAGGGACGAAGTATGAAGACATTTCCAGTCAGTATTGTAACTCCTGATGGACCGGTTTACGAAAAAGAAGTAGAAATGGTAAGTGTAAAAGCAGAGAGTGGGGAAATGGGGATCTTACCAGGTCACATTCCAACTGTTGCACCATTAAAAATTAGTGCAGTTCGTCTGAAAAACGGTGGACACACTGATTATGTAGCAGTAAGTGGTGGCTTTATCGAAGTTCGTCCAGATAAAGTAACTGTATTATCATCATCTGCTGAAGAAGCAAACCATATCGATATCCATCGTGCAAATGAAGCGAAACGTCGTGCTGAGCAACGTATGCAAGATAAACAAGCTCACGTTGACTTTAGACGTGCAGAAATGGCCTTGCAGCGTGCTGTGAACCGTTTAAACGTTTCCGATATGAAATAAAAAATCCGTAAAGGCTTTGCCTTTACGGATTTTTTATGTAATTTATCCCGCTATTTGCGGGCAGTAAACGCCCGGTTGGTGAGGGCTGATTAAATTTTCGCTTTATGAATAATTTTACAAAAATGGTATAATTGTATTGATGCTTGTATAAGTAGAGAATGTACAACAATTTATAAAGGGGATGAATACATGATCGGTGAAATGAAACGAGAAGCATTGCACTCTTTAAAGGGAAAATGGGGACTAGGTGTTGGATCGACGATTTTATATTTTATTTTAAGCTATGTTGTTTCAATGGCTGCAATGCTTATACTTTTAATTCCAGGAATTATTATATTTTTCTTAGTTGTTAGCTTAGCTGGGTCAGTTGAAGAGGAAACGATGTCAATTGGAGCAGGTATTACATTTGGGATTTTCTATTGCATAATGATTATTTTGAGTAATGCATCTTATGGTATTACCTCATACGGTTACACGAATGTATTTCTACAAATTAGTAAACGAGAAGATGCTAGAGTAGACTACTTGTTTGAAGGATTTCGTGGTTTTAAAAGAATGATCAAAACAATGTGGGCAATGCTTGCAATTTTATTATATACAGGTACATGGATTCCGATGTTGTTAATAGGCTTATTCGCATTTTTAGGTGAAGAAGGAAATCTGTCGTTTACAATTGCTTTCTTCGTACTATTAGCTATTTCAATTGTTGGTATGATTGTAATGTACTTTTCTTATGCGCTAACGTACTATGTGATGATTGAAAATCCAGAATATAGTGTGTCACAGGCAATGAAAGAAAGTAAGCATCTTATGAAGGGACATAAGTTAGATTTATTCCTTTTATGGCTGAGTTTTATAGGTTGGGCACTTTTAGCAATTCTTACACTCGGAATAGGTTTTCTTTGGGTTAGTCCGTATATGAGTACAACGACAGCACATTTTTATCGCTACATTTCAAAAGGTGAATTGCAGTAGGAACATGCTATACTAATAGAATTATTACGTATAGGAGGAAAGTTATGATTAGTGATTTAAAAGGAGAAGCGCTAGACTCGCTTGAAGGAAAATGGGGCTTAGCGGTTGGGGCAACATTACTTGTTTCCATTCTTATCACGGCTTTTAGTTTTAGTATTGATTGGGGATTTTCTTCCGTTTTGGATTGGCAAGAAACAGAAGGGTCACTAATAATAAATATTCTTACATTCTTTGTTAGTGGGCCGTTAACTTTAGGTGGATATTACCTTGCTTTAAATATCATTCGTGAAAAACAAGCTAGCATCGGTAATATATTTGTTTGGTTTACGGGTGGGAAAAGATTTCTAAAATCATTTTTAGTATATTTATTAGTGAATCTTTATCTTTTTTTATGGACGTTACTTTTCATTATTCCGGGCATTATTAAATCGTTTTCTTATGCGATGACATATTTTATTATAAACGATCATCCTGAGTATTCATTAAACCAAGCTATTACAGAAAGCCGTCGTATGATGGATGGACATAAAATGGAGTATTTCCTTTTATGTTTAAGTTTTATTGGCTGGTTTATATTAAGTTGTATTACACTCGGGATTGGATTCCTATGGTTAATTCCATATTTCTATACAACAGCTGCAGCTTTTTACGAAGAGATTGCAGAAGAATATTATGAGAAAAAAATTTGAGCAATATAAAGTGAAACTGTAAGTAGCCTTTAGCCATACCCGCTATTTACTGCTCGCAACTAGTAGGGTAAAAACACCCAGTGTGAACTATTTGTTCATACTGGGTGTTTTTTGTAGAAACCTTATAAATTGCTTACTTGTTAGAGGTTTACTGAAATAGTAACCTTGCATATATTTACAGTTGTTTTTTTGTAAAAATTTCAGCTGTTTTTCTGTTTCAATTCCTTCGGCAACGACTGAAAGGTTTAAAGTGTTTGCAAGAGAAAGAATGGTTGAAACGATGGCTCTTTCTTCAGGACGATGATCGGCTAGTTGTGTAAATTCTCTTGGGATTTTTAATGTATCGATAGGGAAAATTGACAAATATGCAAGAGAAGAGTAGCCGGTACCGAAGTCATCAATAGATGTGTGAATGCCGTATTCTTTTAATTGCTTTAGTCTTAATAATGTTTCCTGCTCATTGATCATCGCGATTCTCTCAGTTAGCTCGAGTGTTACAGATTTAGGATTAACTTTGACTTCTTGTAGTATTTGGGAAATATTTTCGATTAATTGATTCTGCTGAAATTCTTTCGCTGATAAATTTACACTCATTTTTAAATCTGTATAGCCGAGCGTTTGCCACATTCTTAATTGGCAACATGATTCTTTCAGCACCCAATGTCCAAGCGGGATGACTTGAGGAGTCTCTTCTACAATAGGAATAAACTCACATGGCGGGATGTCGCCTAGTAGTGGGTGTTTCCAGCGTATTAATGCTTCCGCACCGATGATTTTTTTCGTCGTAATATCAATTTGTGGTTGATACACGAGATAGAACTCTTTATTTACTAAAGCGAGTGGCAAATCTTTTTCAATTCGAGCTTTTCGTTCTATTTTTTTATATAGTTCTTTCGTGTAAAGAGAGCTACCGTTTTTCCCTCTGTTTTTTGCTTCATACATGGCCATGTCAGCATGCTGTAAAATGGACAAAGGATCTTCACCTGCTTCAGGGTATATCGCGATTCCGATACTCGGTGAGATTTGTAAATGTTGATTTTCAATTTCAAATGGTTCGTTCATGGCTGCTACAATCATATCAGCTATTTTTTGTACATCCGGCTTTTTTTTATAATTTTCGATGAGGATTGTGAACTCATCCCCAGCTAGTCGAGCAAGTTTCATATTTGGTGTCGATATTTGTTCAAGTCTTCTTGCTACTGCAATTAAAAGGAGATCTCCTATCCGGTGTCCGAGGGTATCATTAATTACTTTAAAGCGGTCTAGGTCAAGAAACATAACCGCAAAAGGCCTTTTTGTTAGTTTTGCTCGTGCAATCGCTTTTTCTAAATATTGATGAAATGAACGGCGATTTGCAAGCTCTGTTAAAGTATCGTGATATGCAAGGAAATTAATTTGTTCTTGTTGTTGTTTATTTTCCGTAATATCTTTAATCATTAAATAAACTCCAGAAATATGCTCCTTTAAAAAGATGGGAACGGCCGTAACATGCAAGTAGTAAATATCTCTGTTTTTGTGATATGCCCGTATTTCTAAAGAAATAGAACTTCCTTTTTTCACATGATGAAAGGCATTGATAATTTCTTCCAAATCTTCTTCGTATATGAGTGAGTAATAGGGTTGATTTAATAATTCATTCGTTTGATAACCGAGTAACGTAGTACCAGCGTTATTCACTTTGAGAAAATTACCGTACAAATCTAATGTGAAGATTGGATCTGGATGATGCTCGTATAAAGATTTAAACATTTGTTGGTTATGATATAATTCATTTTTTTGTTTAACTAAATCTTCTGTACGTAGTTCAATTTGTTTCTCGAGTTCTAAATTAAATTGCATTTGGGCTAGTAATAATATTTTATTTTGTTTTCGAACCAAACTATGACGTGTGAGAACGAAAGCGAAAGTTATCATAAGACCGATTACTACAATAGGTGCAAAAACATTTTCGACCAATATAAAAACAATAAGCATTACTACTGAAACATAAGGTAAGGATAATCGAATGGATTCACCAAATTTAGGTGTTAATAGTACTTGTTCTTGTTTTTCAGGCTCGTTTGTATGGAGAATACAGGCGATTGCTACTATCACTAAGACAACTTGATAGAGCGGAGTAACTGTAAACATAGAGTAGTCTGGTGTGAAGTATTTTATATAAGCATAAATAGCATCCGTAGTAGCATATAAAATTAAAGCACTGCCAAGAAGTGCACCAACCCGTTTTGGTAATAAGGATAATGGTCTAAATAAAAGATTGATTCCTATTAAAAGAAAGAGTAAATCAACCATTGGATAGGTAAGTTGAACAACTATGTCGATATAGGATGTTGTAAAAACGTGAATGGTTCGTTCGATGAGCAAGTAATAACTTAAAGTAAATTGGGCTGTAACAATAATACAAATATCACATATCATAAAAAGCTTTTCTAATAAATCTCGGTTGTAAATGATTTCGTATAGAAAGGCAAGCGCAAAGCTAGTTAAAAAGAGTAAGTAAAAAAAATCGGATGGATCAACGAACGTATAGAAGTCCTTTAAAATTAAACGTTGATAGGCAACGACTATATCACCGATGAAATAAGAAAGGGTTCCAACTGATAATATCATCCAAAATAAGCGAGGTAATCCTTTTTTCATATTTGAAAAATAGAGTATATAGCTACAAGCGATAATATCAATTAATAGGGTACTCATGCCAATTAATATTTGAAAAGGAAATGAGTATTCATATAGAAAAGGCATTACGGCGTAATGAATTATGATAAATAACAGTAAAATGCTAATAAGAATACTTACATGTGTTTGTTTTTTCATTTATATCACCTACGTTATATACATATAAACTTTCCTTTTTATTTTTTACGATTGCTAAAAGACATATATAATTTCTATGTTTATTTTACACAGGTAAAGTGATTTATAAAAATAGATTTTAATAATTCTCGTTTCTGTCCCCAACATATCGACATAGGAATTTGAAGTTTGCTATAATGATTAAAATAGTTGCATTATTTAGAAAAATTTAAAAATAATAATTACTGCAACTAGGACATATTGTTTACTATGTGAACTTGTTCTTAATTTAGGGGGGAGGGTTTCACAATGGCGAGTGTATATGAAAATAGTTATATGATCGTTTTGATTTTCTTGCTAGTAGGCATATTGCTGCCGGTAGTGGCTCTTACATTAGGAAGAATGTTGCGCCCAAACAAGCCGAGTGCAGCGAAAGCGACGACGTATGAGAGTGGAATTGAGCCTTTTCATGATGCGAATATTCGGTTTCATGCTCGTTATTATATTTTTGCCCTATTGTTTGTCATCTTTGATGTAGAAACTTTATTTTTATATCCATGGGCTGTGGCATATGACAAGCTAGGTTTATTTGCATTAATTGAAATGCTTATCTTTGTTGTAATGTTGCTAGTTGGATTAGCGTATGCTTGGAAAAAGAAGGTGTTACAATGGTTATAAATTTTGAGGAATTACATCCAAATGAACGAGCGGAATTAGAACGAAATATCTTTTTTTCTACATTGGAACAGTTGAAAGGATGGGCACGGAGCAATTCTTTATGGCCGATGACGTTTGGACTGGCATGCTGTGCCATTGAAATGATGGGAGTAGGCTCATCACATTATGATTTAGATCGATTTGGGTCATTTTTTCGGACTTCACCAAGGCAATCGGATGTCATGATTGTGTCGGGAACAGTAACGAAGAAGATGGCTCCTATTGTTAGGCGCTTATACGATCAAATGCCTGAACCGAAATGGGTTATTGCGATGGGATCTTGTGCGACAGCTGGTGGTCCATATGTAAATTCGTATGCTGTTGTGAAAGGTGTAGATCAAATTGTCCCAGTTGATGTGTATATTCCTGGATGCCCACCAAATCCTGCAGCTTTAATTTATGGAATTAATAAGTTGAAAGAAAAAATTCGTTACGAGGCAAAGACAGGAAAGCAGGTGACGAATAAATGAGTGATCCAAATAAAGAGTTAGAGGATTTAAAAAAAGAAGCGGCTAGGCGGGCGAAGGAAGAGGCGAGAAAACGTCTTGTTGCGAAACATGCGGCAGAAATAAGTAAAATTGAGGAAGAAAATCAGGAAAAAGAGAAAGCGCTACCAAAAAATGACGAACTAACTGTAGAAGAAGCAAAACGACGTGCAGCAGCCACCGCGAAAGCAAAAGCAGCGGCGTTAGCGAAGCAGAAGGAAGCGAAAAGGCAACGGAAAGGCAAAAGCAGAAGCGTAAGCGAAGCAGAAGAGAGAAGGAAGCGAAGAGGTAACGGAAGAAGAAAAGGCAAAAGCGAAGGCGAAGGCAGCCGCCGCCGCGAAAGCAAAAGCAGCAGCGTTAGCGAAGCAGAAGAGAGAAGGAAGCGAAGAGGTAACGGAAGAGGAAAAGGCCAAAGCAAAGGCAAAGGCCGTGGCAGCAGCAAAAGCGAAAGCGGCGGCACTAGCGAAGGCGAAATCCTCGCAAGGTGCTGGAGATTCGGGAGATGAAAAGGCAAAGGCGATTGCAGCAGCAAAGGCAAAAGCGGCAGCAGCGGCAAGGGCGAAGGTAAAGGGCGCTGAAGGTAAGAAAGAAGATGAGCCGAAGCAGGAAGAACCGTCTATGAATCAGCCGTATTTAAATCAGTATGTTGAGGTTATTAAGGAGAAAGTAGGAGAGAGTGCATTAGTAGATTCCTACATTAATAAACTTTCAAAAGATGTACCAACTCTTGTGGTGGATTCCGCGAAATATTATGAAGTGATGGAGTCATTGCGATTCCATGAGGGACTTGCTTTTGATTACATGTCCGAGTTGCATGCTACGGATTTTGTGACACATATGGAAGTGTATGTTCATTTATTTTCATATGGAAAGAAACAGTCAGTAGCGGTGAAAGTAAAGCTGGATCGGGAGGCGCCGCAAGTAGAATCGGTGACAACGCTTTGGAAAGGGGCAGATTGGCCGGAGCGAGAAGCGTATGATTTGCTCGGCATTGTATTTAAGGGGCATCCGAATTTATCACGCATATTAATGCCTGATGATTGGGTAGGACACCCGCTTAGGAAAGATTATGAACCGTATGATGTGGAGGTGTAGCTTATGATTCGTACGGAAGAAATGCTGTTGAATGTAGGGCCTCAGCATCCGAGTACACATGGTGTGTTCAGGCTTGTTATTAAGATTGACGGGGAAATTATTAAAGAAGCTACGCCGGTTATTGGATATTTGCATCGCGGGACTGAAAAAATTGCTGAGAGCTTACAGTATACGCAAATTATTCCTTATACAGATCGAATGGACTACTTATCAGCTATGACGAATAATTACGTCATTTGCCATGCTGTAGAGACGATGATGGGGCTTGAAATCCCAGAGCGAGCCGAATACTTGCGAGTACTTGCGATGGAGCTTGGAAGGATTGCAAGTCATCTCGTTTGGTGGGGGACGAATCTTCTTGATATAGGGGCGGTTAGTCCGTTTTTGTATGCGTTTCGTGAACGAGAGATGATTATCAATTTATTAAATGAATTATGCGGTGCACGGCTTACTTTTAACTATATGAGAGTTGGCGGTGTGAAGTGGGATGCGCCGGACGGCTGGATTGAAAAGGTGGAAGAGTTTATTCCGTATATGAGAGAGCAATTGGCAGGTTACCATGATCTCGTTAGCGGTAATGAAATTTTCTTGAACCGTGTGAAGGGCGTTGGTATTTATAGCGCGGAAGAAGCGATTGCGTATTCTTTAAGCGGAGCGAATTTGCGGTGCACCGGGGTAAACTGGGATCTTCGCAAAGATGAGCCGTATTCCATTTACGATCGCTTCGATTTCGATATTCCTGTTGGGAGCGTGGGGGATGCTTGGGATCGCTACGTTTGCCGAATGCAGGAGATTGAGGAGTCGTTAAAAATTGTTGAGCAAGCAGTCCAGCAGTTCCCGAAAGATGGAGCGGTACTTGCTAAAGTACCTAAAATTATTAAGGCTCCTAAAGGGGAAGCGTTCGTCCGTATAGAGTCACCGCGCGGAGAGATTGGTTGCTATATTGCTAGTGATGGAAAGAAAGAGCCGTACCGCTTGAAATTCCGCAGACCTTCTTTTTATAATTTGCAAATTTTACCAAAGTTATTGAAAGGTGAAAATATCGCCAATTTAATTACGATTTTAGGTGGAGTTGATATTGTACTTGGGGAGGTTGATGGCTAATGATTGAGACGCTCTTACAATCACCTTCAAGCTGGACGAATTTTTTCATTTTTTTCGGATTAGCGGTGCTCCTATTATTTGCAGTCCTTGGCTTCGTTACATACGGCATTTTGGCAGAGCGAAAAGTGATGGGATTTATGCAAGGGAGGATTGGACCAAACCAAGTTGGGGGCCGGTTCGGTCTACTGCAAACCGTAGCTGATGTTTTGAAACTATTATTGAAAGAAGATAGTATTCCGAAAGCAGCAGATAAACCGTTATTTATATTAGCGCCTGTCATTGCATTCGCACCAGCATTTATGGTGCTCGCGGTTATCCCGTTTACTGATAAATTTCAGTTTGCAGATATTGGAGTCGGGCTGCTTTATTATATTGCTGTTTCTGGCATTACGACGATTGGCGTCGTAACTGGAGGATGGGCATCCAATAATAAATATTCCCTTTTAGGAGGGATGCGTGCGGCGGCGCAAATGATTTCTTATGAAATTCCGCTTGTAATGAGTGTAATAGGAATAGTGTTGTTAGCAGGTAGCCTAAATTTAAATGAAATCGTAGCAGCGCAGGAGAATGTTTGGTACATTTTCGTACAGCCAATCGGTTTCGTCGTTTTCTTAATCGCAGCGGTAGCAGAGTTAAATAGGACACCGTTTGATTTACCAGAAGCGGAGTCGGAACTTGTTTCTGGATATCATACAGAATACTCAGGGTTTCGCTGGGCATTTTTCATGCTTTCAGAGTATGTCTATTTCTTCGGAATGGCATCTTTAATTACAGTGCTCTTTTTAGGCGGATGGAATCCAGTTATGTTTCTTGGATTTATTCCAGGAGCTGTATGGTTTGCTTTGAAATTTAGCAGTGTCGTCTTCTTATTAATTTGGTTCCGCGTCACGTTTCCGCGCATAAGAGGTGACCAGTTAATGGAGTTTGGCTGGAAAGTGTTATTACCAATTGCACTTGCAAATATTTTCTTAACGGCATTGATTAAGGAGTTATTCTTCTAATCTATGAGGGGGGTGCCAGCAAGAGATGAAAGGACTATTTAAAGGATTAAAATATACATTAAGTAATTTGAGTAAGAAGAAGGTAACGTACGATTATCCAAATCAGCCGTTGCCATTGCCCGACCGTTTTCGGGGGATTCAAAAATTTTATCCGGAAAAATGTATTGTTTGTAATCAATGCTCTAACATTTGTCCGACAGATTGTATTCAATTAACGGGAAAAAAACATCCTGATCCTACGAAGAAAGGAAAAATTATTGATACGTACGATATTAATTTTGAAATTTGTATTCTTTGCGATTTGTGTACAGAAGTTTGTCCGACAGAGGCAATTGTCATGACAAATAATTTTGAGCTCGCGGAGTATTCGCGTGATGATTTATTTAAAAATTTGCAGTGGCTTGACGAAAACGACGAAAACGTCAGGAAGGAGAATAAAGCATGAATGGCGAGTTTGTAGCATTCTTTATACTATCCTTGTCTGCAATTATCGGCGGAGTTCTTATGTTGAACTTAACGAAAGTAATGCATATGATGCTAGCTCTCGTTCTTACATTTCTCAGCATTGCAGGTTTGTACTTCCTTTTATCAGCCGAATTTATCGGCGTTGCACAAATTTTACTTTACTCTGGTGCGATCACAATCATTATGATTTTTGGCATTATGTTAACGAAACATAATGCGGAAAATGAATCGCGTCTCACTCTTCGAAAATGGATTATCTTCTTTGCGGTTGTAGCATTTGGAGCGGTTATGTATTTCGCTGTTAATAGTATCGATTTTTCAAATCAAAGCACCACACAAGGAAGTTTACCTCTCCATGAAAACAACACACTTCAAATCGGTACACTTCTCTATTCAAAATATATTATTCCATTTGAGTTAACCTCGGTTATTTTACTTGTAGCACTTGTTGGCGCAATTATACTTGCGAAGAAGGATGAGAAAGAGGAGGATTCCAATGAGTAGTGTTCCAGCTTCTGCGTATTTAACACTTGCGATTATTTTGTTTTGCATCGGCCTATTTGGAGCTTTAACGAAGCGAAATACCGTAATCGTATTAATTTGTATCGAGTTAATGCTGGGCGCTGCCAATTTAAACTTAGTGGCGTTTAGTAAATTAGGTTTGTTTCCGAATTTAACAGGGCAAATTTTCGCGTTGTTTACGATGGCTGTTGCGGCAGCGGAGGCGGCGGTAGGACTCGCTATTTTAATTGCCTTGTACCGTAATCGTACGACAGTTCATGTAGATGAAATGGATACGCTCAAAGGATAGCATTGTGACCGAAAAGGGGGAAGGAAACAATGATCGATTATGCATGGCTCATACCGCTTTTCCCGCTTGTTTCGTTTTTGTTACTTATTATGTTCGGGAAGAAAATTAGAGAAGGAAGCAGCGTACTTAGTAGTTTCTTCATTTTTCTCTCCTTTATATTCGCGGTACTTGTATTAATAGAAAGGTTTTCGACAGTACCAGTGAAGCATAAGTGGGTATGGCTTAGAGCTGGAGATATAGATATATCATTTGGCTTTGAGGTGACGGCATTAGGGGCTTTAATGTTGTTTATCGTTACACTTGTAAGTTTGCTTGTACATGTGTATTCGAAAGGTTATATGAAAGGTGACGAAAGGTTACCAACCTTTTATGCGTATTTAGGGCTCTTCACATTTGCAATGCTAGGGCTTGTCATATCGACGAATTTGTTGCAGCTTTACGTATTTTGGGAGTTAGTGGGCCTTGGTTCATTTTTACTCATCGGTTTTTATTTCTTTAAAGAAGAAGCGAAGGCTGCTGCGAAAAAGGCTTTTATTATGACACGTATTGGCGATGTTGGTTTATTTATTGGGATGATTTTAATTTTTTGGCACGCAGGTAGTTTTGAATATGATGCCATTTTTAGGGTGATTCATACGGGAGATCTCTCTCCTTCTATGATTACAATAACGGCGATATTAATTTTTGTCGGTGCGATGGGGAAATCAGGTCAGTTTCCGCTTCATACGTGGTTGCCCGATGCAATGGAAGGACCGACGCCTGTTTCAGCGCTTATTCACGCGGCGACGATGGTTGCAGCTGGCGTATATTTAGTAGCGACGATGTTCCCATTATTTTCGGCAAGTGCGGTAGCGATGCAGACAGTGGCAATCGTTGGAGCTTTCACTGCAATTTTTGCGGCCTCTATCGGCCTTGTACAAACGGATATAAAGAGAGTACTTGCTTATTCTACAGTTAGCCAGCTTGGATATATGATGCTTGCGCTAGGTTCTGCGGGTTATGTAGCCGGTGTCTTTCATTTAACGACACACGCCTTTTTTAAAGCGCTACTATTCTTGGCGGCAGGAAGTGTAATTCATGCAGTGCATACGCAAAACATTAATAAAATGGGTGGTTTACAGAAGAAGATGAAAGTAACGGGTGCGCTGTTTTTAATAGGTACACTTGCAATTAGTGGGGTTCCACTCCTTTCTGGGTTCTTTAGTAAAGATGAAATTTTGGCTGCGACTTGGATGAATGGTAATTACTTTTTATTCGTATTAGCAGTAATTGCAGCATTCTTAACGGCATTTTACATGTTCCGTCTATACTTCCTTGTCTTTACTGGGGAAGCGAAGACGAAGGAAGACGTGCATGAATCGCCCCGCGTTATGACGTATCCGATGATTGTTCTCGGCGTTCTCGCGGTAGTAGCGGGATATATAAATACACCATGGTTTGGGACGTTTCTCGGAGATTGGCTTACGAAAGATGTGGCGTTTAAGGTGGAAGAAGCACATGGACCTGTTTGGATTATGGTTGTTGCGACTCTCGTTTCATTTGCGGGAATTGCTCTTGCTTATTTCATATATGGAAAGAAAACTATCTCGAGAAATTGGGCTGGAGGAGAAGGATCCTTCCTGCATAATCTCCTGAAAGAAAAATATTATGTGGATGAACTATACAATGTTACGGTGTTGCCTATTACGAAAGGAATCGCTCATGTGCTTCGCTTGTTTGAAGTATATGTTGTAGAAGGACTCGCAGTTTTAATTGGAAGTCTAGTTAAAGGTGCAAGCAGCATAGGATCGAAACTTCAAAACGGGAATGTACAAGTATATGGCACTGTAACAGCAGTTTCGCTCGCATTACTCGTCATTATTTTGCTCTATACGGGAGGGGATTTACGATGAATGATTTGTTGTTAACGTTCTTCATTTTTTCCCCGCTGTTAGGAATTCTCTTACTTGTATTAACACCGAAAAAAGAATCGCGTACAGTGCGAGCGCTCGGTTTATTCGGGACGGCACTTCCGTTTGGAATCGCTATCGTCCTCGCTTGTACATATGCTTCTGGAAAGAGTTTATCGCTATTTGATGAAAAAGTGAAATGGATTAAATTTGGGGACTTTACGGCGGTGGATAAAAGATGGTTTTCCATTTATTATGAGCTCGGTATTGACGGGTTATCACTTGTCATGATGGTGCTGACGGCTCTTCTAGCGATGCTTGCAGCAATTGCAGCCTTTTCTATTAAAAGAAATTTGAAAGCATTTTATATGCTATTACTCATGCTAGAAATAGGAATGCTTGGTGTCTTCGCTGCTCAAAATTTAATGCTGTTCTTTATCTTCTTTGAAATTACGTTGCCACCAATGTTTTTATTAATTGGGAAGTGGGGAAAATTGTCGAGTGAGAAAGCTGCATATAGTTATTTAATATATAACGGGATTGGCTCAGCTATTTTGCTCATCGTTTTCTCGATTTTGTTTGCGAAAACAGGTACGACAAATATTACGGAACTGAAAGAGATATTAACGAGCGGAAGTGCTGGGGAAGGACAGATCATCCCGAGTAGCTTACAACTTGGTGTATTTATTGCCATAATGATTGCTTTTGCAATTAAACTACCCGTGTTCCCGTTGCATCGCTGGATGGTCAATGTGCATGTTGAGGCACATCCTGCAGTAGTCATGCTTCATGCGGGCGTTTTGTTAAAGATTGGAGCGTACGGTATTATCCGTTTCGGAAAGGGATTATTCCCGGAATACTTTCGCGAGTTTGCGACGCTACTTGCGATTTTAGGAGTCATTAATTTATTGTACGGTGCCTTTTTAGCGCTTATCCAAACGGATTTTAGGAAGGTACTTGCCTACTCTAGTATTTCACATATGGGAATTGTTTTAATGGGGCTTGCGGCACTTAATGCACCAGGTACACAAGGGGCGCTATTCCAGGTTGTATCGCACGGTTTAATTGCAGCCTTACTCTTTTTCTTACTCGGTGTTATAGAACAACGTTTCGGAACGTCACACATTACAGCGCTTGGTGGACTCGCAAAAAGTGTCCCAGTACTTAGCGGCTTCTTCTTAGCAGGAGGAATGGCATCGCTTGGATTGCCGGGGATGTCTGGATTTGTTAGCGAATTTCTTGCCTTTCTCGGTTTATTCCAAGGAAAACCAGTCATTGCGGCGGCCGGCGTACTTGGCATTATTTTAACCGCAGTGTACGTATTAAGGGCGACACTGCAAGTGACGTTTGGTAAGAAAGAGTGGGAAGTGAAATCTGATATACACGGATGGGAGTATGTCCCGGTCCTATTGCTTATCTTCTGTATTATTGCAATTGGGGTAATGCCAGAAATACTAGGGGATCCGCTTCAAAATACATTGAAAACATTGGGGGTGAAGTAGGATGGATATGGATACGTTACTTAGCTTATCATGGCATTTGATGGTGCCAGAATTCATTATTCTCGGGGCTGCCATCCTTCTTTCCATATGTGATTTGTTTTTTAAGCTGAACCATAGGTATGTAGCGCTTGGTGCAATCGCCGCTGTCCTCGTAGCAATCGTGTCATTAATTACGTTATATGGTGAACCAGCGGGAGATATTTTAAATGGATCGTTTGTGTTAGATGGATTTTCAAAAGGATTTAAAACGTTGTTATTAGGCGGAGCAGCCCTTATATTGTGCACCGCAATGAGCGATGACAAGAAGAATCCAATTGAGGATAAGGGAGAATATTATTACTTATTTTTAATGGCGCTGCTTGGAGCGATGTTTATGGCTTCTAGCGTTGATTTCATTACACTGTTCGTCGGCCTAGAGCTACTATCACTTTCTTCATACATTTTAGTAGGCATACGAAAAAGGAACCGTGCATCAAATGAAGCGGCAATGAAGTATGTTATTAACGGAGGGATTGGAACAGCAATTACGCTCTTTGGAATGAGTTATTTATACGGTATTACAGGTTCGACTAACATGTTGGATATGCAAAAAGCATTCACCGGGGAGCTAACTAGCGGTATTCATTTATTGTTAGCTCTCGCATTTCTATTATTGCTTGTTGGGCTCTCATTCAAAATTGCAACAGTGCCATTTCATATGTGGGCACCTGATGTATATGAAGGGGCTGCTACACCTGTTACTGCTTTCCTCGGAACGATTTCTAAAATTGCTGGTTTTCTCCTTATTATTCGCCTGTTCCTTATGGTTTTTGCAAATGTTTCAATACAAGGAGATGCAGAGTCTTTGTATGGACATATGAGCATATACATTGCGGTATTAGCAAGTATTACGATGATTGTTGGGAATGTAGTCGCATTAAAGCAATACAACGTAAAACGTTTATTTGCCTACTCAGGAATCGCGCATGCGGGGTATTTACTCGTTCCACTTGTTGCGTTATCGACGTTCACAATGGATAGTATGTGGTTTTACATGCTTGCGTATATGCTTATGAATATAGGAGCATTTGCCATTATCCACGGCTTAATCTTACAAAGTGACAAAGAAAATATAACCATTTTCACTGGATTATATAAAAGGTCGCCATTTACAGCGATAGTGATGACGATTTTTATTTTATCGTTAGCCGGAATACCAGGAACGGCTGGTTTCATCGGGAAAATTAACATCTTTTTAGGTGCTCTTCATGTAGAACCGGCTCATTACGTACTAGCTTCTATTATGATGGGGACGACAGTCGTTTCATTCGTATATTATTTCCGGATTTTACAACAAATGTTTTTCCGCACGGGAGAGACAGAAGAGAAGATTCGGTTACCATTAAATATAAAAGTTGTTATGAGTCTTTGTGCAATTTCGATTGTAATACTAGGGATTATGCCGATGATTGGATACAATTTCTTTTATGAATATTTTCCATTAATGAAAGATTTCTTCTTCCTAGGGAACGTGGTACAATAGTAAAAATAAAAGGTGTGGAGTCGGTACTCTGCGCTTTTTATTTTGTGTGAATCACAAATGAAAATGCACATGGGTATATGTTCTTTGAAAGAAAATTACGATCTGAAATGTAAGATGCTTATTTGCATTTGAAAAAGTGTGGCTCCTACTTATTATGGTATCGTTTTTATATTTTGTATAAGTAGTAGCCGAGTAAAAAGGGGTCGATTTTTTGGCACAACTTTTAGGGCAACAAGCACTGATTGCCATCGTTTCGCATTTATTGTTTATTACCATTACGTGGTGGGCCCTGCAAGGCATTCACATTGAGCGTTTAATGAAGCCTGGAAAAGTGATGCAGACGAGGGTGCTACTCATCCTAGTTACAATTGCAATTGGGACATCTGTAAGTAACTTTTTCCTTGATTATTTAGGCTATTCGAAGAGTTTAACGTATTTGGTAAAGTAAGTGTATAGAACCTCATATCTCCGTTAACAATGGGGATAGGAGGGGATGAAATTGAAGCTTAAAGCCATTCTTATTATTGCCTTGAGTGTTATTTTCTTTTTGGTTGGATATAGAGAGATGAAACCGATAAGTGATGAACAGAAAATGGAGAGCATGATCGCAGCATTAGAGAAAAATGATGCTAAAGTAGAGAAATGGTCATGGTTAGCGCGAGAAACAAAAACAATTTCTAACATACATACGTTTCAAAAATTGTTAAACGATGTGAAGGACAAGGCCAATATTCAAAAATGGGAATTAGAGCAATCTCCAGATGGATATAAAGCTACATCCTATAAAAAGTTTTCTTCATATGAAGAACGAGTAGTAGTAACATGGAGTAAGGAAAATACTAAAGAAAACACTTTCATTATTTTTGAAGTGAGCGGGGCGAAATGGGACCCGAGTTACGTTCAGAACATGAATAAAATTTTTAGTGAAAAACCTATAATTTACACTTGTGTTCAAGGTGTACTGAATGATAAGATTGAAGGTGTTTTGCAAAATAAAACCAATCAGGTTTTGAAAGATCTTTCAGCAAGAGCGATCGAACAGATAGAAGAAAGAGCATTTGTATCAGTCTCCGCATACAATAAAAAGTGGGATGACGCTCTTTCAACAAATAGAGAGAAAATAAATGTGCAAATAGCAATACGTTCTACAGACAACAAGGATACAATTGTGGTTGGCACACCGATCATAACTTCTGAGTATTGAGTGAATAGATACTGAAAAAAGGACACGGAGGGGAATAATTTGGAAAAGATCATCGTCCGTGGCGGAAAGCGGTTAAACGGCACAGTGCGTGTTGAGGGCGCAAAAAATGCTGTATTACCTATAATCGCTGCAGCCCTATTAGCGAGTGATGGAAAGAATGTACTATCTGAAGTACCAGTTTTGTCTGATGTATACACAATTAATGAGGTATTACGTCATTTAAACGCTGAAGTCGTATTTGAAAATAACCAAGTAACAATCGATGCTTCTAAAGAATTAAACATCGAAGCACCATTTGAATATGTACGTAAAATGCGTGCATCTGTTCAAGTAATGGGGCCATTATTAGCACGTAATGGTCGTGCTCGTATTGCACTTCCTGGTGGATGTGCAATTGGTTCACGTCCAATTGATCAACATTTAAAAGGCTTCGAAGCAATGGGAGCAAAAGTACAGGTTGGTAATGGTTTTGTTGAGGCATACGTAGAGGGAGAACTAAAAGGAGCTAAAATTTATTTAGACTTCCCAAGCGTGGGCGCGACAGAAAACATTATGTCTGCAGCTACATTAGCAAAAGGGACAACAATCCTTGAAAACGCAGCGAAAGAGCCAGAAATCGTTGACTTAGCTAACTTCTTAAATGCGATGGGAGCGAAAGTACGCGGAGCTGGAACTGGAACGATCCGTATTGAAGGCGTTGATAAATTATATGGTGCAAACCACTCTATTATTCCTGACCGTATTGAAGCGGGAACATTCATGGTTGCAGCGGCAATTACTGGTGGAGACATCTTAATTGAAAATGCTGTACCTGAACATTTACGCTCAATTACAGCGAAAATGGAAGAAATGGGTGTTAAAATTATTGAGGAAAATGAAGGTGTACGTGTTATCGGCCCAGATAAGTTAAAAGCGGTTGATATTAAAACTATGCCTCACCCAGGTTTCCCAACAGACATGCAATCACAAATGATGGCATTATTACTACAAGCTGATGGAACAAGTATGATTACAGAAACGGTATTCGAAAACCGCTTTATGCACGTTGAAGAATTCCGTCGTATGAATGCTGATATTAAAATCGAAGGTCGTTCTGTTATTATGAACGGTCCAAACAGCTTACAAGGTGCTGAAGTAGGTGCAACTGATTTACGTGCAGCTGCAGCGTTAATCTTAGCTGGTTTAGTATCAGAAGGTTACACTCGTGTAACTGAGTTAAAACATCTTGACCGTGGTTATGTAGATTTCCATAAGAAATTAGCTGCATTAGGTGCAACTATTGAACGTGTAAACGAAAAAGTAGAAGAAGTGAAAGAACAAGAAGTTTCTGATCTTCACGCTTAATTGAAATAGTCTCTATGTCTTTTGACATAGGGGCTATTTTTTTGGGCTTATTACTGTTATAGTCAATAAATTCTATACTTATGCACGTACCAGTAAAAATATTTAGAAAATTTCAGTTTTATTTTGCTATTTGCGGTCAGCGAAACTCCGCCTCATTAAAAATTCACTTTATACCGATACCCCCAAGTATGTTCTAAAAAATTCCGTAGTTCCATAAGAATGAAAAGAAGCCAACTTTATATTGGGGGAATAGGATGAAACTTTCAAAGCCACTTTTTATTACAGTAGCGCTCTTAATAGCGCTCGTTATCATTGTACCTGCAGCCCTTGTTATTCCATTTGCGAAAGCAAAAGTAGGGGAAGAAGCAGCCTCTAAAACTCCTCCAGCAATAGAAAGTATACCAGCTCCAGGGAAAGTCGATACAGCGGTTCAAGTTGCTGTATATCGTGATCAGCAGAAGAAGGTAGAAACATTACCTATGGAGGAGTATGTGACCGGCGTAGTAGCTTCTGAGATGAATGCCAGTTTTGAAATAGAGGCGCTAAAAGCGCAGGCATTAGCAGCGAGAACATTTGTCGTGCAGCGTATGCTAAGCGGAGGAAAGAAAAACAATGCGGACGTGACAGATACGGTGAAAGATCAAGTGTACAAAAGCAAAGAAGAATTGAAGAAACAATGGGGTAATAACTACGAAAATAATTTGAAGAAAATCGAGGAAGCAGTTTCGAAAACCGCAGGACAAGTTTTAACGTATGAAGGGAAACCAATTTCAGCTTCGTTCTTCTCAACGAGTAACGGGCGAACAGAAAATGCAGCTGATTATTGGGGAAATGATTATCCGTACTTAAAGAGTGTAGACAGTCCGTGGGATGAAGCATCTCCAAAGTTTACGAGTGAGCAAACATTCACCGTAGCTGACTTTCAAAAACGTCTCGGGGTGAAAATACTAGCGGGCGGAAAAGTCGGCGATATTAAAGAGCGTACAGAAGGAAAACGTGTAAAAGATGTAGCGTTTCAAGGTAAAACATTAACAGGAAGAGATGTGCGTGACAAATTAGATTTACGCTCGTCTGACTTCACATGGAAACAACAAGGGGATAAAATCGTTGTTACAACGAAAGGATTTGGCCACGGCGTCGGTATGAGTCAGTACGGGGCGAATGGCATGGCAGCGGAAGGTAAGAAATATACTGATATCGTCGCTCATTATTATAAAGGCGTTGAAATAAAGACGATGAATGATTATGAAGGAAAATTGATGGTGAAAAAGTAGGTGTCAGGGTCTCCTGGCACCTACTTTTTTGTTTAAAATATCATAATTTTCCATTAATTGTTTGGTATAATGAGAGAAAAACACTTGGGGGAGACGGAATGGCGTTATTGGAGTTGAAACAATTAGGGAAGACAAACCAGCTGCCAGCAATTGAGCTAGAGGTTGAGAAAGGACAATGCGTTGTTTTGCAATGTAATAACCATACAGCTAAAGTATTGCACCGCATCATTATTGGCGAGGAAGAAGCTTCAACTGGCAATGTGCTATTTGAAGGCGAAGCAATGGGAAAGGAAAATTATTTCCGCATCGGCTTTTGTTTTTTAAAAGATGAAGCATACAATCGTTTGAAGGTGAAGGAATACTTCAAATTTTTAATAGGACTTTATGAATCAAATATGAGTATAGAAGAAGTGGTGCAATATGTCGGTCTCCTAGACAGGTTAAACGTTAAAATAGAAAAATTATCATTTTCAGAGAAACGCCGTCTTCATATCGGGCGTGTCATGATTCATAATCCAGATTTAGTTATTTTGGAAGAGCCAGAGCAAAATGTAGATACAGAGAGTACGATTATTATCCGAAAAGCAATTATGAAAATGAAAGAGCAAGGAAAGGCAATCTTTATTACGTCATCTTTCTTATCGGACGCTCTTTCATTAACAGAAGATGTATACATATTAAATCAAGATGGTGTGAAAAAAGTAGAAATTGAGCAAGAAGAAGCAGAAGAAGTCGATGAAGAAAAAGTCGTTCAAATGATTCCGCAAATGAAACTAGAAAGAATACCAGCGAAAGTGAACGATAAAATCATTTTATTAGACCCGATGGAAATTCATTTTATTGAAACGCAAAACGGAGTAACCCATATTCACGTTCGTGAAGGGGATTTCGTATGCGCATTAACATTAAGTGAACTAGAAGTAAGATTAACAGGTTTTGGTTTCTTTAGATGTCATCGCTCGTACCTTGTGAATTTACAAAGAGTACGAGAAGTGATTACTTGGACTCGTAATAGCTTTAGTTTAATTTTGGATGACGAAAGAAAAAGTTCAATTCCGCTTTCGAAAGGACGAATGGATGAGTTAAAAGGTGTAATTGGGCTATAAAATTCGCTCCAATAAGCTCAAAATATGATTCATTCACCGGTAAAAATACTCCTTTTACCGGTATTTTACTGCGTAACCCTTTTGTTTTTCATATGATTGAGTCAAGAAAAGCGAAACAAACAAACGAAAAGCGCTAAAGCGACTTTCATCTATAAAAAAGAAAAAACAAAGGGGATGACGAAATGACATTGGCAATTGAAATGAAAGATGTAATGAAAAGCTTCAATGAAAAGACGGCACTTCGAAATGTAAATATTGAGGTGAAGCAAGGAGAGATTTTCGGATTCCTCGGACCGAGTGGATCTGGTAAAACAACAACAGTAAAAATTTTAACTTCTCAATTACTTCATAGTGTTGGAACTGTAAAAGTATTAGGAAAAGATATTACAGGACCAAGCAGCATCGATTATAAACGAATTGGCATTTTAACAGACAACAGTGGCTTATACGAAAGACTTAGCATTTATGATAACTTACTATTATTTTGTGACTTATACGATTGTAAAAAAGAACGAATCGATGAAGTACTAGCGCAAGTGAACTTACTAGATGATAAAAAAACAGTAGTAAAGAAACTATCAAAGGGAATGAAGCAGCGCGTTACACTAGCAAGAGCAATTCTTCATAAACCAGATATCCTCTTCCTAGACGAACCAACATCTGCACTCGATCCAGTAAATGTACAAAACATTCATAAAATATTAAGAGACTTAAATAAAGAGGGAACGACGATTTTCTTAACGACGCACAATATGGACGAAGCAGAAACGCTTTGTAACCGCATCGCCTTTCTATGCGGTGGAGAAATTGTAGCGCTTGATACACCGGAAAACCTTCGCTTACAATACGCGAAAGATCAAATACAAGTTGTATTAAAAGATAAACAAAAAGAAGTCGTGCAAAAAGATGAATTAGGTGCAAAACGTATTTCAGAATGGATGAAAAAAGGAGAATTACTATCCATTCATTCACACGAACCAACGCTAGGCGATATCTTTATTGAAGTTACTGGGAGGGGACTATAATGACATTTTCAATGAGACGTGTATCAGCTATTTTTAGAAAAGAAGTACAAGATTTTAAGGCAAATTCACAAGTGCTGTTAATGGCATCTTTACCAATTATATTTGCATTTATATTTAGCAGGTTTGGGCAAGGGAGTGCAGGAGTTGGTATTATTACTTTAATGTCCTGTATATTTGTTGCTGGGTTTGTTCAATCGATGGTAATCGCAGAAGAAAAAGAAAAATATACACTACGTGTGTTAATGTTATCACCAGCTTCTTCTGTTGAAGTTCTTCTTGGAAAAAGTATATTAACGGCATGTTTGACGCTTTGTATTTGTATTGTGAACTTATTCATTCTAGATCAATTCAGTGGCAATCTCGTATTGCTAGGGTTTCTTTTCTTAAGTGGAACAATTCTATTTATCATAATTGGAACAACGATTGGGTTATTAGCTGATTCTGTACCGCAAACATCACTAATTGGAATGCCGATATTAATGACGATGTATTTAGCTGTACAATTTGAGCCGATGGTTGAAAATAAAGTAATTAAGACAATGATTGAGTATCTTCCAACATCTCATATGGCAAAAGCAATTAACAGCTTAGTAGAGGGAGCAGGGTTTAGTAGTATTAGTGGGCATGTACTAAATGTTGGAGTGTGGTTTATTATTTCACTTATTGCATGTTTAATCGTATATAAAAAGAAACAAATGGACTAAAAACTGAGCTGAAATGCTCAGTTTTTTCTATTTTCTATCATTTCCTCGGAAATTTTACAATTCTTATACATATTTTTACAGATTTTGTCGAAAAGTAATTAGTTATACGTTGTATAGGATGCGTCAATATTGTTCAAAATGATTGCTGAGGTGATGATAGAATGCGAGGAAGGAATAATAAAAAGTCGCAAAAGGTAGTACATTTATTTCAAAGAAGATGGGTGTTTCCGGCACTATACATTGCTTGTGCAGCGGTAATCTTAATGGTTGCGCTATGGTTCCAAGGGGCTAATCCGAAGAAGACTCCGAACCATGATCAAGCAACACCGTATACACAATCGGAAGATCCAGCAGTACCAGTAACAAAATCTTCAGAAGTAGTGAAAATGCCAGCTGCCGCGAATGCGGAAGTAGTCGTACAGAAGAAGTTCTATGAAGACGTAGCAACTGAGGCGGAACAAGAAAAAGCACTTGTCTTTTATAACAACACATATTCCCCGAATAAAGGAATTGACATTGCTGCGAAGAATGGAAAAGAATTTAATGTTACAGCTGCTTTAAGTGGTACAGTAACGAAAGCTGGAAAAGATTCGCTTCTTGGTTATGTTGTAACAGTTGATAGTGGAAATGGTGTAGCGGTATCTTATCAAAGCTTAGGCAGTGTGAAAGTAGAAAAAGGTGCAAGAGTTGCACAAGGTGAAGTATTAGGAAAATCCGGTCTAAGTGCAATGAATAAAGAGGCAGGTTCTCACGTTCACTTTGAAGTACGTAAAGACAATGTAGCTGTGAACCCTGAGCGTTACTTAAATAAATCAGTAGCAGAAATTAAAGCTGATGCAGGTGCTGCAAAGGCAACAAATGCTTCTGGTAAAAAAGCTGATGACAAATCTCAAAAAGAAGAAAAGTCAACAAGCACGAAGCCAGAAAGTAAAACAGAAGATAAGTCTCAAAAAGAAGAAAAATCGACAAGCGGCTCGACTAGTGACAAAAAAGAAGAACCGAAGAAAGAAGAAAAATCAACAAATGGTTCTACAGAATCATCTAACGGTTCTTCTTCACAAGAATAAGAATGTGAAAAAATCAGTTCCCACTAGGGGAGCTGATTTTTTCATTTCCATATAAAAATAATCAATTTCGAGAAAAAAGTTGCAATAACAAGGAAAAATGACGAGATTCTCGAATATATATTACAAAAAGGAGGGGATACTGTGTCATTTTTATTTGTTCTGTCGATTGCTATTATTTTATTGTTTGTTTTATTCACTTTATATTATTATATTGCCGGTAAAAAAGAGGTTCCCCACCATCAATTATTAGAAGAAGAATTTGAGCGAGAAGAATGACACCTTTCATATAAGGTGTTATTTTTTTTGCCATAATCGTCATTGTTAACGTATTTCTCACAAAAAAACGTAATTTTTCTTAACTTAGTCCGCAAAAATAGTGAACATGTAGCATATATCAGTAGTGCGGGCAATACAATGGTATAAACCAAAGCAAAGAGAGTGTTTGAGGTGAGAAATCGTGAATCATTTCATTATAAATCCAAGAATGTTTAACGCTTACAAACAGCACTCACACTTACTTCTTAGTCGTATGCAGCGAGGCTCATTTCACACTTCTCACATCCAATTTAGGGAGGCGAGTGGTGTGCACGATTACATCAAAGAGAGAACTATCAAGATTGGTAAGTATATCGTGGAGACAAGAAAGACAGTGCGTGTCATTGCAAAGGAATTTGGGGTATCAAAGAGTACAGTCCATAAAGATTTAACAGAACGTTTACCAGAAATTAATCCAGAGCTCGCAAATGAAGTGAAAGAAATTCTTGATTATCATAAGTCTATTCGTCATTTAAGAGGTGGAGAAGCAACAAAGCAAAAGTATAGAAAAGAAGATGTAGAAAAGCCGGTACGTCAATAAGGGTACGATCGCAAACATTCCGTTCAAATTCGGTAATATTTTTCAGAAGAATTCTTTTTGTGAATATTACGTTTCTGTTAAATTTATGATAAAATCAGAAATTAGGTGTAAAAGAATTCGGGTGTAACCTGATTTTGAATATCGAGGAGGAAAAGACGGGAATGTTTGCGCGAGATATCGGAATTGACCTAGGTACGGCTAACGTATTAATTCATGTTAAAGGTAAGGGTATTGTATTAAATGAGCCATCTGTTGTGGCAATTGATCGTAATACAGGTAAAGTATTAGCAGTAGGTGAAGAAGCAAGAAGTATGGTGGGACGTACGCCTGGTAATATTGTAGCAATTCGTCCACTTAAAGATGGTGTAATCGCAGATTTCGAAATTACAGAAGCAATGTTAAAGTATTTCATTAACAAATTGGACGTAAAGAGCTTCTTTTCAAAACCGCGTATTTTAATTTGTTGCCCAACGAACATCACATCAGTAGAACAAAAAGCAATTCGTGAGGCTGCTGAACGTTCAGGCGGTAAAACAGTATTTTTAGAAGAAGAACCAAAAGTAGCCGCAGTTGGTGCTGGTATGGAAATCTTCCAACCAAGCGGTAACATGGTTGTTGATATTGGTGGAGGTACAACAGATATCGCTGTACTATCTATGGGTGATATTGTTACCTCTTCCTCTATCAAAATGGCTGGCGATAAGTTTGATATGGAGATCTTAAACTACGTTAAACGTAAGTATAAGCTATTAATTGGAGAACGTACTTCAGAAAATATTAAAATTAAAGTTGGTACAGTATTCCCAGGTGCACGTAGCGAAGAACTTGAAATTCGCGGACGTGACATGGTAACAGGTTTACCACGCACAATTACAGTATGCTCTGAAGAAATTACAGAAGCACTAAAAGAAGACGCAGCTGTCATTGTACAAGCTGCAAAAGGTGTACTAGAGCGCACGCCACCAGAATTATCTGCGGACATCATCGACCGCGGTGTTATTCTAACAGGCGGTGGAGCTTTACTACACGGTATCGACATGCTTCTAGCAGAAGAACTAAAAGTCCCAGTATTAATTGCTGAAAACCCAATGCAATGTGTTGCCGTTGGTACAGGTATTATGTTAGAGAATATCGATAAATTACCACGTCGTGCTTTAAGATAACATGCGGGTGTAACCACGCTGATGAATAGCCGCAAATAGCGGACTAAAGCGGGAAGAACTAAGGTGTCATAACCTTAGTTCTTTTTTGTTTTTATATTTTTATATTTTGATTTATTGAGAAAATAGAAGGAATTTAAAGAAAAACGAAGAAAACAGGTAAAATATTCATATATATGGTTAAATTTAATATTTCCTTATTTGAAAACGTTTATAATATAATGAGTCGAATACGACAATAAGGCAAATCATGTTCAAATACATATTGCCTTTCCCTAATTTGGGCATACACTCTTTTCTACCTCCGTGTCAGTTGCAGGAATGTGCAACTATTTTAATGGAATAGAGTGTATGCATTTTTTTATAATAGGAAGTAAAATTTCACTTTATAATGACAAACAATAAACAAAATGGGATAATAAACAATATGTCCAAGTGGTAAGACCAATATTACAAAAGGGGCGATTGTTACATGCTAAATATAGAACAAATTAAAGAAATCATTCCTCACCGCTATCCATTCTTACTCGTTGATAAAATATTAGAAGTGGATGAGGGGAAAAGAGCGGTTGGAATTAAAAATGTATCCGCAAATGAAGAATTCTTTAATGGACACTTCCCTGACTATGCAGTTATGCCAGGTGTACTTATTGTAGAAGCATTAGCGCAAGTCGGAGCAGTTGCTGTATTAAAGAAAGAAGAAAACCGCGGAAGACTAGCTTTCTTCGCTGGAATCGACAATTGTCGTTTCAAAAAACAAGTACGCCCAGGTGATCAACTTCGCCTAGAAGTAGAAATGACACGCGTACGTGGTCCAATCGGAAAAGGAAAAGCAATCGCAACAGTGGATGGTGAAGTTGCATGTGAAGCAGAAATTACATTTGCGATTGGTGATAAGAAGGAATAAAAAGTATAAAAGTCTCCTTGTGAAAAATACAGGGAGATTTTTTATTTCCGTTATATATCGATAGAAAAAAATACAAACTAGTCAGAAAATTAGTTGTAAATGAATGGATATTACCATATAATTACTTTAGTGTTCATCTAAAAACTGATATAAACGAAGAAAAGAAATAAGCGATTGTCATATTATTGCTACTTACATATAAGGGAAGCTGAAGCGTTGTTGTTTATTATAAGTTGTGTGTATATTTGGACGGAATTACCAGTGGAAAAAAGTGGGGGATGAGCGTAATATATCGTTCATGAATGAAATAGGCGTGTATATCGAGCATAAAGAAATAGGGAGAGTTTCGCATTTTAACAGAGGAGATTAGAATATGTTCGGGAGAAAAAAAAGAAAACCACTACGACAATTAATTACACATCAGGAGCCTAAATCACGTATTACAGAACAATACCGTAACATTCGTACAAATATTGAATTTACATCTGTAGATAGCCGTATTCGTTCTATCATGGTTACGTCAGCGAATCCAGGTGACGGAAAAACAACAACAGTTGCAAACTTAGCAGTTGTTTTCGGCCAACAAGGAAAGAAAGTGTTAATAATTGGAGCTGATTTACGTAAGCCTTCCATACAAGACTTATGTGCAGCCCATGCTTCAAATGGACTAACAAATGTATTATCAGGACAAACAAAGGTAATGCAATGCATTCAAAAGACAGATATAGAGAATGTATATGTAATGGCATCAGGTCCAATACCACCAAACCCAGCAGAACTGTTAGGAAATCGAGTAATGGACGAGGTATTACTAGAAGCATATAACATGTTTGATATTGTTTTAATAGACACACCGCCAGTTCTTGCGGTTACCGATGCGCAAATACTTGCGAATAAGTGTGATGGAATCATACTTGTTGTCCGCAGTGAAAAAACAGAAAAAGATAAAATCGTAAAAACGAAACAAATATTAGACAAAGCATCAGGGAAAATACTTGGAGTCGTTTTAAACGATAAAAAAGAAGAGCAAGAGCAATATGGATATTATTAAAATATAAAATAATAAAAGCAATCAATAAAAAATATTTATTGATTGCTTTTATTTGGAATGTTTATAAAATTTCGCATTGCATTATGCAAAAAACATGATATAATATAAAATTTTGGAAATTTGATGGAATGTGTTGTCATATTTAAGATTATTTTGTAAGATTATATATGTTTTTAAATAACAATCGTACGTAGATATTACTAAAATAAAAAAATGTAAGATTATATGTTATAATTTTTCTTATGTGTAAATTTTAGAAAGTTGGAGGAACCTATGGAAGAAACAATTAGTTTAAAAGAGTTATTTTATACCTTAAAAAAACGTGTAGCAATGATTCTCGTAATCGCCTTTGGTGCAGCTATAGTAAGTGCTATCATTAGCTTCTTCTTTATGACACCAATCTATCAATCTTCAACGCAAATTCTTGTTAACCAGAAGAAACAAGAAGGGGCAATGATTCAAGCTGGTGAAGTTCAAACGAATATTCAATTAACGAATACATATAAGGTTATTATTAAAAGTCCAGTAATCTTAGATCAAGTAAATGAAAAGCTGAATTTAAACATGACAACACAAGCTTTAGCAAAGAAGATTAATGTTGGAAATGAAAGAGATTCACAAGTCATCTCTGTTACAGCTGAGGATAAAGACCCTAAATTAGCTCGTGATATTGCAAATGTAACTGCAGATGTATTTAAAGGTGAAGTTGCAAAAATTATGAATGTTGATAACGTAACGGTACTATCGAAAGCAGAAGTTGCGGAAAATCAATCTCCAATTAAACCACGACCGCTGTTAAATGTAGCAATTACTTTCGTTATTGGTTTAATAGCTTCAGTTGCTCTTGCATTCTTGCTAGAATATTTAGATAACACAGTGAAAAAGGAAGAAGATGTAGAAAACTTACTGGGCTTACCAGTGTTAGGTATCGTCGCTCGCATGGATGAAGAAACAACGAACGTGAAATCGCATGCTCCATCATCAAGAAAAGTGAGGGGACAAACAATTGGCTCTTAATAGTTTATTTAAAAAGAAAAAAAATCATCGTCAACGTCGTCAATTAATCGCTCATCAACAACCAAAATCACCTATTTCAGAACAATATCGTAATATTCGAACGAATATTGAGTTTGCAGCTGTTGATAAAAATATACATTCATTAATGATAACATCTGCTAAACCGAGTGAAGGAAAAACGACTACAACAGCGAATATGGCAGTGGTGTTTGCACAACAAGGGAAGAAAGTATTATTAATTGATGCGGATATGCGTAAACCAGCGATGCACCAAATGTTCCAAACGGACAATATTTTTGGATTAACGAACGTATTAACACATAGTGAGCGTCTAGAAAAATGTGTACAAAAGACAGCGGTAGACAATTTACACTTTTTAGCGTGTGGGCCAATCCCGCCAAACCCAGCGGAATTATTAGGATCGAAATCAATGCAAGAATTACTTGCGCAAGTGTATAGTATGTACGATTTAGTGATCATTGATTTGCCACCAATTTTAGCAGTTACCGATGCACAAATTATGGCAAATGTATGTGACGCCTCTATTCTCGTTGTCCGTAGTGAAGCAACGGAAAAAGAAGCTGCCGTAAAAGCAAAAGGTTTATTAGAATCGGCAAAAGGTAAATTGTTAGGCGTCGTTCTAAATGATCGTGAACGTGAACATGGCTTATATTATTACTACGGTGCGAACTACTTGAATATGAGACTTATCTCATATTCAAGGGAAAAAAGATGATTACGGGAGAGGAGGATGAAATAAGTGATTGATTTACATTGTCACATTTTGCATGGCATCGATGACGGTGCACAAACGGTAACAGATAGTTTAGCGATGGCGCAAAAGGCTGTCGGGGAAGGGATCCATACAATTGTCGCAACACCACATCATCAAAATGGAAAATATGTAAATGAGCGCACTTCTATTATTCATCAAGTGAAACAATTAAATGATGAACTACAACAACATGAAATTCCACTAAAAGTTTTACCAGGACAAGAGGTCAGATTATATGGTGACTTATTAGAAGATTATGAAGCTGGTAAAATCGTTACTTTAAATGAAACGAATAAATATATATTCATTGAATTCCCATCAAATCATGTACCTCGTTATGCAGAACAACTATTATATGAACTACGTGTAAAAGGGATGATTCCAATTATCGTTCATCCGGAACGTAATGCGGAGTTAATCGAGAGGCCAGATAAGTTATATAACCTTGTAAGTAAAGGTGCGTTAACACAAGTGACGGCAGGAAGTCTCTTAGGGAACTTTGGCAAAAAGATTAAAAAGTTTTCAATGCAACTTGTGGAACATAATTTAACACATATGATTGCCTCAGATGCTCATAACACGACAACAAGAGGATTTCATTTAGCTGAAAGTTACGGATTAATTGAGAAGGAATTTGGGATGAGTGTGATGAGTGATTTGAAAGAGAACCCGAACTTATTAATTAACGGGAAAGCGATTTATAAAGAAGATCCAGAACACATTCGCCGTAAAAAATTGTTCGGTATTTTTTAATTGAAGAGATTTGGTGATGTCTCCTAACCGTTATCAATGGGGGCACTCGGTCGTGCTGTGGGTAGAAATTTTTATTTCGCACCTACCTTAGACGCTTGTCGTCGGGAGTATGACGTGAGGATGGGTTGGATGCCCATAATTTTATTTGTGTAGAAATCCTACCTATGGAGTTATAAGAATGACTATATAGGTAGGGTTTTTGTTATTGCTACATATAAATTGAATAATATAGGAGGACTACAATTGAAAAAAGTAAGAAAAGCGATCATCCCAGCGGCTGGTCTTGGGACGAGATTTTTACCAGCAACGAAAGCGATGCCGAAAGAAATGTTACCGATTGTCGATAAACCGACGATTCAATACATAGTAGAAGAAGCGATAGAATCAGGAATTGAAGATATTATTATTGTGACTGGAAAAGGGAAACGTGCAATTGAAGATCACTTTGATCACTCTTTTGAGTTAGAACAAAATTTACTTGAAAAAGGGAAATTGGAAGTACTTGAAAAAGTACAAGCTTCATCAAAAATTAACATTCATTACATAAGACAGAAAGAGCCGAAAGGTTTAGGACACGCAGTATGGTGTGCACGTAAATTTATTGGAAACGAACCATTTGCAGTATTACTTGGTGATGATATTGTGCAAGCTGAAACACCATGTTTACGCCAACTAATGGACCAATACGAGGAAACACAGTCATCAGTTATTGGTGTACAAACGGTATCGGAAAATGAAACACATCGTTACGGTATTATTGATCCGGTTGAACAGAATGACCGCCGTTACCAAGTGCGTCAGTTTGTAGAAAAGCCAGCGGAAGGTACAGCACCATCTAATTTAGCAATTATGGGTCGTTACATATTAACACCAGAAATTTTTATGTTTCTTGAAGATCAGCAAACAGGTGCTGGTGGAGAGATTCAGTTGACGGATGCGATTCAACGATTAAATGAAATTCAGCGTGTGTTTGCGTATGACTTTGAGGGTGTTCGTTATGACGTTGGAGAGAAGTTTGGGTTTATTAAGACGACGATTGAGATGGCTCTCCAGCACGAGGAATTAAAACTAGAGTTAATGAAATATATGGATCAATTGGTTAAAGAAAAAAATATACATGTTTAACATATAAGGTGGGTGGAAAGTTGAAAAATCAAGGATTAGTAAATGAAGCAGCGCAAGAAAATTCAGAGGATATTAAACAAACAGGAGTATTTTATATTTTCTTAAAGCGGTGCATGGATATTCTAGGAGCAATTATTGGCTTAATTATATTTTCTCCATTATTTATATTAATACCGATTCTTTATATGAAGGGAGAAGCTAGAGGACCAGTATTTTTTAGGCAAGTACGAATAGGAAAAGATGGTAAAGAATTTTACATTTATAAGTTCCGTTCAATGGTAGTCGATGCTGAAGGGAAATTAAAGAAAAATGAAATTTTATATAAAAAATATGTAGAAAATAATTATAAACTTGAACCAGAAGAAGATCCACGTATCACTGGTATTGGAAGATTCTTAAGGAGAACTAGTTTAGATGAATTGCCGCAATTTATTAATGTCTTGAAGGGCGATATGAGCCTGGTTGGACCTAGACCTGTTGTTCAAGAAGAATTACGAGAATATGGTCAAAGAAAAGATGAATTTTTATCTGTTAAACCAGGGTTAACAGGATATTGGCAAGTTAGTGGAAGAAGTGATGTAGGTTATCCAGAGAGAGTTGACATAGAGTTATATTATGTATATAATCAATCACTTTTATTAGATTTGAAAATATTAGTTCAAACATGTCTATTAGTTATATTAAGAAAAGGTGCATATTAATTGAAGTATACATGAGAGGAAGAAAAACGAATGAATAAAAATTCGAAAATTTATATAGCAGGTCATCGTGGATTAGTTGGTTCAGCAATCTTACGTAAATTAGAAGAACAAGGATATGAAAATTTAGTATATAAAACAAGTAAAGAATTAGATTTACGTGATCCAAGGCAAGTAGAAGAGTTTTTCCAGACAGAAAAAATTGATTATGTATTTTTAGCAGCAGCTAAAGTAGGCGGAATTGTTGCAAATAATCAATATCCGGCGGATTTTATTCGTGATAATTTAATGATTCAAACGAACGTAATTGATTCAGCATATCGTTCAGGTGTAGAGAAGTTATTATTTTTAGGTAGTACTTGTATTTATCCAAAATTAGCTCCGCAACCATTAAAAGAGGAATACTTATTAACAGGTGAATTAGAACCGACAAATGAGCCATATGCACTTGCAAAAATTGCGGGTATTAAAATGTGTGAATCATACAACCGTCAATATGGTACTAAGTATATTTCGGCAATGCCAACAAACTTGTATGGTGAAAATGATAACTTTGATTTACATACATCACATGTATTACCAGCATTAATTCGTAAATTCCATGAAGCAAAAGAAAATAATGCTGAGTTTGTAGAAGTTTGGGGAACAGGTACGCCATTACGTGAGTTCCTATATTCTGATGATTTAGCAGATGCTTGTGTGTACTTAATGAATAACTATGAAGGTAATGAAATTGTAAACGTCGGTGTAGGTGAAGATTTATCTATTAAAGAACTTGCTGAAAAAGTGAAAGCAACAGTAGGTTTTACTGGAGAGCTTCGTTTTGATACTTCTAAGCCAGATGGTACTCCTCGTAAGTTGGTGGATGTCACAAAGATTAATGCTTTAGGTTGGAAAGCAACAACTTCTTTAGATGAAGGTTTAAAGAAAGCATATGATTGGTTTCTACAGACAGAAAAAGCATTAGTAAGAAAATAATAATAAAAGATTAATAGAGATAATTGGAGGATATTATGAAAAAAGCACTTATTACAGGCGTAACAGGACAAGATGGATCTTATTTAGCAGAATTTTTATTAGAAAAAGGATATGAAGTACACGGTATTATTCGTCGTAGTTCTTCTTATAATTTAGATCGTATTGAGAGCCTAGTAAATGAAGAAATTGAAGGCTTAAATAACCAAGAAAATTTCCACCTACATTATGGTGACATTACAGATACGTCTAATGTAATTCGTTTAATTAGTGAAATTCGTCCAGACGAGATTTACAACTTAGGTGCACAATCACATGTAAAAGTATCATTTGATGTACCTGAATATACAGCAGATGTAGATGGTGTAGGAACATTACGTATTTTAGAAGCAGTTCGTATTTTAGGTCTAACTGAAACGACTCGTATTTATCAAGCATCAACGTCTGAGTTATACGGTAAAGTACAAGAAGTACCACAAAAAGAAACGACGCCGTTTTATCCACGTTCTCCATATGGTGTAGCAAAAATTTATGGTTTTTGGATTACAAAGAATTACCGTGAATCATATAACATGTTCGCAGTAAACGGGATTTTATTTAATCATGAATCAGAACGTCGCGGTGAAACATTTGTAACACGTAAAATTACACTTGCAGCAGCACGTATCGCACAAGAAAAACAAGAAACATTGTATTTAGGAAACTTAGATTCACTTCGTGACTGGGGCTATGCGAAAGACTATGTAGAATGTATGTGGTTAATCCTTCAGCATGATAAACCAGAAGACTTTGTAATTGCGACTGGTGAAATGCATACAGTACGTGAATTTACTACACTAGCATTCAAACATGTTGGTATTGAACTTGAATGGGTAGGAGAAGGTGTAGAAGAAAAAGGTATCGATAAAGAGACAGGTAAAGTACTTGTTGCAGTAGATCCTAAATTCTTCCGTCCAGCTGAAGTAGAGCAATTATTAGGAGATCCTACAAAGGCAAAAACATTATTAGGTTGGAATCCAACGAAAACTTCCTTTGAAGAACTTGTTCGTATTATGGTAGAGGAAGATATGAAGAAAGTTGTGAAGGAAGAAAAGTTAAGAAAGATGTTTGATTAATATTTAAGACTATATTTTAAATATAGTTTTAGATGTTAGTGGAATTTTGTTTTTTGACAATATATAGAAAGTTTGTGCAAAAGATAAGTTTATTGTTAAACTTATCTTTTGCACTTTAATATAATGGTGAAAAAATGATTAAAGAAAAACAAATGAGAATGTGTTTATTTTTTTCTTTCATAATAGGTATCCTGGTGCCTATATATACTTATTACTCTAGTTATAAGTTTTCTTTGGGGTATGGGTATGTATGTATATTAATATCTAGTTTTATTATAGCAATTTCAATAGGCTATCATGTGAGAGTCCAAAAAACTTTCGATATATTTTCTCCTTTTATTATTCCAAATATATTATTTGTTTTTATATATATTTTGAAACCTGTATATATTCTGTTTACTGGTGAGGTAGGTGTAGGAGAATTTGATGTACATCCTATAACTGATGTTGAAATCGGAGCGTTTAATAAGGCGAATCTCTATTGTCTAGTATCAATATTTGTTTATAACATAACATTACATTTCTTTCTCTCAGCTAGAAGACATGACTATTTTGAAAAAATAAAACCTAAGTTTAAGGAGAATTTGTATTCCGTGCTACAAAGTAGGGTTTTAAATATACTTAGTGTAATTTCAATAATCTTCACAGTAAGTATAATCCTGTATTTATTTGAAAGAGCAGGTGGAATAACAAATTATTTAGATTCCTTAGCATTGAGAAATGTGTATTTGAAAGATCTGGGATACTTGTTAATGATTGCGAATATGTCTAAAATCTTATTGTTTGTGTACACTGCGAGAATATTAACTGAAAGAAAATATAATAAAAAAACTCTGTTAATATGGCTTATGCTTTTAATAGTTTCAGTTGCTCTTTTATTATTAACTGGTGGAAGATCTTCAATTTTATATGGGGTAATGACACTTTTTATTATGATGCACTATTTAAAGAAGCAAGTAAGTGTTACAACCTCAATTATAGGTGGAGGAACTTTATTCTTCTTTGTAGTAATAGTGTACCGCGTTGTTTTAAGGGATAAGTATTTTAAAGCTAATGATGATTTATCAATGCTTACAATTTTAATTAATGCAATTAAAGATTTCCCAAGGTATTTCTTTGGAGGATATGATGTCCTACAGTTCGATGCTTTGCTAACTTTACTGGCGAATAAGGCACAATATACTTTTCTATACGGTGAGACTTTGTTAGCGGCGTTACTATCCCCAATACCTCGAAGTTTATATCCTGAAAAAGGATATGGAGCTATGTCATATTTCACAAAAACTTTTTTCCCACAATTCTATTATCCTAACAATGTTGAAGTGAATATTTCTTATGTTGGAGAGATGTATTTAAACTTTGGACTATTGGGAATAATAATAGGGATGTTAATTTTGGCTGTAGTCTTGGGAATAATGTATAAAAGATTTATTATAAATCAAAGTATAATTTGTTTCTTTATTTATACTATAACTATAGTAAGGGTTATTAGTCTAATCCGTGGGGATGTATTCAATTTTTGGGTTTATTATATACAGGATATAGCACCGATAGTCCTAGTATTGCTTTTTTTAGGAATAGGTACTAGGAAAAAGAAAGAAAGAATCTAAGGTCAGGATGAATACAGATGTTAATGCTAAAGCTAAAAAAAATAATATTTAATAAAGGGTTAATCGAGCAATCCTTAACTTCTCTATTAAATTTTATTATCATAATAGTTTACGGGAATTTGTTAAATCCTAATGAATTTGCAAAATTTATTATTATATTTTCGGGTATAGGTTTAGTTTTTTTAATCGTTACGGGTATTTGGTCTAATCCAATTTTGGTTTTTTTGCCAACCAAATTTAAAGATGCAAAAGATTTATATATCAAAAATTTATTGCTTTTTAATATAATTAGTAGCGGTTTACTTGGTGTACTTTCATTGTTGGTTTTACATATATTTGTAAAGTCGATGGGGATATATGAAATGATTTTTGGGGTTTTGATCATTATTACGTGGAGTGTATATGAATTAATACGTAAGGTATTTTATGCTATTGATAAACTAATGTACATACTAATTGGGAGTATTACTTTAGTTGTTACATTTTTATTGGGAAATATAATGATGCAAATAAATTTAAACGTTAGCAGTAGTTTATTTATTTTATTTATAAGTTATCTAACTGCTATCTTAATAGTATTTATCGCAGTTAGACGTGAAAAGGTGAAAAATGGGGGGGGAGGCTCTGTTTTTAAAATTCAAAAGAGAGTCTTATTTATCCATTGGGAGTATGCAAAGTGGACCGTGATTGGTAGCGTATGTTATTGGGCATGTACACAAGGATATTTCGTTTTAATAGCTAATATTATATCGGATGTCGAATTAGGCGGATTACGTACGAGCATGAATTTATTGGGGCTAGTAACAATTCTATTAGTCCTTTTTGAAAATAAAACTACGCCAAAAGCTTCAAAGATAGTGTTTAATCAAGGTACTGTGGAATTAAAAAAATATATTAATAGTTTTTATAGAAATAGGATGTTTCCTCTGTTGGTAGTTATTATAGCTGCAACAGTGATAGCATACTTTATATACCCGTTGTTATTTGGAAATAGTTATGTCGAATTTGCTTATTTGACAATTTTCTTTGGTTTATACCAATTCTTATTAGGAGCAAACAGACCATCGGTAATTGGGTTAAGGGCAATGAATATTACTAAGCCATTTTTTGTAGGAAATTTACTATGTGCATTAATTACGCTAGGTGCAGGTGTTTATTTGACTAGTTTATATGGTATAAACGGTGCAATTATAGGGATTTTAATAGCAACTCTAATATTAACTGGGTATTTTATTTTTAGTTTTTATAAAGTCATCAATGCTCGTAGTTAATTTTTATTACGTTGTAGGTAATGTAAATATATGAAAGAGGTAAAGGTGTAAAATGAAAAAAAAGAAATACTTACTTGTAAATGCTTATTCTATAAATAATAGGGGGGATGCAGGGATAGTTGTATCAATGATTCATTTAATTAGGAAATACGATAAAAATGCTGAAATTTATGTAATGTCGTCTCATTGGAAAGAAAATGAAGCCTTTTATAAAGAGTATGATGTTCATTCAGTTCCAGCAATTTGGGCCTTAAATAAAAATGAATCCAGTTTAGAACGGTATTTTAATGGTTTGAAAAAATATATGAGATTTTCAATTAATAGCAATGCAGAAGTTTTAAGGTACTATGAACAGGCAGATATAGTATTTAGTGTAGGGGGAGGCTATATCTATTCATCAAGAAAAGGGCCATTAGGGGTAGGCTTACTTAATTCTTTATTTCATGTTTGGCTTGCCAAGAAGATGGATAAAAAGGTTATCTCTTTCCCTCAAAGTGTAGGCCCATTACCAAGCAAAATTGATAAACTGTTAGTAAAAACAGTATTGAAAAATGTGGATACATTTATTAGTCGCGAAAGAATCACTACAGAACTTTTAGGAAACCTAGGATTGGAAAATGTAAAAGAAATTCCTGATATTGGATTTATTTTGCCATCTAGAGAAGTTGAATGTGCAGAAATTGAGGAGGACAGATCTACATATAAGGTGGGGTTAACGCTTTTAGATTGGAGATTTGCTAGGAAAAATTCTGATTTTAATGATATAGAGTCATATGTGAATAAAGTCGCCGATTGCTGTAAAGAATTGATTGGAAAATACAAAAATGTAAGTTTTTATATTTTCCCACAAGTGACAGTGGGTGAAGGGGATACTGATGTAGAAGTTTCAAAACTGTTATTAAATAAAATTGGTAGTAACAAATGTTCTATTATAGATTTAGATAAAATAGTTGATGTACCAGAACAATTAGTAAATTTATATGGGAAAATGGATGTTTTTATTGGAAGTAGGATGCATTCTACAATATTTGCCTTAGCTAGCGGAACACCTACATTAGCTCTTGCTTACCAATATAAGACAAAGGGTACTTTTGAATTAATGGGTGCAGGCGATTATGTTTTTGATGTCCAAGATTTTTCGTCACAAGAGGTTTACAATGCAATTATTAATATACTTGAGGGTGAAAATTATCCAATAGATAAAGTACATCAAGAAATTTCAAATATTCAATCTGAACTAATACAGGAAATTGGCAGAAACGAAGCATAATACACGGTATATTAAAAAATAAGGAGAATAGTCTTGAAGAAAATATTGGTTATTGGTCCAGTACCACCCCCTATTCATGGTGAAAGTGTAGCAATTAATTCTATAATCCAGTCGGTAGATATAAAGTGTAAGTATAATATCAATATTTTAGATACAAATAGAAAAAATGTAAAAAAAGCAGGGAAATTTTCTGTGCGAAAAATTTTTAATGATATATTTTTAATAGTAAAGTTGTTTAGAATATTGTTATTTAGTAAAGTTGATATCATGTATTTGTCAATATCACAAACAAGATTAGGGTTAATAAGAGATTTAATTATGTTAGTTTTGGGAAACCATTTTTGCCAAAAAACAATTACACATTTGCACGGAAATAACTTAGGGTATGTGCTAGATAATTTATCTAATAGGGAATTTAAGTTTGCTAAAAGGGTGCTTGGAAATGTTGATGTAGGGATCGTATTAGAAAAATCACTCGTTTCTAATTATAGAGGTTTGGTAAAGTGTGTCGAAATAGTTCCTAATGGAATAGATGAGGATTTCATAAAAGAGGAAGACAAGACTACTTATCAAAAGGATGATTACTTTAAGATTGTATATTTAAGCAATCTTATGAGAGAAAAAGGATATACTGAGTTAATTAGGGCTGTTATGGATTTGATTAAAGAAGGATATAAGTTAAGGATGGACTTAGCTGGTGGTATTCATAATCAAGAAGAATTCAATGAGATTTGGAGATGTATAGAAGAAAATAATTTAGGTTCTTTTATTACATATAAAGGTATTGTGACGGGACAAGAGAAGAAGGAATTATTACTCAAGTCACATGTAATGATACTACCGTCTAATTATCCCATTGAGGGACAGCCCATATCAATAATTGAAGGGATGGCAGCAGGATTGCCTATTATTTCAACAAATAGAGGAGCCATTCCTGATCTAGTAGAAGATAACGGGATTATTATTGAACAAGGAAATATAGAATCAATAAAACAGAGCATTTTAAAACTTATGAATGATAAGGATTTATTAGACAGATACGCAAGTAATAGTAAATCAAGATTCCAAAAGAAATATACAATGAAACATTATATAGGTAAGATTATACAAATACTCGATAGGAATTAAGAGGGAATTGGAGCATGAAAAAGAAAATTGTATTTGTTATTAACTATTTTTATCCGGATTTTGCATCAACAGGACAATTAATGACAGAACTTTGTTTAGAGTTACAAGATAAATTTGATATTACAGTAATTGCAGCTCAACCAGGGTACGCTGGCGAGGATATAAAAACAAAAAAAATCTTCGAAGAAGATAAATTAGAGAATATAAATATTGTACGCGTTCGTGTTCCTAAAGTAGATAAAAAATCAAAAGTGAGTAGAGTGAAATATATTTTATCGTACTTCACATTGGCTACTATAGCATTATTAAAACAAAGGAATGTTGATATCATCTATACTATTTCACAACCACCGGTCCTAGGTGGGATAGTTGGTACTATAGGGAAATTCTTCAAAAAATCAAAACATGTATACAATATTCAGGACTTTAATCCTGAACAAGCTGAGGCTGTAAGTTATACTAATAAAAAATTTATTTTTAATATTGCTAGAAAAATAGATAATATAAATTGTAGTTATTCTGATCACGTTATAGTTGTAGGGAATGATATGTCTAAAACTTTAGAAAAACGATTTGATAGCAAAAAAGTTCCAAATCATTCTGTTATTAATAACTGGACTAACGAAGGTGAAATCGTTCCAGTAAATAAAGATAATCCTATGGTAGCTCAGTTTATTGAAGAAAATAAGTTAGACAATAAATTTATAGTTATGTACTCAGGAAATATAGGGTTATTTTATGATTTAGAAAATATAATTAAAATAACTAAGGAATTTAGCCATTATGAGGATTTAGTATTTTTATTTATTGGTGAAGGAGCTATGAAGGAAAATATGAAAACCTTTGTGATGGAAAATGGAATAGAGAATGTTCTATTCCTTCCATACCAGCCTAAAGAGTTTATAAAATACTCTTTAAATGTTGCAGATATACACCTAGTGGTTAATCAAAAAGGTATTAAGGGTGTCTCAGTTCCTAGTAAAATTTATGGGGTTATGGCTGCAGGAAAACCAATTCTTGGTGTACTCGAAAGAGAAAGTGAAGCAGAAATACTAATAACAAATAGTGACTGTGGTGTTGTAGTTGAACCCCAAGATTACAATGGAATTATAGAAGCAATTAAGCATTTTTATAGTATGCAGGATCAGGAAAGAAAAGAAATGGGTATAAGAGGAAGAGATTATTTAGAAAAGAATCTAAAAAAGGAAACTTCAATTCAAAAATATAGTGAAGTTTTACAATCTCTATAAAAAAAGACTATGTTAGATAGTCTTTTTTATATTTTGGGAGGTCATTATTAATGAAATTAATTCTTTTATCAGGTGGTTCAGGAAAACGTTTATGGCCACTATCAAATGACACTCGCTCTAAGCAATTCTTAAAAGTGTTAGAAAGTGAAGATGGTGCACGTCAATCAATGGTACAACGTGTATGGGGGCAGTTAGAGTCAGTAGGTTTAAATGAATCTGCAGTTATTGCTACGTCAAAAACGCAAACGGAGATGATTCATAATCAGTTAGGAATGAATGTGCCGTTAATTGTTGAGCCAGAGCGTCGAGACACATTTCCCGCAATTGCTCTTGCTAGCTCTTTTTTATTTTCTGAGCAACATACAAATTTAGATGAAACAGTTATTGTATTACCAGTAGATCCATACGTCGAAGATAGCTTTTTTGAGAGAGTAAAAGATTTAGAGATAGCATTACAAAATTCAGATGCAGACTTAGCTCTTATGGGGGTTGAGCCAACATATCCATCTTCTAAATATGGTTATATTGTACCAACAGAAGAATCTACTACATATGAATATTTTGATGTATCACGTTTTACAGAAAAACCAAGTGAGGAAAAAGCAGTAACATTAATTGAACAAAAGGCTTTATGGAATTGTGGTGTATTTGCCTTTAAGTTACGTTATCTAATCAATATTTTGGAAGAAAAGAATCTTCCAATTTTATATCATGATTTATCTAAACATTATAGTGATTTACCAAAAATTAGTTTTGATTATGAAGTTGTAGAAAAGGCAAATCACATTGTTGCCTTACCTTACAGTGGATATTGGAAAGATTTAGGGACTTGGAATACATTAACTGAAGAAATGGCTACAACTCAAATTGGTAAAGGTGTAATTAGTGAGGATTCTTACAATACACATGTAGTAAATGAATTAGAGGTTCCAGTAACAGTTGTGGGACTTTCTGATGTTGTTGTTGCGGCTAGCCCGGATGGTATTTTAGTTTCGGATAAAGCTTCTAGTCCAAAAATTAAAGATTTAATTGGTTCATTTGACCAGCCACCAATGTATGAAGAACGCATTTGGGGATGGTCTAAAGTGCTAGACTACGCAAAATACGAAAATGAAGAAATGGTAACGAAAAGAATTTGTATAGAAGAAAATCAAAATTCTACTTATCATTATCATAATTTACGGAATGAAGTATGGACAATTATTCGCGGTGAAGGGGAACTTATTTTAGAAGATCATATCCGTCGCGTAAAAGCTGGCGATATTGTACATATTCCAGCTGGTAAGAAACATGCTATTCGTGCATTAAGTGAATTAGAATTTATCGAAGTACAAACGGGGAAAGAAGTAGTAGATACAGATTTCGTTCGCCTGTATACAAGATGGGAAGATATTTTAAAACATTATTATCAGTCACAAGCGCAAGTAATTATGTAACAGCTAGTATATTCTAGCTGTTATTTTTTAAGGATAAATCTATGAAAACTTTTGTTTTTTATATTTCAGAATATGGATTTGGGCATGCGACAAGGTGTATTGCTCTAATTAGATCAATATTGAGTAGAAGAGAAGATGTGCAAGTTATCGTTTGTAATTCATTTGCAATACAATTTATTCGTGCATCATTAAATGAGTATGGGGATAAGGTCATTTTTCATGATGTGGAGACTGACGTTGGGTTTGTTCTAAAAGAAAATTCATTGGATTTAGACAAAGAAAAATTGCAACAATCGTATGAAGAGTTCTGTACGAATTTACCTCAAAAGATTAATAACGAAATTGATTTTTTAAGTGCTTTTTCCGTGGATTATATTATTTCTGACATTTCACCAATTGCTTTTGAAATAGCAGATAAATTGGGAGTACCATCTATAGGAATTTCCAATTTTACGTGGTATACAGCTTATAAAAATGTTATTCCAGATGATATGCTTCAATTATTTAAAAATATGTATAAAAAAATGGATTGTTTTTATACATTAGCTGGAAGCAATGAGGAAAATTGGGCAAGATTAAATACTTTTTCTTTTAGTTTCTATAGTAGAACAACTAACCCATTGGAAGTAAGAGAAATAAGTAAGAAGTTAAATCCAACAGGTGAAAAACAGGTTATATTTATGCCATTAGGAATGAAGATTGATATGGGGGATATAACTAAGTTGCCACTTTGGGATGATGAAAGATATATTTTTATCGTGTCTTATAATATGAAAATTGAGCATAAAAACGTTCATAAAATCCCCGAAAACTATACCGAATCACAAAATTATGTAGCAATTGCTGATTGTATTATTTCAAAAGCCGGTTGGGGTACAGTTAGTGAAGCAATTCTTCAAAATAAACCGCTATTAATTATTAATAGAAAAGGTATAAGTGAGGATCAAAATACGATCCAATTTTTAAAGGATAATAATTTATGTAATTTAATTACTTGGGAAGAGCTACAAAGTATAGATATCGAAAGGTACATGGATACCCAGAATTCTACATATCAAAATGAAGTTCATAATATTATATCTCATATTTTTGAATTTGCTATATCGTAACTTTTAGTAGGAAAGAAGGTTTTATACAAGAATGAAATCACCGTTATTTTTACAACCTGTTCTTCAAGAAAGAATTTGGGGAGGGAAATCACTAGGAAATTTCAATTATGATTTATCCTCAGAATTCATTGGAGAATGCTGGGGGATTTCAGCTCATCCAAATGGGATGAGTGTTGTGAGAGAGGGACTATACGTGGGGAAAACCCTTGAACAATTATGGAGAGATGAGAAGCATTTGTTTGGAGTATGTCCGTCAGAGAAATTTCCATTATTAACAAAGGTACTAGATGCTAATAAGGATTTATCTGTACAAGTACATCCAAATGATGAATTTGCAAAAGTTTATGAGAATGGTGAACTTGGAAAAACAGAGTGTTGGTACATTATTGACTGTAAAGAAGATGCTCAATTAGTGTATGGTCATAATGCTTCTACAAAATTAGAATTTGAAGAGATGATTAAAGATGGAAATTGGGGAGATTTACTGCGCAGAGTTTCCATTAAACCAGGTGATTTTTTCTATGTACCAAGTGGAACTATTCATGCTCTTTGTGAAGGTACAGTAGTACTAGAAACACAGCAAAGTTCTGATACCACATATAGAGTATACGATTATGATCGAATAGATACGAATGGTAAGAAACGAGAGTTGCATTTAGATAAGGCAATTCAAGTTGCAAGAATTCCTCATAAAGATCATCAAGTTCAACCAGAAACTATTGAGAGAAATGGTGCGTTAATTACAACATATGTGCATGAAGCATATTTTTCCGTATATAAATGGGAAATTGAAGAGGAAGCATCATTTCAACAAAGGGAAATCTTTCAATTAGTGAGTGTAATTGAAGGAGAGGGGACGCTGGTTACTATTGATGGTGAGTTTTCTATTAAAAAGGGTGATCACTTTATTTTACCAATAACAATTGGAAACTTTGTTATAAAAGGAAATATTGCTGCTATTGTATCTCATCTGTAGAATAATAAATTCTCCTTTGTTTGTAGTCAGTCTTAAGGTAATATAATTAGTAGTGTAAAATTATTGCGTTATTTATAAATATTGATAAAGAGGGTAAAAATATGAAAAAGAAAATTTTATTTTGGATTTTAGGTATAATAGGTTTTCTTGTAATTGCAGGAGGAGCGTATGCATACTATGTATATTCTAATGTATCAAACACATTAGATGCCGTTCATAAGCCGTTAGATCGCGATAAATCTGATAAACGTTCAGAAAAAGTAAACGTATCGGATAAAAAGCCCATTTCAATATTAATGATGGGTGTAGATCAACGTGGTGAAGATCAGGGACGTTCAGATTCCTTAATGCTATTCACACTAAACCCTAAAACAAAGTCAATGAAAATCACTAGTATCCCACGTGATTCTTACACAGAAATTGTTGGTAAAGGAAAGAAAGACAAAATTAATCACGCTTATGCTTTTGGTGGGATTGATATGTCTGTAAAAACAGTAGAAAACTTTTTAAATGTACCGGTTGATCATTATATTGAAGTTAATATGGAAGGTTTTAAAGATATTGTAGATGCTGTTGGTGGAATTGATGTTTATAACGATTTAGAATTTGTACAAGAAGGTATGCATTTCTCAAAAGGAGATATTCACTTAAATGGGGAGCAAGCTCTAAAATATACTCGTATGAGATATAATGACCCACGTGGTGACTTCGGTCGTCAAATGCGTCAACGTCAAGTTATTCAAGCTGTAATTAAAAAAGGTGCAAGTGTATCTTCTCTAGCAAGCTACGGTGATGTATTAAAGGCGATTGAGAAAAACGTTAAAACAAGTTTAACGCAAGATCAAATGTTTGATATTCAAAAGAACTATAAGGATTGCTTGCAAAACAGCGAAGAAATTCAAATACCAGGTGACGGTCATAAAGCCGCTGATGGTATTTGGTACTACTATGTTCCAGATGCAGCAAAACAAGATTTAACGAATAAGTTAAGAGCACATCTTGAATTGAATAAGTAATATGTAATAACCCGACTCCTTTGGAAGGAGTTGGGTTTATTTTTGCTTAGATTTATATTAGTATTATATATTGTGAGATTAATAGATGAGGTGAATCGATGAATAAGAAAGCAGTACTTGTCCTTGTGACTTTTGTATTGTTTGTCGCTTCGATTGTGAGTGGTAAATTATACTGGAACAAGAAGGTTGCGAATGCGACAGGGCATACGAGTGAAGTAACGAACACAAAGGCTGAAGTGAAAGATAGCGGAGCGAAGAAAGAAGAGAAGAAGCAAGATGCGAAGTCATCTTTTAATGAAGCATATGCGAAGAATTTACCAGATGAAGTGAAAGAGAAGTTGAAGAAAGCAGCTGCAGATAAAAAGAAAGTGAATCTTGTTATTGTTGGTGATGAAGCTTCTTCATCTGAAAAAGATGCTTGGGTAGCTAAGTTTACGGCTAATTTAGAAACTGCTTATGGTAAGGGTTTATGGAATGTGACAGTTAAGGAATATAAGGGTGAAAGTACAGAAGAATTAATCTCGAATAAACGTGATAAAGAGATTGCGAAAGACAATCCAGATGTGATTTTATTTGAGCCACCATTTATTACGGACAATGGTAAAAGTGGTAATGGAAACTCTGTTGTAAATACACAGAAGTTTGTTCAAGCACTTTCTACTAGTGCAAAAGGCGCTACAATTATGATTCAACCATCAAACCCAGTGTATGGCGCGAAGAATTATCCGAAAGCGATTGAAGCATTGAAACAATTTGCGACGCAAAATGGTTATACATATGTGGATCATTGGGCAGCATGGCCTGATGCAACAACGAAGGCTATTTTACCTTACTTACAAGAAGAGTTTGGTTTCCCAAGTGCTAAAGGTCATGAAGTTTGGGCACAATATGTAACGGATTATTTTGTTGCTAAGTAATAAAGGTACACAAAAGGTATACGAGCAATCGTATACCTTTTATAATAAGAAAGTGAGTAAGAAATCCTAATATATGTAGGAGGAAGACAATGAATTCAATTCTAATCTGCGGTGGAGCTGGCTACATCGGTTCTCACGCTGTGAAAAAATTAGTAGACGAAGGTCTATCTGTAGTAGTGGTAGATAACTTACAAACAGGTCATGAAGATGCGATTACGGAAGGCGCGAAGTTTTATAATGGTGACCTTCGTGATAAAGCATTTTTAAGAGATGTTTTTACAAAAGAAAGTATTGAGGCAGTTATGCATTTCGCAGCTGATTCTTTAGTTGGGGTTAGTATGGAGAAGCCTCTTCAATATTATAATAACAACGTGTATGGTGCACTTTGCTTATTAGAGGTAATGGATGAGTTTAAGGTAGATAAGTTTATTTTCTCTTCTACTGCGGCGACGTATGGTGAGGTAGATGTAGATCTTATTACTGAGGAAACGATGACAAATCCAACGAATACGTATGGAGAGACGAAGTTAGCAATCGAGAAGATGCTTCATTGGTATAGCCAAGCTTCTAATTTACGTTATAAGATTTTCAGATACTTTAACGTGGCTGGTGCAACTCCAAATGGTATTATTGGGGAGGATCACCGTCCAGAGACGCATTTAATTCCTCTTGTGTTGCAAGTGGCGTTAGGTCAACGTGAGAAGATTATGATGTTTGGTGATGATTATAATACACCAGATGGTACATGTATCCGTGATTACATTCACGTTGAAGATTTAGTAGCGGCTCATTTCTTAGGGCTTAAAGACCTACAGAACGGCGGAGAAAGTGATTTTTATAACTTAGGAAATGGTAATGGTTTCAGTGTAAAAGAAATCGTTGATGCAGTTCGTGAAGTTACAAATCATGAAATTCCAGCTGAGGTAGCACCGCGCCGTGCAGGAGACCCAGCACGTTTAGTTGCTTCTTCTCAGAAAGCGAAAGAGAAGTTAGGTTGGGATCCACAGTATGTAAATGTGAAGACAATCATTGAGCATGCTTGGAATTGGCATCAGAAGAAACCTAATGGGTATGAAAAGTAATGATTTTTTAAACCTCAAAAGTAGTTTTTAACTACTTTTGAGGTTTTTTTGTTTATGTAAAAATGAACAAATTCCAAACAATAAAATCCTCAGATTCTGAAATTCGCTAATATGTTATGATAAATGCACGAAGTTAGTAACATACTGGGTACAAAGGATTGAAGAAACAGGTGAGGCGGATGAATAAAAGACAAGAGGAAATTTTAAAAGTTTTATTATCTGAGTCTAATGAGTACTTGTTAGTGCAGGAGCTTGCTGATAGGGTAGGGTGTTCGGAGAAGACGATTCGTAATGATTTTAAGGTGATTGAGGAGTATTTAGAAAGATATTCAGACGCTCTTCTTATTCGGAAACCAGGTTTAGGTGTGAGTTTGGAAGTTAAGGAGTATGATAAGTCCAGTTTGTTCAATAGATTATATGCTGTAAGGCAAGAAATAAGCTATGAATCAGATGAGGATAGGGTGTTACAAATTGCTTATAGCTTGTTGATGAATGTTAAATCAGTTACTGTGCAGGAACTTGCTGAGCAGTATTTTGTTAATCGAGCTACGATTAAGAAAGATTTAGATAGAATTGAAAATTGGCTTGAGGAACTGGGATTAGATTTAATTGTAAAGCAGAGGATAGGATTAACGGTAGAGAGTGATGAGAGAAGTAAGAGGAAAGCATTAGCTAAACTGTCAGATTTAATTCATAATCAGGAATTAATGAATCAATTTATTAAAAAGCAATTTTTGTATCATGAAATTGAATTCGTAATGACTGAATTGAAAGCGTTACAAAAAAGATATGCTACATTTTTTACAGATGATACGTTAGAAAATCTTTTATTGCATACGTTAATCATGGTGCGGAGGATGAAGTTGAAACAACCAATTTCAATGTCTAAAGATGATTTGAACGTTGTGCGAGAGACGAAAGAGTATGGTTGGACGTTAGATTTTTTAACAAGGCTAGAATTTGTATTTACGATCCATTTTACTGAAGAAGAAGTAGCTTATTTAGCTATTCATATTTTAGGCGGGAAATTTCGCTATCAAGATGAATGGGAAAGAAATAAGTTAAATGTGAGTAATCCTGTGCTTTTACAAGTTGTATCGCATTTAATAGAGCGGATGTCTATGGTGAATGAAATCGATTTCGGGGAGGACCCATTTTTATTAGAGGGATTACAGATGCATTTGTATACGACATTAAATCGTTTGCAATATGATCTTTCTGTCTCAAACCCGATGCTCCATGAAATTAAGCGAATGTATCCGTATATGTTTGATATGTTAATCCATGAGCTGGATGATATTAATAAATTGTTAAGCTTACAAATTCCAGAGGAAGAAGCGGCTTATCTTACTTTGCATTTTCAGGCGGCGATGGAGCGGTTGAGTGATAAAAAGGTATCAAAAAATGTGATTATTGTTTGCCATATGGGGATAGGGATGTCGCAATTATTACGGACAAAAATTGAAAGGAAATTCCGTCATGTCCATGTGATGGATTGTATCGCAAAGTCCGATTTAGAAGAATATTTAATGAAAAATAAAAAGGTAGAGCTTATCATTTCCACGATAGATCTTCCGCATTTAAAGATTCCTCATTGTGTTGTATCTCCTTTATTAGAGCGGAGTGAAGAAAGTAAATTAGAAGATTTTATGAAGAAATTAGATGAACTGCCGTCTAATGCGAATAAGGACTTTGTGTTATTGAATTACACGACTCCTTTTTTAGTCTTTTTACAACAAGAAGTAGAACATCGTTACGAATTAATAGAAAGATTAGCGAGATCTCTTTATGAAAAGGGATATGTAGAGAAAGAGTATATTGAAAATGCGATTGCTAGAGATAGAATGTCAGCAACAACAATTGGCGCAGGAGTTGCCATCCCGCACGGAAGTCCTAAGCTAATTAAACAATCTGTAATTGCAGTTGCTACGCTTAGGGAGCCATTGGACTGGGGAGTAGAAAAGGTATCGCTCGTATTTATGTTAGCGGTTAAGAGTGATGGTAAGGAAGTTACGAAACAATTATTTCATGAGTTGTCCTTTATAAGTGAACAACCTGTTTTTGTTCAAAAGCTTATAAAGGAAACGAATATAATGAAGTTTTTATCTTATTTAAGATATGAATAGGTAAGGCGAGAAGCCTTACTTTTTTGTTTGCTTCGGTAAAATAATGTTTTTTCCGGAGATTACGGTAAAAAAGAAAACTTTTATGAATCGAATATTGATATATATTATATGTAGGCGCTTACATAATGGGTTTAAGGAGGATTTAAATGAAAGTACTAGCGATTACATCGTGTCCGAATGGGATTGCCCATACGTATATGGCTGCAGAAAATTTACAAAAAGCAGCGGATAAATTAGGAATTCAAATGAAAGTTGAAACACAAGGTGGTATAGGTGTTGAAAATGAACTTACTGAGCAAGAGATTCGTGAAGCAGATGGCATTATTATAGCGGCAGATCGTGCTGTAAATAAAGATAGATTTATAGGTAAAAAGCTATTAGTTGTAGGAGTTAAAGATGGTATTCGTAAACCAGAGGAACTCATTCAAAAAGTAGTAGATGGTAATGTTCCTGTTTATCATTCAGATGTGAAAGAAGCAGGAGATGATTCACAAGGTAAAAAGCAAAATCCTATATACCGTCATTTAATGAATGGTGTATCATTCATGGTTCCCTTCATTGTTGTAGGTGGATTATTAATTGCAATTGCATTGACACTTGGCGGTGAGAAAACTCCTGGTGGTTTAGTAATACCAGAGGGTTCTTTTTGGAAAACAATTGAGCAAATAGGTGGAGCTTCATTTGCATTTATGGTTCCAATTCTAGCTGGTTATATTGCTTACAGTATAGCTGATAAACCTGGACTTGTTCCTGGTATGATTGGCGGATATATTGCAGCAACTGGAAGTTTCTATGGTAGTGAGAGTGGGGCTGGTTTCCTAGGTGGAATTATCGCAGGTTTCTTAGCTGGTTATGTAGCTTTAGGCATTAAAAAGTTAAAAGTGCCAAAAGCGATTCAGCCAATTATGCCGATTATTATTATACCGGTATTTACATCACTTATTGTTGGTTTAGCATTTGTATTTATTATCGGTGCTCCTGTAGCACAAGTATTTGAATCGTTAACAGCTTGGTTAGCGGGTATGCAAGGTTCAAGTTCAATTCTTTTAGCATTAATCTTAGGTGCAATGATTTCATTTGATATGGGTGGTCCAGTAAATAAAGTGGCATTCTTATTTGGTTCTGCAATGATTGGAGAAGGAAATTATGAAATTATGGGACCGATCGCAGCAGCAATTTGTATTCCACCAATTGGGATGGGACTTGCTACATTTATAGGAAAGAGAAAGTTCCAAGAGTCTGAAAAGGAAATGGGGAAAGCCTCATTTACGATGGGCTTATTCGGTATTACAGAAGGAGCTATTCCTTTTGCAGCGCAGGATCCATTACGTGTTATTCCAAGTATTATGGCCGGTTCGATGACAGGTGCTGTTATTGCAATGATTGGTAATGTAGGGGATAGAGTAGCACATGGTGGACCGATTGTTGCGGTACTAGGAGCGGTAGATAACGTATTTATGTTCTTCGTTGCTATTATTGTAGGTTCTCTTGTTACAGCGGTTATTGTGAATGTATTAAAGAAAGATATTTCAAAAGTTGAAGAAACGCAGGAAATGAAAGAAGTGTCAGCGACGAAGGAAGTAGCGGAAGTTCAAGAGCAAGTAATAGAAAAGAAAGATGAAAAAGTTGAAATTAAGAAGTTAACAGATATAACGAGTCTGGAGCTTATTGATATTAATTTAGTAGGAGAGACACGTGACGATATTATTGATGAAATGATTGGGAAATTAAATGCTGTAGGTGTTTTACATTCTGATTCAGAATTTAAGCAAGCTATTATGAGTCGCGAAGCAGAGAGCAGTACAGGTATTGGAATGAATATTGCGATTCCTCATGGAAAGTCGGATGCAGTAAAAAAACCGAGTGTTGTATTTGGAATTAAACAATCGGGGATAGATTGGAAAAGTTTAGACGGAACGGATGCAAAGTTAATATTTATGATTGCAGTTCCAAAAGAGAGCGAAGGAAATGAGCACTTGAAGATTCTTCAAATGCTTTCACGAAAACTTATGGATGATAGTTATAGAGAGAGATTAATATCTGTCCAAACGAAAGAGGAAGCACATAAGTTATTAGATGACATCGTATAAAATGGAGGATTTTAATCATGACAGAACCGTTATTTTTTGCACCCATTTTTAAAGAAAGAATTTGGGGTGGTACGAAATTAACTTCTTTCGGATATGAAATACCATCAGAACAAACGGGAGAATGTTGGGCGTTTGCTGCACATCAGAACGGACAAAGTGTAGTTAAGACTGGAAAGTATAAAGGTTTATCTTTAGGACAATTGTGGAACAATCATAGAGAATTATTTGGGAATATTGAGGGGGATCGCTTCCCTCTTCTTACAAAAATTTTAGATGCAAATCGTGACTTATCTGTTCAAGTACATCCGAATGATGAATATGCACGTATAAATGAAAATGGTGAGTTGGGAAAGACTGAATGTTGGTATGTCATTGATTGTAAAGAAGGTGCTGAGATTATTTATGGGCATCATGCGAAAACAAAAGATGAACTAGTAGATATGGTTGAACAAGAAGGATGGGACAAGCTATTACAACGTGTAAAAGTGAAGCCAGGGGATTTCTTCTTTGTTCCAAGCGGAACGGTTCATGCAATTGGTGAAGGTATTTTAATATTAGAAACGCAACAAAACTCTGATACTACTTATCGATTATATGATTATAATAGAAGAGATTCAGAGGGGAATTTGCGTGAACTCCATCTTGAGAAAAGTATGGAAGTAATGGAGACACCCTTTGTTTCAAATCAACAAACTATTCAATATGACGTAATAGAAGATTTACATGTAACAAAATTTATTGAATGCTCTTATTTTTCGGTGGAAAAATGGGAATTAGATGGAGTAGTTAACTTAACGCAAAAAAATTCATTTCTTCTTATAAGTGTAATAGATGGCGAAGGAGAATTGGTACATGGGACTGAAAAGTATCGATTTGAACAAGGAGATCATTTCATATTACCAAGTAATTTTGGGGAATATAGAGTTGTAGGACGTGCTGAATTTATTATTGCGAGCGTATAAGAGATAAAATATAACAGGAGCGAGTATCGTCGACAAAATATGTTCGACAATACTCGCTCTTTTTTTGTACGATTTTTGCTATACTAAACTGTACTATAATACAGAACGGAGGGAGGAAAATGATGAAAATACTTGTAGTTGATGATGAATCGAGTATTCGTAATTTGATTCGTATGCAGTTAGAGATGGAAGGGTATGAAGTGTTGACAGCAGCTGACGGAAGAGAAGCCGTAGAGAAATGGAATGAAGGACCAGATGTATTGATTTTGGATGTTATGCTTCCAGATACAGATGGGTATGAGTTGCTTCGTTTGTTCCGTGAGAAGGATAGGGATATTCCAGTACTCATGTTAACTGCAAAGAGTCAGATGAATGATAAATTGCTTGGCCTGCAACTTGGTGCGGATGATTATGTGACGAAACCTTTCAATTATGCGGAGCTTATTCTTCGTGTGAAGAATATGAGCAGACGTGTGAAGAAGGAGGAGGTAGCTGTAAGTCACGAGGTAATTCGAGCCGGGGAGTTAATCATTTGTCCTAAGGAAAGAAAATTACATGTTAGTGGACAAGAAATTCAGTTAACGTACCGGGAGTTTAATTTATGTCAGCTGTTTGTTTCGAATCCGCAGCGTGTATTTATGAGAGATGAGTTGCTTGAGAAAGTATGGGGTTTTGAGTATATCGGAAATACGAGAGCGGTTGATATTATGGTGCAAAGACTTAGGAAGAAGCTTGGTACGAGCGGGGAGTATATTAAAACAATTTATGGCGTTGGCTATAAGCTGGATTGTTAAGTGGTGATGATATGTCGTTGAAACGAAATATGGTATTTGGGATAGTTGGGCTTTTAATCCCGATTCTTGTTCTTTTGTACGCGGTTGTTTATATTACGTTAGAAAAGAATATGTATCATAACGCAGCAGATTCTTTAGAAAAGTTAAGTGTAGAAGCACAAATTTATACGATGAATTACTTAGAGAAGGAAGCAGAGGTGGAGACGTTAGGTCCGAACTCGCTTTTAATTGCTTCTTATTTAGCGAAGCGGATGGATGTCCGTGTACAGATGATTGGGAAGAACGGTGATGTTGTTGCAGATACACAAAAAGGTGCATTACTTCATCGAAATATTGATATTGAGAGCTCCTTGAAAGGAAAGAAATCTTATGTTTTCGAAGAGGGAGACCCGGCCCCAATTCTTTTGTTTTCAAGCCCAGTTTATTATGGAAACGATGTCATTGGAAGTATTCGTTTTATAAATGAGTTAACGGGTGAGAAGGAAGTTTTAACAAATGTGAGTTGGACGTTTTTAATGACGTCTCTTTGTCTAGTGGCTACTGGTATTTTCTTTGCAATTCGTTTGGCAAAGTCTCTTCATAAGCCGATTGATCAATTAAGACAAATGGCACAGCGGCTTGCGAATGGTGATTATAAAAGTAAGATTGAACTAAACGAGTATGTGGAAATTGCACAGCTTTCAGCATCCTTTAATGCGATGGCTGATGGAATTGAACTGCATATTAAGCAATTGAAAGAAGAAAAAGAGAAACAGAAAGATTTCTTAGACCGTATTACGCATGAGCTGAAAACACCGCTAACAGCGATTATTGGTTATGTTGATTTAATTCCGAAGTTACAAGCGAAGGAAGATGTACAGGAGAGTCTTCGTTATGTGGCTGTGGAAAGTGAACGGTTATTATCACTTGTAGAAGAGTTGCTTAAGTCATCGAAATATGGAACGAGTACGTTCGAAGTATCTCCTACGGTTGTGAACATAAAGGAATTGGCAGAAGAAGCAGTTTCAATTGTGAAACCTCGCCTGCAGAAATTTGAGATTGAAGTTATAAATGAGTTAACGGATGTACATGTTGTTGCGGATTTCGATAAGACGAAACAGATCTTCTTAAACGTGCTTGATAATGCGATAAAATATAGCGATGCTACGCAAATACGAATGAATGTAATTGTAAATGAGCATGAAGCGAAGATTTTTGTTCATGATGATGGTATTGGTATAGATGAAGCCGTGCTTGCGGAGTGGGATGGATCTTCAGAAGGTAAAGTACTGCCTTCTAGTTACGGGAATGGATATGGTTTGTATATTTGTCAGGAGATTATGAATAAGCAAGGCGGAAGTATGAAGATTGAGAGTAGTGAAGAGATAGGGACTACAATATTTATTACATTCTTACTTCCAAGGCGGATGGAAGACATAAAAAACTTGAAAGCGGTTAAATGATACATTTATGAAACAATTATGCGGTATTTTCGAAACAACGTTTTTTTATCTTGGAGGTAGGCAGAAATGAAAAGGCTATCATTTCAAATTCTTATGTTTGTCCTTTGTATGATTGTTTCTCTCATTTTGTTTTATGTTATGGAGAAGCAAATATATAATCGAATCACAATTGTAAATGACAAACAAGCCGTTTTACAAAGAGTGAATGAATCACTTCCAACTGAAGTAAGAGTAAGGCATGAAAAGTGGGGAGAAATTGTTGTAACGGATGAAGTTCGTTTACATACGATTGTTTCATTCTTTGACCGAATTCGAATAGAGCCGAGGGATGTTAAGAGCCAAGAACAAGTATTTACTGGAGAAGTAACGTACTTGAATGGACATAAGCGTACTTTTGCAGTAGGTGACTTGTTCCAGTATGAGGCGAACGTATACGGAAAGAATGGTATGGATCCGATGATTTCAGCACTTCAAACGTATTTGTTAAGCCTGTATTACACGCCAGAGCGTATTAGCGATTTCTTTGCTTCAGCAAAGGATGTCGTCGTCCGCCAAGGTGATGTAGAACGTGCGATGGATCTTACGCACATACTTGATTCGATTCGGTACGCAAAGCAAATTACAGATTACGGAGAAATACAGAAATTATTACAATCACAGAATGAACCAATTGCTTATATTACCGCTTATAAGACAGGTAAGCGTATAAAGAATGAGCGTGAAGATATTCTTACGATTTCTGTGTATCCAACGTACTTTGTTGTGCAATATCTCGGTGATAATAACGGGAATGTCATGTATATGAAGGGCTCCCTAGCAGATTTACTCGTAAAGGAGAATGTATCATGAGAAAGATAGCCCTTTTCTTCTTTTTGCTAATATTCGGAGGAGCGATGTCTAGTTGCTCTCGAGATACAACCTCTATTAAATATAATAAAAATGGTCTCCCTATTTTGGATGATCGTCATCTTGTTGCATATGTAGCAGCCCGCGAGGAAGTTGGTGAGGCTTTGCTTTCGTCATTTTGTAAACCGCGCGGATGTACGTATGAGTTTATTCGCCTTTCGACGGAAGAGCTTCTTCGGAGAGTGGAAGAGGAAGCTGGAAATCCGAAAGCAGATATTATTATTGGTGGTACAGTAGATGCGCATCAAATGATGAAGCAACAGAACCTTTCTATTCCTGTTACGAGCCAGCATGCGAATCGTATTTCGAAGACTGTGAAAGATAAAGACGGTTATTGGTACGGTTATGAAGTGGAGAAACTGGCAATTGCGATTAATAAAGAGCGGTGGAATGAAGAAATAGCATCGCTCGGACTTCCTTATCCATCAAGGTGGCAAGATTTATTAAATCCAGTATATAAGGGAAAGATTGTCATGCCCGATCCAAATGTTTCAGGTACAGCATATACGTTGTTTCAATCACTTATTGATACTTTAGGTGAAAAGGAAGCGAAGGAATATGTTAAGAACTTGGCAGAGCAAGTTGGAGAAGTAACGGTGAATGGTTACATACCAGCAGAACTTGTTGCGAGTGGTGAATATATGATAGGCATCAATTTTATGGGAGATCAAAGAATGCTTCAAAAACAAGGCTTTCCTATTGTAAGTAACGAACCTGAGCAAACAGGCTTATCTGTCAATGCGATTTCGAAACTAAAGCGTGCACCGAGTGGTATTATTGCGGATTTATTTATTGATTATTGTTTATCGGAAGAGGCGGGGCACATTTTAGAAAAAGTTTCGTTTGGTGTACCAACGATGTTTGCGAAGAATGAGAAAGAAATAGAAGGACAGCCGGTTAGAAGAACGAACCAAAGTATATCAAATAGTGGAATAATCGAGATATGGAATAGACAGCGTCTCTCTCAGAAGTGAGAAAAGGAGACGAAAATATATGTTTAAATGGCTTAAGCCAGCACCTGCAATTGAGCGATTGCCAGCGAATATGATTGATCGTGTATATCGATTACTACGTATTCGTGTGTTAATTGGGATTTCAGTTGGATATGCTGCTTATTATTTAGTTCGCAGTAACTTTAATTTATCTACTACGTATTTAGTAGATGAATTTGGATTTAGCACGACACAAATTGGATTATTAGGCGCAGTAATGGCTGTTGTTTACGGACTTAGTAAATTCTTTATGGGGAATTTATCGGATAAGGCTTTTGCACAACGATTTATTGCAGTAGGTTTATTTTTATCTGGTCTTGTTAATATTTGTTTCGGCTATGCATCTTCCTTTGGGATGATTTTAACATTACTTGTTCTAAACGGTATTGTACAAGGTATGGGAGCACCCCCTTGTAGTATTGTTATGACGAAATGGTTTTCAAAGAAAGAACGTGGTACGAAAACAGGTCTTTGGAATATTTCACATAACGTTGGTGGATTACTTGTTCCACCATTCATTGGAATTGGTGTAGGTATTTTTGGTGAAAATCATTGGCAAGGTGGCGTGTTTATTTTCCCAGCCATTATCGCTATGGTAATTTCAGTTCTTGTTTGGATTAATGCGAAGGATACACCAGAATCTGAAGGTCTTCCGCCAATTGATGAATATCGTAATGACTATGAAGATCTTGAAAAAGCAGATAATACTAACAAGATGTCACCAAAAGAAATTCTAATGAAATATGTAGTGAAAAATAAATTTGTATGGTTCTTATGTATTGCAAATGCATTTGTTTATTTAATTCGTTTCGGTGTTATTAACTGGGTACCAATTTACTTAACAACAGTTAAAGGTTTTACAAAAACAGAAGCGCATGCAGCGTATTCAATATTTGAGGCAGCGGCAATTCCGAGTTCTTTAATTGTTGGCTTCTTAAGCGATAAATTATTCAAAGGAAAACGTATGCCATTATGTGTTATGAGTATGGCTGGGGTTGTTGTTGGAACAATCGTATATTGGCAAGCAACTAATGTTCTTGTTGTGAGTATTGCAGTTTCTATTATCGGTTGTTTAATTTATGTACCACAGTTCTTAATTGGTTTAAGTGCAATGGAATTAGTACCGAAATTTGCAGTAGGTACAACGGTTGGTATGTGTGGTCTGTTTGGTTATGTGGGAGGAAGCTTCGTAGCAAACGCAGCAATTGGTATTATTGTTGATCGTTCTGGCTGGGATGGCTGCTTCATGTTACTGTTAGCAGGTGGTGTATTAGCAACAATGTTCTTACTGATTGTTCAAATGGGACATGAGAGAAAAGGTTCTAAAGTAGCGTAATATTTTGTCTGAAAAGCTATCCAATTATCATTTTGGATAGCTTTTCTTATATTAAGATAATCTTTCCTTAAATCTATCTTAAAAGACATAATGTCATATTTCTAATCATGGAAATTTTTGTTACAATATAAATGGATGTGTAAAACTTTGTAAAAAGAATGTAATAATATGTAATTCATTTTCAGAAAGTTTTATGCAATTTTTATATTAAACTATTAAGTTATAAAAAGGAGAGAGAATATGTTACCAAATACGGTTCGTACTCCAAACAAGAAGAAGAAATGGATTATCATCGGGGTTATTGCACTAATTGTTATTGTAGCAGCAGTTAATATTTTTATTATGCAAGGCAAGAAGAAGGGGGCATCAACATCTGCTGATGCTGTAAGTTTTGAGAAAGTAACGGAGCGAAAGCTAAATAATACGAAGTTAATTTCTGGTCAGGTGAAACCTGGGAATATTGAAAGTTTTTATGCGGATCCGACTAAAGGAAAAGTGAAAGATATTGAGGTAAAAGAAGGGCAAGAGGTAGAGAAAGGTACGAAGTTATTCTCTTATGATAATGAAGAGATTAATCTTCAAATGAAGCAAGCTGAGCTTGATCAGAAGATGGCAGATATGCGTTATGATCAAGGGAAGAAGAAGATTGATTCGCTGAAGAAAGAAATTAAGAAAGCGAAAGATAGTGGAGCTGGGAAAGAAGTAACAGATCCGATGGAAGAGCAAGTAAGTGAGTTAGAGATAGCACAAAAGACAACTGATCTTGAGAAAGAGAAAGGGAAGTTGCAGAAAGAAGAGTTAAGTAAAAAGCAGAAAGAACTTACGATTTATAGTAACTTTGCTGGTGTTGTTCAAAAGTTAGATAAAGATGCGGCGCAAAGTTCATCTCAAGCGTTAGGTGGTCAAGGGAAAGCCTTCTTACAAGTGGCTTCTAAAGATCCATTCCAAGTTCAAGGGACGTTAACTGAGCTTCAAAAGTCACAAATTCAAAAGGATCAAACATTTACTGTAACTGCGAAAGCAAATAATAAGAAGAAGTGGACAGGTAAAATTACAGAGGTAAGTGAATTCCCAACGAGTGCAGAGATGGCGCAAGCAGGCGGTATGGGTGAAGCGACTCAAAGTATGTCCCAATATACATATAAAGCAAGTCTTGATAGTCAAGATGGTTTATCTCCAGGTTATCACGTTTCATTGCAAGTGAATTTAGAGAATAAGAAGATGGTTGCTGTGCCGACTAAGAGCATTGTAGAAAAAGACGGTGATGCATTTGTTTATGTTGAGGATAAAGGGAAGCTTCGTAAACAAAATGTGAAAAAAGGTTCTACTGATGGAGACTGGACAGAGATTACTGAAGGCGTAACAGTGGGGCAAAAGGTGGTTAAAAATCCTTCCGACGATGTGTATGACGGAATGGAAGTGAAAGAGAAATGATTACGTTAAATCATATTGCTAAAACGTATTATCAAGGAAAATTGGCGGTGCCGATTTTGCACGGTATTAGTTTAACGATTCAAGACGGTGAGTTCGTTTCGATTATGGGGCCCTCTGGTTCTGGTAAGTCAACGCTTATGAATATTATCGGTTGTTTAGATCGTCCAACAGAAGGCGAATATATGCTGAATGATGTGAATATCTTAACAGCAGACGAGTCAAAGCTTGCTTTAATTCGTAATGAATATATCGGTTTTGTGTTTCAGCACTTTAATTTGCTTCCGCGTCTTTCCGCAGTCGAAAATGTTGAGCTTCCGCTCGTATATGGCGGCATAAAGAAAGCCGAGCGTCGCAAGCGTGCTTTAGAGGCATTAGGTAAAGTTGGATTAGCGGACCGCGTACATCATTTACCAAATGAATTGTCAGGTGGACAGAAGCAGCGTGTCGCAATTGCAAGAGCGATTGCGAATAATCCAACGTTCATTATGGCCGATGAGCCGACTGGTGCGCTTGATACGAAGTCTGGGGAGCAAGTTATGGATATTTTCACGAAACTTAATGCAGAAGGTACGACAATTGTTATGGTTACGCATGAAGAGGAAGTAGCAGCGTATTCTTCCCGCCGCATTGTATTGCGAGATGGGAAAATTACAGAAGATAGAAGGTGTGCGGTATGAGTTTACTAGATAGTATAAAAATTGCCCTATCTTCTATTTTAGCTCATAAACTGCGTTCAGCTCTTACGATGCTCGGTATTATTATCGGGGTAGGTTCTATTATTACTGTCGTTGCAATTGGGCAAGGCGGGGAAGCGATGCTGAAGTCGAAATTCGCAGGTTCTGGTGGTAATAATCTTATGCCAATTCAATTTAAACCAGATATTAATGATGAATTTGCTATAGGCGGATTTGAAATACCAAAGTTAACGGAAGAGGATATTTTAGAAGTAAAACAAGTGAAAGATGTTTCACATGTTATTACGACAAATTCGACGACAGAGACGATTGATGTAAATGATAAAAAAGCAAGGTTGAATGTTATTGGTCTTGATAATGAATATTTTGCAGTAAATAAAGTAAAGGTCGTAAAGGGACGTACTTTAAGTGAATCAGATATTACTCATGCAAATAACGTTGTGATGATTAGTACAAAAACAGAAGAGACGTTATTTAAGGACGTAAACCCAGTAGGACAAATTATTGAGATGAAAGGACAACCGATGCAAATTATTGGTGTGTATACATCTGATAATGAGTTTATGGGATTTGAAATGGAAGAAGCATTAATCCCCCTTACATTATGGCCTGTTTTATTCGGAACAGATGATATTCAAAATATCGCAATTCAAGCTAAAAATGTAGACGATTTAGAAGCAGCTGGGAAACAAGCTGTTGATGTATTAAATAGTCGTAAGCCAAGTGAAATTTCAGGTAAATATGAACTGGTGAATTTAAAAGAATTCCAAGAAAATGTTTCTAAGGTAACTGGTATTATGACGATGATTATCGGTGGTATCGCGGGTATTTCATTAGTCGTTGGTGGTATTGGTGTTATGAACATTATGCTCGTATCTGTAACGGAGCGTACGCGCGAAATTGGGATACGTAAAGCACTTGGTGCAACGCGTAGTAAAATTTTATTACAGTTTTTAATTGAAGCAGTTATGTTAACGCTTCTAGGTGGTTTGATTGGAATTGGTCTTGGATATGGCGGGGCATATATAGTATCCACATTTGCAAAATGGCCACCACTCGTTTCATGGGAAGTTGTCGTTGGAGGCGTACTGTTCTCAATGACACTTGGTATTATTTTTGGATTAATTCCAGCGAACAAAGCTGCGAAATTAGATCCAATTGAAGCATTACGTTATGAGTAATTAATAGTGTAGTAGAGAGGAGATTCTCTACTACAAATTACCGTTCTAGTGGGCGGTTCGTAGCCTCTATATGAGGAAGTGAACCGCCCGTTAGAACGGGTTATATAAATAGAAGGAGGCGTTATAATGGAAGCGAATGTGAATACACAAAAAACTGGCGGAGAGAAGCCATCATTGTTTGGAATGATTACTTCGCCTGGTTTACAGTTTGAGAGAATGAAGACGACTGAGAAAGTTTGGGGTCTGTTCTTCATAGTGGCGCTATTACAAGGACTTGTGGGTGGTTTAAATTCGTATATTACGTATACATCACCTGAGATGATTGAAATGCAAAAGAAATTAGGTGGTGCACTTGCAGAGCAGGGATCGCTTGTATCAAATTTAATTTCTAGTACGCTATGGGGAATAGTAGGTGTTATGATTGCAACATTAGTTGTTGCAGCTATTTATAAAGTGTTTATGATGTTTTACGGGAATGATACTTCTTATAAAAAAATAGTAATGATTATTGTATACGCGGATATTATTGTTATTATTGGTGGACTCATTAATGGTATTATAGCTTTAATTTTAGGTGCTGCACCAACTGCGTATACAAGTTTAGGTCCGTTATTTGAGAAAGGCTCACTTGCATATGGAATCGCTAATTCAATTGAAGTGTTCTATTTATGGAATTTAGTTTTAATTTGGTTAGGATTACAAGTTACAGCAGGATTAAGTAAAGTGAAAGCAGCTATTCCAATTATCGTTTTATTCATTATTAAGGCGGTATTCTTAGCTGCGATTGTTGTATTGATGGCAAAGTTTTTACCTGGTTTGCCGGTATAATATGATTGGACTAAAAGGTGGCTCTTCCGAGAGTCACCTTTTTTATTTTTACCCTTATTTCAAATATGGCCAGCTGAATTTCAGATTCTGCCTAGTGCTATTTCAAATTTGGATAGCAATATTTGAAATTACTCACAGTGAATTCTATTCTTTATTTTTATATTGTGAAGGTACCGGCGGAATAACAAAGAGGTATACCTTTTAGAAGTGGGTACTGTGTGAAACCAGCAACTTTTAAAGAGGCAGTTGTGTTGTATGAAGGAATGATTGTAAATCAAATAAAGAAGCTAGGTATTCGTCAAGATTATGAAGAGTATTATCAATGTGGTTTAATCGGTCTTTGGTATGCATATGAAAGATTTGATGCGGAGAAGGGATTCTTCCCCGCATATGCACTTGTAACCGTGCGTGGTTATATATTAGAAAGATTGAAGAAAGAATCTACTGTGCAAGAAAGATATGTATGTGTAGGAGAGTATGAAGATATTTTCCATTTTGAAGATATTGAAATGAGAGCGAAAGATTTGATGAGTGTGTTAGATGAGAAGGAGAAGTATATTATTTTTGAACACTTTTTTGTAGGGAAGACGATAGGGGAAATCGCTTTAGAGACAGAAATGACATTTTATCAAGTGAGATGGATATATCGGCAAGCACTAGAGAAAATGCGAGATAGTTTAAGAGGATAAATATTAACATAAGAATGGAAGGCAAGAGATGTTGCTTTCCATTCTACTTGTTATTTTAAGGTAGTAAATGCAACAAGAGGTTTTTAAATTGTAGTGAATCTTGCATGTTCATACGTGATAGTACGTATCCAGCTTTTAATACTTGCTGTTTTAACTTATGGGGACTGATGTGTATTGTAGTAGAAGTACCATTTGAAAAATAAATTGTAGCTTGTTTGCTCTTTTTGAAAAATTCTATGTCATCTATATGGTTGTAAAATAACCATATACAGTTTGGAGAAGAAGGAGATTCTGTTGGGAAAGCGCAAATATATTCCCTATGGTTAATTGGAATTGGGACATTTTGTTTGAATTTGAAATTCGTTTGGACTGCATTACGTCTGCCTTGATAAGTAGAGTGAACATTCGTTAGACAAGATTTCTTTATGAGTTGGATGGCAGTTTGACTGGAGTGTATATGATCACCGCTACTGTCGATAATTGTTGTGCAATAGTAAGGGTGCTTGCAAGGCTCTAGCATCATTGTAGAATTAGAAATAAAAATATCATTTTCATCATTAGCCATAATTCTAAGTCCTCCTTTATAAAATATTGTTATTAATATCATTATATATGAATTAAGTAAATTAAATGTTAATCTTTTGTTTCGTATTGTAAATTTTGGTTGTTCGTTTACAATACAATATGTAATAGTTTTTCTAATTTGCATCGCTTGTACATATATATGAAAATAGAAAAGAGTAGGCGGTGAGATAGTATGAAGAAAAGGTATATTATTATGGCTCTAGTTGTTGTTCTCCTAGTATATTTAGCAAATAGCAATCCGAGTAAAGGAGAATATACAGACTGGGCAGCGAAGCAGTTTATGAAACGTAACGATGTGAGTAAGAAGCTAGATGAAGTTCAAAAAGAGAACGAAGAAGGTCTCCTTGGCGATTTAGCATCGGCTGGTAAGAAGTTGGCGAAAAAGTATGTTGAGCCACAAGTTGGGTTATTAATCGATCATTATACAAAACGGAATGATTATATTTTCTTCTCAACATATACGACCGAGTTTGATTTAGGCGGAGAAAACTATAAATATGTTTGTGTTGGTGTTTCAAAGATCTTTATCCCAATTGAAATGCCGAAGAAAAAAGACGAACCTGCAAAATGATGCAGATTCGTCTTTTTCATTTGCCCCGCTATTTGCGGGCAGTAAGACACCTCTCTCAAAATTCGGCTGGAGAAAAGAAGTTAGGTGGAGATCAACTGCCCGTAAATGCCCGATTGGTGCGGGCTAATAATCAGTGGGGATGAACCCCCCACTGATTAAAGTTTCACTTTATAGCGTAATTGGAACTTCAGAGACATTTTTTTCTACGAGACGTGCTCCTTTTTTTCGAGTGTTTTCATCAATTGATGAAAATACGGATGAGGCAAGAATGGTATCCATTACTTGAGATACGACTTGTGTATTGATGGGTGTGATGGGCTTCTCAATAGAAAAAACTACTGTTTTTCCATTTTCTTTCGCGAAAATTAATTCTAGTACTTGCATATGTTTTCCTCCTTTGTATTTATCACGTAAACGTCCGATTGGTGCGGGCTAATAATCAGTGGGGATGCCCCCACTGATTAAAGTTTCACTTTATAGGTTAGAAAGATCTGATATGCTTACAAGCTGTACAGCGTGAAGTGATGATTCTTGTAATGAGGCAAGAGCACGTGCTACGTTGTGTACTTGCTCTAAGTTTGCGTTTGTTTTCACACCCTTAAATTGTTTGTTCTTAAAAACTGTTTTGCCGTTCTTATCTAATCCGTTGTTTAATACAAGACGTAGTGTTAAATCCATTACGATTGTTTCAACTGCCATATTTATCACCCCCTTTCACTTTATAAATAGGGCTGAAATGTCATGTTTGGGCGTGAAATTTTATTTTTTTTTTGGTACTCTTAAAAGACTAGGAGAGGAGTTTCGGAAGAATGAATCGTAAATTATTTTGGATTCCTGTATTACTATGGATGGGGCTGATTTTCTATTCTTCAGCACAACCGTATAAAAAGCAGGATATGCGCTCAGATATTGAGCAATATATAAATGTTGAATTTGTGAAAGAGCATTTTTCATGGGTATCTATCGATTATGGCGGAGGTACACCTGTTAGTATTGAAAATAAAGGTGTAGGCGGATTTGTTGAGTTTTTCCTTCGTAAAGGCGCTCATTTTATGGTGTTCTTCATGCTTGGTTCATTGACGTATTACGCTTTTTATCGATCGGGTTATTCGAAAAAAAGGTGCTTTATATACGCTCTCCTTTTCGTTGCGGGGTATGCAACATTTGATGAAATTCATCAATCGTTTACAGGAGATCGTACACCAATGTGGCAAGACTCATTGCTAGATACGTGCGGCGGGTTAACAGGAATTATAATAAGCAATTGGTTTTGGCATAGAAAAAGGAGCTAATCTCATTTAGAGATTAGCTCCTTTTTTATGTTTATACACCAAGTAATTCTTTTAATTCGTCTGTCGATAGTTCAGTCATCCAACTATCGCTTGTGATGACAGCGTTGTTTAATGATTGTTTTCGTTCTAACATTTCATCAATTTTCTCTTCTAACGTTCCTGTAGTAATGAGTTTATGAACATGAACGAATCGTTTTTGACCAATGCGATATGCACGGTCCGTTGCTTGATTTTCTACAGCTGGATTCCACCAACGATCATAGTGAATAACATGGTTGGCAGCAGTTAAGTTTAAGCCTGTTCCGCCAGCCTTTAATGATAGAATGAAAATATCATACGTTCCGTTTTGGAACTGCTCAATCATTTTATCCCGTTCTTTCTTCGGTACACTACCGTTTAAGAAGAGGACGCGCTGACTGAAGTTTTCTTCTAACACACGTTTTAGCATGTTTCCCATGCCAATGTATTGCGTGAAGATGAGACAACTTTCATTTTGATCTTTTATATTTTCGATGAGCTCCATTAACGTTTTTGTTTTCATAGAGCGTTCAACGACATTTTGTGGTTCTTCTTCTTTTAAATAAAGAGCCGGATGGTTACAAATTTGTTTTAGCTTGTTCAGCATAAGTAATATAAATCCACGGCGCTCAATCCCACTTAATCCTTCTACGTTTTGTAATGTATCTTGAACAAGTTGTTCATATAAGGAAGCTTGCTCTCCAGTAAGAGGGCAATAAGCTTTCTGTTCTAGTTTATCTGGTAAGTTTAATGCGACTGTTTGATCTTTCTTCGTTCGGCGCAGTAAAAATGGTGAGATAAAACGTTGAACTTGTTGGATTTTTCCTTCATCACGGTCTTTTTCAATCGGTGTGACGAAACGACGTTGGAATTGACCTAAGCTTCCGAGGTATCCATGATTAATAAAGTCGAAAATGGACCAAAGTTCGGCGAGTCGATTTTCCATCGGCGTACCGGTTAGAGCGATTTTATGGTTTGCCTGCAAGTTTCGTACTGCTTTTGACTGTTTCGTATGCGGATTCTTAATATTTTGTGCTTCATCCAAAATAACAGCGTCCCAGCATAACGAAGTCAGTTCTTCCTCATCGAGTTGAGCTAATGCATAAGAAGTTAATACAACATCTGCCGATTGAAGGAAATCTTTAAATGAATCTCCCTTATCTCGGTTACTTCCGTAATGTAATTGAACACGTAAATTCGGTGCGAAACGCTCAAATTCTTTTTGCCAATTCCCAAGAACGGATGTCGGCGCTACGATTAATGCAGGGCCTGTTTTGAGATTGTTTTCTTTTGCATATAGTAAGTAAGTAATCGTTTGAATACTTTTTCCAAGCCCCATATCATCGGCTAATAATGCCCCAAATCCAAGTTTTCGTAAATATAATAGCCACTCAATGCCGTGTTGTTGATACGGGCGGAGTGTTGCATTCAGTGAAGAAGGGACATCTACTTTTGGGATATCGCCAATGTGTAAGAGCTTTTGGAATAATTCTTCATAATATCCGTCTAGTTCAATTTCAATATCCGTAAATGGACTATCCTCTTCTACAATTTCTGTTTCAGCCGTATTTGAAAGATGTTGCTGAAGGACATCTTTCATTTCTAGTCCATATTTATCGGCGCGGCTCATGAGTTTTCTTACTTCTTCAATAAAGGCTGGATCTAGTCGCATCCATTGACCGTTTATATTGAATAACCGTTTGTTTTGCTCAACAAGCTCGAAAAATTCGCTTTCTGACAAATCAATGCCGTTCGTTGAAATGCGCCAGTCAAAATTAACGAGTGTATTCATGCCGAAGAAAGATTGTGTTTGCGTGGCATTTTGCTTCAGCTGAACACGTAATTTTGGTTTTGTTGCTTTTAAATTTTGCCACCATGATGGTAGTAAAATCGTAATACCAGCTGCGAGTAATTCGTTACTTGCTTCTGTTAAGAAGTTCCACGCTTCTGTTTCAAAGAGTTCGTTTCGGAACGTATCATCTTCTTTTAGCCACGGTACGAGCTTACTAAAACCTTCTTGTGTTTCGGTAACACGCTCTTCATAATCGTGCCATCTTTTCGGTAAGGAATCGATGGTTTCATATACATATATGCGATGAGCTCCACGCTTTGGTGTAACAATCGTCTCAAGCTTCCACATTTCAAATTCTTCTTGCGGTTCTTGTAGTCTTAGACCGACTGTAAACGGAAGATCATCTTCAATATAACCAATTTTTCGAAGCCAATCTTCTTCATGTAGTGCGGTTTCCAGCTGTCTTTTCGTAAAGTCATAATGTTCATATAGCCTTTTTGCATCTTCCCAGCCGTCATTTGAGCGGTTATCTTGTAATATGCTTTCATTTACCGCCGCTGAGAATAGAGATGCTAATGTTTCATCTTCGATTGGTCTATTTTGAACTTTCCAAGATGGCTGTTTGGGCCAACGCTCCATATCGGGTACGAAGCTACCGCTTGTGAAAGTATCCCATAATTCATTTGCATCTTTCGTAAGAGCTGTAATAGGACCGTTCATTTGAATATGTGCAAAGGAGTTCATCGGTTTGTTTGCGATGTATTCAAATGCTTGTGCATTTGTTAGTATAACGCCTTGTTTTCCTTCAAAGGTCGCTTCTTTTAGAAATGTACCGTAGAAAGAAGTAGAGTGCCATGTAAATGCATTTTGTTTCCAACTTGTTACGGATAATGGAGTACCGCTGTCATCTTCTCCCCAAAGGAACCAACCTTGACTAATGTGCTGGAGCCTAATTGTTACTTCAGTTTGATTGATCATCGATTAATTTTCCTTTCCGTAATTCCTCTTGTAGTGCACGCAGACGTGAATGTAGATTGGCGATGTGAATAATGAAAGCGTCCCATTCGTCTGTACGTTTTAATCGTTTATATAATGTACGTAATTTCTTTAAGTAACGAACTGCACGTCTATATGATTTACGATTTCGCTCTTCAATTGCCTCTACGGTAGCAAGATGATAAAGAGGAAGTGCTGCTTCCGGCGCTTCTTTTTCAATATCTTTCAGCGGTTCCTTTAACAGTTCAATTGCTTCAAACCCATATAAGAGATGAAGTTCTGCCCATGTACGATACTGTTTCTTTGCGAGTACGTATTGTTCATAGTTTGCGAAACTATACGGCAGGAGTTCTTGTAAAATCATTTCGAATCCAGCTTGTTCATTTGTATGTGTTGCATATGTTTCATACATGATTACAAATAACCGAACGATATCTTTTATGAAGATTGTATTTTCATGTTCATGTATTGTTTCCTTTACTTGTTTGTACGTAAAGGAAAGCCAGTTTTTCGCACGAGCCCACTGCATGGCACTTAATAGCTCTTCTAACCAATAGAAATACAGACTTACAACAGAAGCGGGCTGTTTTTTTAGTAAGTCCATTGCTAATTGGTCTTCTTCATTTAAAAAGAGTAGATGAGAAGATGCTAATGCTTTGGAAAGTGGATTGATTTTCGTATCAATTCGTTTTTCTTCCTCTTGCAGTTGCTCTTTATTGTTTAAGAGTTCACTCCATATGTGACGATAAATGAAATATCGTTCTTGTGTATAAGAGTCGGTCGAGAAGAATACTTCGTGAATGAGACGAGCTGTTTCTTGCAAAATTGATTCCGAATCAGGAGGAATCGCTTCTGATTGTAAGTCCCGAACGATAGATTCCACTTTATCTACAAATAACCGAACGACGTTAACAGGCTGATGATAAGAATACGTTTTGTTTACTTCAAATGCCTGAATTTCTTCTAACAATTTTTGAAAGCAATAAAGTGCCGCGTGTAGGCGGAATAATTCATGTATCGCAATGACGCGCGGAGCTTTTCGCTCAAGTTTCGTATAGAAGTCCGTAAAGATACTCATAAGAAAATACATTTGTTTATAAGTAAGCCGCGCTTGTTCTTTTTTAAATGCATCATATTCTTTATCGAAATACGATTGCCAACTTTTATAATCCGTTTCTTCAAAAGCTGATGATTGCAATACTTGTCTTGCAGTTCGAATAGGAGGAAGGGAAGGTTTCGTATTATTTTTAAATAAAGTTAATACATCCCCTACTTGCCCGAAACTAGACGCTGCAGATAGTAACACAGCTAGCATATGCTCACATTGTGTTGGTGCGAAGCAATCGCAATAGCTTTCAGCGACATTACGAATCGGAATGTGAACGCTATATACACTGCCTTCCGCATCTACAGTTCCTGATAGCGTATAACCATCAAAGTCAACGTTATAGACAACACCACTACGATATAGGTGCCGAGCTGTAGCGACATGTTCCTGATCAGCCGTTTGCTGTGGATCTAGTCCTTGAACGAACTCATTCGCAATCATCATAATTTCATCTTTCGTAATTGAGTGTTGCAGCATAATATTCCTCCGTACACAGATTTCTTTCCTCTACCATTATAAACAAAAAATGCTCAAAACAGAAAAAATGAAATTTGAATTACAAAAAAGGATGTTGCTAGGCAACATCCTTTTTTGTAATTAAGAGCGCGATTCCTGCAATACCGCTTTTACATATGGATCATGTAATATTTGTTTTGTAATAGGTAACATGTTTTCTTCGAATGGTATGTCGATGGGAAAAGGCTTTTGTGAGCCTGGTTTGATTCCATATTGGACAATTTTGTAATGTGTATTTCCTTCATGGTCGAGCACAATTAATTTATAGCGATTGTCATCGCCAGCGAGTGAGAAGTCAATGGAAGTAGCGTCATATGTGACTTCATCTTTATATATATACGGTTTTGGTGTACCGATCCAGTCTACTTTTGCTTGTATATTCATGGGTGTAACCTCCTTATATGTATTATAAAAAAATAAAAGCCAGTTCTCAACAAAGAGAACTGGCTGTAGCAGTCATTGGTTATTTTAAAATTTTCACTTTAACAGTTTTGCGTCCCCATTTTTGGGCAGCACTATCTGATCCAAGTAGAATGTCGATACGGTTACCTTTAATTGCACCGCCAGTATCTCCAGCGATAGCTTCTCCATAACCTTCAACCCATACTTTAGATCCTAATGGGATTACTTTCGGGTCAACAGCAATCATTTTCATATTTGGATTCGCTGTTAAGTCATGACCCATTGCAGTTAATACGCGGCCGCCATATGTGCCACCGTTCTCGCTCGGGTGAGCTGTATATGCTGTAGCTACAACTGTTAACTCACGACCACCAGAAGGTTCGCTAGTTTCAGCAGCTTTCACAGCAGGCTTAGCAGCTGGTTTTGCTTGTGCTGCAGGTGCTTGAGCTTTAGCTGGTGCTACAGTTTTAGCAGGAGCAGGTTGTTCTTGTTTCTCAATAACAGGTGCTGTACCTGTTAAGAAAGGAACGTGAACATAAGCTGTTTTCCCGTTATATTCAAATTGTAACCACTCGTTTTGTACTTGGTTCGTTGTTTCGATCATATCGTCTTTCTTAAGCGTCCCAAGAATTTCTGAGTTTGTGTTCGCTTCAGCACGTACGTTTAATACGTTAGCTGTTACGTAGTAGATGCTTTTTGTGAACTCTGCACTTACGAATGCGTCTTTACCATCTAAAGTGATTTTTGACCATCCGTTCTCTGTATTTTGAACATCTATTTTATTACCGTTTAGTAATTTACCGACAACTTTTGATTCCATAGTAGGGTTTTCGCGTACGTTTAATACGTCTGTTGTTACAACAGTTTCTGCATTGGCAGATGATGTGAAAATCCCAAGACCAAAAACTGCTGCTGTTGCTATACCAATTAATTTTTTCATGATAGCCTCCATTGCGTTTGTTTTCGTGTCCTCATTATAGCAACAGATTTTTTCGGATTTGGGGAAAACACACAATTACAAACCATTCGTAATAAGTCGTTAATATCCTGTAATATAGCAAAAAATATAGGAAAGCGTTTTTCACTCTAGGTGATTATTAGGTTTCTAGTTATATTCAAAATATTTAATACAACATATTGTTTTCGGCGTAAATAAAAATATTACGAGAGTGTTACATAATGTTTACTAAACGATTACATTCCTTGAGTATTTTACCGTTTTATGGGTAATATAGTTATATAAACATAAACATTTCGTTTGTGAATCTATAAACATGTGCTATATACTAGCAAAAAAACCGCATAATTGTTACAAGAAGAAAGGGTTGCAAGGAAGAAAAATGCCCTTTTTTACATCTGTAACACATCCTTTTTTGGGAAAATACATTCCCATCCGCATTTTTCTCGCACAATTTGACAGCAGTATTTCTATCTTGGAGCTCTTGCAGAGTGAAAAGGTTATACGGAAGGTAAGGCTGTCCATCAGAATTCTAATTGGTGAAGGTGAAAGTAAGAGAGTTGAACGAAAATCACCGCAAAATTTATAGTTTTCTATCCGATTTAACATATCGGAATTTATGTTATTTACAAAAGTGAAACCTACGAAGGGGGATTTGATGAGGAAACTGACAAAAACATTCATCGTATCATTAACATTATGTATTGCATTTACAATTTGGGGGATTATTCCCGAATCTATTATTGGAAAAGGTAGCCTAGGAAATGTAACAACCGCAATTCAAACTGCATTAGTTAGTAAGTTTGGCTGGTTTTATATTATTTCTGTTTCTATTATCTTAGGTGTGTCTATCTTTTTAATTGTCTCGAAATACGGTTCTATTCGTTTAGGTAAAGATGATGACGAACCTGATTATAGTTATATGACATGGTTTGCTATGTTATTTAGTGCTGGTATGGGTATCGGCTTAGTTTTCTGGGGCGTTGCCGAACCATTAAATCATTTGTATGCACCTCCGTTTGGAGAAGGAGCAACTGAGGAAAGTGCGCGTCTTGCACTGCGTTTCTCATTTTTCCATTGGGGATTACATCCGTGGGGACTATATGCGTTTGTAGCGTTATGTATTGCTTACTTTACTTTTAGAAAAGGAAAAGCAAGTACAATTAGTGCGACAGTAGGTCCGTTATTTAAAGGCGGGGAACATGGGCGTATTGCTCATTCATTTGATGTGTTAGCTGTTTTCGCGACGGTGTTTGGTGTTGCGACATCATTAGGTCTTGGCGCGAAACAAATTGCAGGTGGTGTTAGTTATTTAACATCTATCCCGAACTCCTTACCGACACAGCTTGTTATTATTGCAATCGTAACTGTTCTTTTCATGTTATCTGCGCAAACAGGTCTTGATAAAGGAATTAAATATTTAAGTAATGCGAATATTATTTTGGCATTTGCACTTATGATTATTGTATTGTTTGCAGGTCCAACAAACTTTATTATGAATTACTTCACTTCAACAATTGGTTCTTACATTCAGGAGTTGCCAAGTATGAGTTTCCGATTAAGTCCATTAGATGAAGGCGGAAATCAATGGATTCAGTCATGGACAATTTTCTATTGGGCGTGGTGGATTGCATGGTCACCATTCGTAGGTACGTTTATTGCTCGCGTTTCACGAGGGCGTACAATTCGTGAGTTTGTTATCGGTGTGTTACTCGTACCGACCGTAATTGGTGCGCTTTGGTTCTCTGTTTTCGGCGGAACTGGTATTCATATGGAACTGTTTGGTGATGCACATATCTTTGACAAAGTGAAAGAGATGGGAACAGAAGTAGGATTATTCGCTATGTTTGATCAAATGGGAAGCTTTGGATCAGCTTTATCTATTCTAGCTATTCTTCTTATTTCTACATTCTTTATTACATCTGCAGATTCTGCGACATTCGTTCTAGGAATGTTAACGACACATGGTAGTTTAAATCCGCCAAACCGTATTAAATTAGTTTGGGGTATCGTTCTAGCCGCGCTAGCTTCTATCCTATTATATGTTGGTGGATTAGAAGCATTGCAAACGGCAGCTATCATTGCAGCGTTCCCGTTCGTTTTTGTTATTTTCTTTATGATGGCATCATTATTTAAAGAGTTACAAAAAGAAGGGCGTATGAAGCGACATAAATAATAGAAGGAAAAGAGCTGATTTTTATATCAGCTCTTTTTTATATAGAAGAAACTCGAACTGTAAGTAAGGGAAATAAAGTACTACACTATATAAGTAGTATGCCTTTTATATAAAGAAAAAACGATATATTTCGACAATGTTCGATATTTTACAAACTCTATTCACATTTTTGACAAAAAATTGTCGGAAATGTGTTGTCACGTTTATGTATATGTGCTATATTATTTCCTGTAAGCGATTTCAAATAGTTTTAAAGCGTATTCAAGGGGGACATCTAGAATAATGAAACGTTACGAAAGAAAGTGGAAGCATATTTGTTTGAAACGTGTGGCACATCGTAGTGTCCAAGAAAGCACGGAACCTAAGACTGAAACGCGCAAAGAACAGCAAGAGAAGCAATTGGTTCTACAAAAATAGCAATCACTTTTTCGTATATAAATGAAGGTCGATCGTTCGTTGGGGGATGGACGTGAAATTACTTTCAGCTAAGGGGTATTGTCTGATATATAATTTATACGGCAATAAATAAGCACAGAGCTTACGGCGCTCTGTGCTTATTTTTATTTGTCTTTTTTAAATCGAACTGTTTTATCCCAGCCAATGACTTGTTTCTTGCTCTTTGCACGTAAGTATAAGATTAAGCTACGAATAAATAAGTACGTAAAGAGCTGTGCGTACGTAAAGTACATGATGACACTAATAAAAATATTAGTTGGTGTAAAGGTCCGTTCGACACTTTGCGCACTAAATAATTGCGAAACATATGTAACATATGCGACGTACCACATAAATAGTAGCGGAATGCTATATTGAATTTGGAATATCCCAAGTAGCCCGATTATAAACCAAACGTTTGAAATGATTAGGAATAGCCAAAATACGACATATACTAAAACTTGCTGTAAGGAATGGACAAGGAGTTTTCCTTTAAAGAAACTTAAGGAAGAAAACATCTTTTCTAAAATGTATAAATTTCCTTGGAGCCAACGTGTACGTTGTTTAATAAGAATTTTTAAATGCTCAGGTTCTTGTTCCCATGTAACCGATTCTGGGACGATTGGTAAGAGATAGCCTTTTTGTGTAATTCGTAATGTTAACTCAGCATCTTCTGCAATGGCATAAGGATCATAGCCACCAAGCTCTTCTAGTGCAGAGCGACGTAGAAGCATATTCGTTCCTGTTAGTGAACCTGTTTGGAACAATAACCAACGTCCAGATTGCATAAGGAGCTGGAAGATTTGAAACTCTAGTGAAATCATTCGCGTTAGCCAGTTTCTTTTTTCGTTTACTGTACGAACGTGTCCAACAGCACCAACAGCATCCTCGATTGTTTCAGCGTGTTCTACAAGCATTCGTAGAGCATGTGGTTCAGGTTGATTATCTGCATCGTAAACACAGAAATATTCACCATCGGAAATGCTAAGACCGTAGTTTAATACACGTGATTTCCCTTTCGGTTCACCAGGTGGGACACGAATGTGCCGAATGTGAGCATAAGCGTTGTCAAAGTCATCACCAATTTCAGGTGTTTCGTCTTGCGAGTTATCGTTTAATAAATAAACGGTTAGTTTTCCTGGATATTCAATCTTTGCCATTGCTTCTAATGTATCTTTAATTACGACACCTTCGTTATGAGCGGGTATTAAAATATCGACGCTCGGATAATGTTCCAGTGTACGATCTTTTCGTTTACTATTTCGGTGAACTAAGCCAGCGATTGTTAAGAACGAGTAGTAAACGAGTAAGCCCGAGAATAGAAAAGCTGTAAAGATTAATACATACTTAATGGAGAATGTAATGCTAATCCAAAAGACAAGTAAACAAAACAAAATAAATAGTAGGAGCATAACGAGTGTCATCATAATACTGTCGGTCCTTTTGTTGCAATGTGTTCACGCGTCATTTTAATGTCTTGAATTGCTTGATGGGCAAGCCATTGCTCCATTTTTGGCTGTAGACGGTTCATTACGATATCTGCACCGGCATCATTTGTATTTTGTAATAAAATGACTAATGTGTTGCTGTCATACTCGGCAACGAGGTCAAAGTCAGTTCGCACTGTTTCAACTAATAAGGAGGCGACACGATCCATAACACTTTCTTTCGTATACTTGCTAAAGGAAGTGAAATCGAAATAAATAATAATGCCTGTTTCATTACGACGCTTCATTGCAGTCGTTATTAATGCTTGTCGTCTTTCAAATTCTTGTCTTGTTAATAGTTTCGATTCTCCAATGTATTGTTCTAACTCTTTCACGCGTGCAGTTAAATTTCTATTTTCGTGAATGGCCTTTTTTAATAAGTGGGTTGATATATAAACAATGAAGAAGTTAGCTGCCATCAGGAAGTGGGTAATAATATATTCCCATTGATCTGATGTACTCCATAAGTAAAGCCATGCTTCATAAAATAAATAGAACACGGAAAGAATCGTTCCGAGTATGAAGAAAACAAATGCTGTTTTATCAGCTAAGAATAGGAATAGTACATTTGCAATTACATATATAATTGTAAAAATGAGCGCATGCTCATATTTCGTTACATGTACAGTAGTAAAATAAAATACAATTTGTAAAATCCACATAGATAGGATTTTATAGAACTTATCTTTCACAAATCTTTCCTCCTTAAAGGTAATTCATACAAGGACACTTGTAGTATGTGCAATTATTAAGAATTAGACTATAAATCCTTTCAAATAGAACAATAATAAGTAATATCCTTTTATTACAAGAAAAAATAAACAAACTTACTAATTATCTTATTATAATGTCTATACATCTATATATGAAGTATGTGTATATTATATAAAAAATCCCCCTCTTGAAAAGAGGAGGATTTACCTGAAAATTTATAGGAACATCATACCTGCAACTGCTGCATTTAAGAAGTTTGCTAATGTACCAGCGATAACTGCTTTAATCCCTAATTGTGCAATTTGTTTACGGCGAGTAGGAGCTAATGTTCCTGTTACACCTAATTGAATTGCGATAGAAGAGAAGTTTGCGAAACCACAGATTGCGAATGTTAAAATTAAGTTTGTTTTTGCAGAGAAATCTGCCATGTGTGGTCCTAAGTTTGCGTATGCAACGAATTCGTTGATTGCAAGTTTTTGACCGATAAAGCTAGCTGCTTGTATAGCTTCACCTGGAGAAACCCCGATTAAGATTGCAAATGGTGATAATAAGTAACCGAAGATTAAATCAAGGCTAAGTTTAATATCGAACCAAGAACCAACCCATCCTAATAATCCATTTAATAAAGCGATTAATGCGATGAAAGCCATTAACATTGCTGCTACGTTAATAACAAGTTGCATACCTTCAGATGCACCGCGTGCAGCTGCATCAATAACGTTTGCATCTTCACGTTCTGTAGAAAGTTCAACGTTATTATCTACCTGTTCTGTCTCTGGCATAATTAGTTTTGCAATTAATAAACTTGATGGAGCTGCCATAATTGCTGCTGCTAATAAGTGTTCTAACGGAATTCCCATTGCTGCATAACCGACAAGAACGGAGCCAGCAACAGCTGTCATACCGCTTACCATAATAGTGAAGAATTCACTGTTTGTTAAGCGTGCTAAGTAAGGTTTGATTAAGATTGGTGCCTCAGTTTGTCCTAAAAATACAGTTGTTACTGAGTTTAAACTTTCTGCTTTAGAAGTTCCAAGAAGTTTACTTAATGCACCACCAACGATACTAACAAATTTCTGCATAATACCGAAATAATATAAGATTGCAACTAATGAACTAATAAATACGATTGGAAGTAGTGCTTGAATAACGAAGATAAATCCCCAAGGTCCTTTTGCGTTGACTAAATCCCCAGCAACGAACTTAATTCCCTCGTAAGAAAAATTAATTAACCCTTGAACACCGTCAGCAGCGTATTTTAGACCTGCTTTACCAGCATCCCATCGTAATACGATAAATGAAAATGACATTTGTAATGCTAGCGCGATTAAAATTGTGCGCCAATTAATAGCTTTGCGGTTGGAAGATAGTAAGAAAGCAATTGCTAATACTCCAATCACGCCGCCAATTCCCCATAAAAGATTCATGCAGTGTATGCTCCTTCCTCATAGTAAAAAAAGTGTATAAACCAGTTGTCTATACTTTTGCGAATATAACATCTTAAGTAACTTATCATAATGGACATCGGAGGTCAAACGTCTAACGAAAAGTTTAAATAAAAAGAAAATTCTTCAAAAAAACACATATAAAATGAATAGGCATGAAATAGGTTATGTTTTTTATGTAAAAATATACATTATGATAACGTTATGGATTGTTTTTGCAGAATATAGTGTATGAAATGGAAGAATAGATACATTATTTTTGTAGAGGGAAGATAGGTAAAAGAGAGTAATGTGTTGAACCTATAACAAAAAAGCCTTCTAGTAATCTAGAAGGCTTTGAAACTATTAATTAAGGTGCTTTCGTGTATCCTAAGAAATGGCTCTTCCAATAAGAGTTATTTAATGAAGCGATTGCTACACCTTTATCTCCAGCTTGGATAAATGATCCGCCCCCAAGGTAAATACCCATATGAGAAGGACCTGATTTATAAGTATTTTGGAAATAAATTAAGTCACCTGGTTGTGGATTTGAAGTTTGTGGTAGGCTACCCCAATATCCTGCAACACTTTGACGGCTAATGTTATGACCAAATTTCTTAAATACGTGGTAGATGTAACCACTGCAGTCAACACCAGTAGCAGAAGTACCTCCCCAAACGTATGGTACACCTTGCATTGATTTTGCATATGCAAGTACGGAAGAACTGTCACCGCTATTATTGCCTGTATTATTGTTATTATTGTTTTGGTTATTATTTTGGTTGTTGTTAGGCTTATTATCTACTGCGCCACCAACTGGTGTTTTAGAAAGGTAACGTGTTCCGATATAACCAGTTTGACCGTTGTAGTTAATTTTGCTCCATCCAGAGTTTTCAGAGATTACTTGAACCTTCTGTCCTTGTGGAAGTGCGCCTATGATTCTATAATTTGTACCTTCACCACTACGTACATTTAAGGCAGAAGCATTAATGTAGTAGTCACCAATTGCACCTTGATTAGGTTGTTCAGGTTGTTTTGGTTGCTCAGGAGTAGTAGTGCCACCTTTAACGAATTTCATGAATTCGCTACTAACGTAGCCTGTTTTTCCTTGATAGTTAACTTTAAACCAGCTACCTTCAGAGCCAATTACGTTTAATGTCGTACCATTTAATACGCCACCAATTACGCTATGGTAAGTAGCAGGGCCTGTGCGAACGCGTAGAGATGTTGCGTTAACAACATAAGTACCACCAGTTTGAACGGTTACATTATTATTTTGTTCTTGGTTATTTCCTTGTGCACCGTTGTCGTTAGAACCGCCTTTTGTTACGTAGTCTTTGCTTACGTAAGCAGTTTGTCCCGCATAGTTGATTTTGAACCAATCTTGAACTTCGCCAACAACTTGAACTACTTGTCCTTTTGTAACAGAACCTACAGTTGTATGAGAAGTACTAGGACCTGTACGAACACGAAGAGAAGATACATTTACTGTATAGTTTCCACTTGCTGGTTTTACAGATTCTTGGTTGTTATTATTCGTATTGTTGTTTGAAGAACCTGCATTAGAAGAAACACCAGATACGAATTCGCCACTTACGTAGCCAACTTGTCCATTATGGTTGATTTTTACCCAACCATTTTCTTGACTAATCACGTTTAATGTTTGTCCTTCATATACACGTCCTGAAACAGAACTAGAAGTGTTAGGAGCTGTACGCACACGCAATACATCAGCAGTAACTTTATTGTTTCCGCCTGTTGTATTTACATTGGAATTGCTTACTCCATTTTTGGATACAAATTCACCGCTAACAAAGCCAGTTTGTCCATTATGGTTAATTTTGAACCAACCATTTTCTTCGCCAATCACGTTTAAAGATTGACCATTATAAACGCGTGAGATGATGTCGTGAGAAGTACTTGATCCTGCACGAACATGTAATACGCTAGCGTTTACCTTATAAGATGAGCTGTTTGATGCAGAGGCTTGGACAGTTTGTGTAGCAGCTTTTTGTGTATTTTGTTCAGGGGCAGCTTGAACGCTATCAAGTGTAGGTGCTGCTCCTCCTGCTACAGACACTGCCGCAAGACCGGCAAGGTATTTTTTCATAATTTGTCGATTCCTTTCTGTCTGTAATGTAGTGAAGAAATATTTACCAACTGTTAAAAATTCTAAAGAGCATGTCGATTACTGTCAAGACTTATGCGGGAATCTGAATATGACAAAAAGATTACAAGAAAAAATCAAGGCATGAATTCCACACCTTGATTTCCATTTAAATACATATATTGAATGTAGACAGGATAGAAATTATTCGTGTTTAAGAAGATGACATGTTGGATTGAAGCAAGCTTTGAGAAAAGGATTTTTGTAACATTTTTGTGATAGGTCCAACTTGACCATCTTGAATCGCTGTTCCATCTAGGTGTGTCATCGGTAAGATTTCAATTGTAGTTCCTGTAAAAAAGCATTCATCTGCTTGATAAACGTCACGAACACTGAAAAGTTCTTCTTGTACAGGAATGCGAAGGGTTTTCGCTAAAGAAAGGACATATTGACGAATAATACCGTTTAAAATAAGGTGATTGGCTGGATGCGTGTACAGGGTGCCATTTTTGATTAGAAAGAAATTAGAGCAGCTCCCCTCCGTTACAATACCATTTCGTACAAATAGTGCTTCTTTACAGCCTTTGCGCTCAGCTTTCGTAGCAGCTAGTATATTTGGTAATAAATTTAATGATTTAATGTCACAGCGAAGCCAGCGGGTATCTGGTTCTGATATAGCACGTACACCATATTCAATCCATAAAGCTGGTCTTTCCTTTTTTGTAATATAGGCATAGATTGTCGGAGGAGCGTCATATGAGAACGCATGGGTACGAGCTTGTACACCGCGAGATACTTGCAAATAAATGGTTCCATCTTCGTGGAAATTATTACCTTCAATGAGCTTGTAAAGTAATATGATGAGTTCTGCCTTTGAGAAAGGGAGAGATAATTCTATTTCTTCCATGGAGCGATATAATCTTGTTATATGGGGATCTAATAAATGAAAGTTCCCTTTATATAGGCGCATAACCTCATAGACACCATCTCCAAACTGCAACCCTCTTTCTTCAAGTTCTATGTACGTTTTTTGCTTTGTTGTATCAATAACTGCATCATTCCAAAGTACAAATCTCTCATATGCCAATTGTCGTCCCATCCTTTCGTAAGTACATAAGTAACATGAAACTTTCATTCGGAATAAAAATCACTATAGTCATTTTTATGTGAGTAATTCTGTACATATGACGTATATGTATTGGTAAATCGTAAAGAAGTGGTGGTAATTTATAGCATTTTGTATATATAAATTCGAAAATAAGAAATAAGAATCCTGCTTGTAAATAAAAAAAAGCAACATTCTTATGGAATGCTGCACAAGGAGGGTAGCTATCTTTCATAGGGACATCGTCTTATTGAATGTTTTGTTTATGGAAACAAAACATGTTGAAAGACAATTATAAGAAAGTAGAAACAAACGATTCACACATTTCTTTAAGGGACCTTATTGAAGATGAGAGATAAGAAATATGTAGAACCTCGTTTACATATTTTATTATAGAGATTTTTCATTAATCCTATGTGAATATTTGGTAAAGGTTATGTAATTTTAAAGTTAATGAATATAAGAGGTAGGAGGGAGGAATATAAAAAAAGAGGCTGAGATTACTCAGCGCTCTTCTTTTCTTCTTTAATAGCTGTTTTTACTTCACCAGTTTTGATCTTGTTACTGTCAGAGAAGCGAAGTAAGTCACCTTCAATGATCTTGTCAGACATGTGCAATTCATTTTGAGCACGATCAATTAGTGGTTGAGATTCTTCTTTCGGTAATTGTACAACTTCGCCAGTAGCACGGTCGTAGAATGTACTGTTTGTGTACATGTACTTATCTGTAACGAAGCTACCGTCACGAAGAACAACGAATCCTTTATTATCTGGTGAGAATACATCATGACCGAATTGGATTTGATTCGTAGAATCTACACCAAGTAAGTTTAGAATTGTTGGTTTAATGTCAATTTCACCAGTTGGTTTTGAAATTGTTTTACCTTCTTTTTGACCTGGAACGTGAATAAACATCGGTGTTTTTTGTAAGTTCATATGGTCAAATGTAGTAATTTCTTCTTTTCCTAAGAACTGTGCCATCGCACGGTTATGGTTTTCAGAAATACCGTAGTGATCACCGTAGAATACGATAACAGAGTTGTCGTAAATGCCTTCTGCTTTTAGACGCTCAATAAAGTGTTTCATCGCTTCGTCTAAATAACGAGCAGTTACCATGTAACGGTCAAATACGCCATCACCAGAATTGTATTCATCGATTAATTTCGTACTGTCATCATAAGTGAATGGGTAATGATTCGTTAAAGTCAGGAAGCGAGTATAGAATGGTTGCTTCACTTCTTTTAACATATCGATAGATTGATCGAAGTATTCGATATCTTTTAATCCCCAGTTTAATTTTGTTTCTGGCGTAATCTTGTAATCAAGCTCGTTGTAGTAACGATCATAACCAAGTGCCGGATACATAATGTTACGGTTCCAGAACGTTGCGTTGTTTGCGTGGAATACCGACGTGTGATACCCTTGCTGACGTAAAATTTCTGGAGTTGCTGTGTATTCGTTGTTACCGTGTGTGAAGAATACAGCACCACGGTCTAGTGGATATAACGAAGTATCTACTAAGAACTCAGCATCAGATGTTTTTCCTTGACCAGTTTGATGGAAGAAGTTATCGAAGTAATAACTTTCTTTCGTAAATTGGTTTAAGAATGGTGTAACTTCTTGTCCGTTAACTGTTGCGCCAATTAAGAATGTTTGTAATGACTCAAGAGAGACAACAATTACGTTTTTCCCTTTTGCAGTACCGAACATATTTGGATCTGGTTTACTTTGTGTTGTTTTCACGTAGTTTTCTGTTTCTTGTAATTTACTACCGTCAGCAAATGCTTTTTGTGAACTAGATTTCGCTTGTAAGCCAAGGTCATATGCTTGGTGTACATATAAGCCTAAGTTTTTAACAAGCATAACGCGGTCGAATGAACGTGTTAATAGTTCAGGACGCTCAGCTTCTGCAAATCCTAGGTTTACGAAGAAAATAGCAATTGTTGATACGAAGTATAGAGAACGCATCGGACGTGCTACACGCTCTGTCGGTGCAAAGTTTTTCTTCTTTTTCAATAGAACGAAGAATACAAGAATATCCGCAAATGCAAGGATAATTTTGTAGTTAAACAATTCTTTCACACTAGAACCTAAGCTCCCAAAGTTAGATGTTTGTCCTAGTACTGGTAAAGTAACGAAGTCATTGTAGAATCCGTAGAACATTACGTTACCAACAAGAATGAACGTTAAGACAAAGTTAATTCCAAGTGCTATATAGTTACGTTTTTTTCCTTTTGCAAATAATGCAAGGCCCACAAACAGTAATGATGCTGCTAATGGACTAATGAATAAAATGAATTCTTGCATGAAAGATTCAAGTTTTAAATCGAAGCTTGTGCGTGTAATAATGTAGGTTTTCAGCCAGACGGCCAAAGCTACGAATAAAGTGAAGCGCACATTTTGAAATTGTGATTTCAAGGTTTCTTTCATTCATTTCCACCCTTTCTCTATCAGGCTTGGTCGATTTTGGAGCGAAAAATGCTAAAATAAAAAATACATAGTTTTCTTGGCCATAATTAGAGGTTCTATATTCACCCATATACGACTATAACTATGCATACCCTTTTAGTTTCTTGTGTTGCTCATAAGCATAACGTCATTTCTGTATTATACAACAAAATTCATTTCTGAGAAACACTATAACATTTTACATTTTTTGTATGTGATTTGTCACTACCAGAGAAAACTTTAACATTCGTTTATATGCTCGTCAACTAGAAAATATAACAAACATAGAACAGAATGTTAAGTGAAATTGAAAATTTCTATGGTTGAGAAATAAGAAATGAATACGTGTAAGTGGTTATCTAGAAACCTAGTATATGAAGGAAAGTATGTAAAAATTAACGAACACTTGTTCTTTTTATCTTTGTTTGTTACAATAAAATTCATTGATAGATTATGTGTAATTTTGATGAACTTTTACTGATATCATATTGTAGCTTATTTTTTAAAAAAATAAGGAGGCTTTTATATGAAACAAAAATTTTCAGTTGAAGCGTTTTGGGAAAAGGTAAAACATGTTGCAAAGCAAGCGGGGCAGTCGGTTATTTATGCAAGTTTATTATTGTTTTACGTTTTGCAAAGACCAGACGTTCCAAAACGAGTGAAAATGATTGTAATTGGAGCACTTGCTTATTTTATTGCACCGATTGATGCCATCCCAGATTTCATTGCTGGAATTGGTTATACGGATGATTTAGGGGCGTTAATGGCCGCACTATTACAAGCGTCGTTATACGTCAATGAAGATGTGAAAGATAAGGCACGAATGAAGTTGGCAGAATGGTTTGGTTCGGATATAGACACATCATTTATCGATCAGAAATTAGATCAATAGGTGAGAACTGTCATATGGTGACAGGGCGAACGTAAGCGAGGAAGTGCATTATGCCATCAGGAAGAACGCATACGAAAATAAACTTAATATCCCTGCCGGTTGTTTTGTTTATGCTTTTCTCGTATGGATTAACAGATTTTGATTTTTTATTAACTTTTGCAATTGGCTTTTTAGTGGGCACTTCATTTTTAACACCGGATTTAGATACGTACAGTAATGCGTACAATAAATGGGGATTTTTGCGTATATTCTGGTACCCGTATAAGAGGATAATGCCGCATCGTTCCTTTTTTACGCACACAATTATACTTGGTGATATAATTCGTATCGCTTACATGTTAATTGTGTTTTCTCCGTTTTTATTCCTATTAAATGTAATCGCACTTGACGGGAATTTAATAGAAATTGCGAAGGAACATGAGGTTGAACTTGTAACGTTCGTAATGGGAATTGTCGTAGCGAGTACGCTCCACATTATAGCGGATAAAGTGAACACGCGCCGAAAGAAAATGATGAGAAAAAAGAAGAAACGCAGAAGATAAAAAGACACTTGCAATTTGCAAGTGTCTTTTTTTAATCAAACGTTTGTTTAAAAAGGAAATTAAGCTTTTAGCACTTTAATACCTTTCACGATATTCCAAATGAAGTAGTATAAGCTAATGATGCCGCAAATACATAAGACAATCATTGCCCCGATTCCAAGTGTTACGTCTGCTTGATCCGATCCGATACCCATAATTCCTAGAATAATGATTCCAATAAATGTTGCGATACTTGGAATAATGTGTGTCCATAGGGCTCGTTTTGCATGTGGTTTTGTTTCAGAGTCGCCCACAATCCAAACAATGATTGGGAATAAGATAGGGGCAAATAGTACGCTAAAGTATGATAAAGCAGCTAATATTTTGTTTCCGTTCATATATATCACCTCATAAATAATGTCCGTTGTTATACTATTATTATGCAATAATTTTTGCGAGCGTACTATCGATGAACCTTACAAGAACGTGACGTTTTTGTAAGATTTTCTAGTGAAATAATAAAATTTTCAAAAAAATCTTTTTTGAAAGAAAATAATGTGCTAAAGTATAAATGAAAGTTATTGAAAACGTTTTCCTAAACGTTTTTTATTTTTAGGCTAAAAGGTATGATGACCTGATAGTCTATTGATGAGGTTATTCTATTTAAAAGGGGATTCTTTAGGGGGAGAGAACAATGAACACATGGACACAAGTTTATGATCCGTTCGGAAACATTTGGATTTCGGCGGCGATCGCACTTATTCCGATTATCTTTTTTTTCTTAGCTTTAGCAGTTTTCCGCATGAAGGGGTATGTGGCAGGATTTATTACGGTTGTACTTACAATTTTAGTAGCGCTGTTCGCTTATAAGATGCCGTTTACGATGGCAATGGCAGCAACCGGATACGGTTTCTTATACGGATTATGGCCAATCGCTTGGATCATCATTATGTCGGTATTTTTATATAAAATTTCTGTGAAAACAGGTCAATTCGATGTGATTCGTGCATCTGTATTATCTATTACAAATGATCACCGTTTACTCGTTATTTTAATTGGGTTTTCATTTGGAGCATTTTTAGAAGGAGCAGCAGGATTTGGGGCACCGGTAGCGATCACGGCGGCGCTTCTTGCAGGTCTTGGGTTAAATCCTTTATATGCAGCTGGTCTTTGTTTAATCGCAAATACTGCACCAGTAGCGTTTGGCGCAATGGGGATCCCAATTACAGTTGCTGGACAAGTGACGGGTATCGATCCACATAAAATCGGACAAATGGCTGGACATCAGTTACCGTTCTTATCATTATTTGTTCCGTTCTTTATCGTATTTTTAATGGATGGATTTAAAGGGGTAAAGCAAACTTGGCCTGCGCTGTTTGTAGCGGGTAGTTCATTTGCAATTACGCAGTTCATTACAGCGACATTCTTAGGACCAGAACTTCCGGATATTACATCGGCGCTTGTAAGTTTAGTAAGTTTGGCGCTGTTCTTAAAAGTATGGCAACCGAAAGAAATCTATCAATCCGGGCAAGCAAATAGTGAAGTAGCTGCGGCAACGACTTCGGCATCGATGCCGAAATTAACGTTAGGAAAAGTCGTAAAGGCATGGTCTCCATTTATCGTATTAACAGTTATGGTAGTCATTTGGAGTCAAAGTTTCTTTAAGGCATTATTCGCCCCAGGGGGCGCTTTAGAAAGTCTTGTATTTAAGTTTGAAATTCCAGGCTTGCACAATTTAGTAATGAAAGCAGAGCCAATTGTAAATAAACCGACGCCTTATGAGGCGATTTTGAAGCTTGATGTATTATCAGCAACTGGAACAGCGATTTTAATTGCTTGCATCATTTCCATGTTTATTTTGAAAATGAGTGCAAAAGATGCAGTAGTGACATTTAAAGAAACGTTAAATGAACTGAAAATGCCAATTCTATCAATCGGATTCGTATTAGGATTTGCATTTATCGCAAACTATTCTGGGCTATCTTCTACATTAGCGTTAGCACTGGCTGGAACTGGCGGACTATTCCCGTTCTTCTCACCATTCCTAGGTTGGATTGGCGTATTCTTAACAGGATCCGATACGTCAGCGAACGCACTGTTCTCAAACTTACAAGCAATTACAGCGCAGCAAGTCGGTGTATCTGAAGTGCTTCTCGTTGCAGCAAATACAACGGGCGGTGTAACAGGAAAAATGATTTCTCCGCAATCGATTGCAATTGCTTGTGCGGCAGTTGGACTTGCTGGAAAAGAATCAGACTTGTTCCGCTTCACAGTGAAGCATAGTTTGTTCTTCGTAATTATTGTTGGTATTATGACGTATGTTCAAGCATATTATTTAACGTGGATGATTCCGTAAAGAGCAAAAGAAATAACCTTTGCATTTTTCAGATTATCGTGTATGATGGGAAAGTATTGAAAATTAAATCAGTGATAAACTAGGGGTGCCTAACGTATGCGTAGGCTGAGAGAGAAGCGCGTGATCTTCTTAACCCTTTGGACCTGATCTGGCTCGTACCAGCGTAGGGAAGTTAACGGCTTTACATAATGATGTCTTTTATGAGCCAGGTCCTTATTTTTTTATGGACCTGGCTCTTTTTATTTTGGCATGCGCTGGCCATATCTCGTCCTTGTCACGAACAGGGGAGGCAACAAAGGTTATGAAACAATCTGTTTCAGCTGAGCAAATTGAATTGAAATCAAGTTTACCAGGGAGTAAGAAAGTATATGTGGATGGACCACGAGAAGGTATGAAAGTGCCGATGCGTGAGATTGAACAAAGCGAAACGAACGGCGTCCCAAATCCGCCAGTCCGCGTGTATGATACGAGCGGTCCTTATACGGATCCGGCGTATAAAGTGGAGCTGGAAAAGGGGTTGGAGGCGCCGCGTCATTCTTGGATCATGGAGCGCGGGGATGTAGAAGCATATGAAGGGCGCGAAGTAAAACCAGAGGATGACGGTGTGAAGGTGGCTTCGAAACATACACCTGTTTTCCCGCAAATGGATCGCAAACCGCTTAGAGCGAAGCAAGGTGCAAATGTTACGCAAATGCATTATGCGCGTAATGGCATTATTACGTCTGAGATGGAATACGTTGCGATTCGTGAAGGAGTAGAGCCTGAGTTTGTTCGTAAGGAAATTGCGGAAGGTCGTGCTATTTTACCAGCGAATATTAATCATCCGGAAGCGGAACCGATGATTATCGGGCGTAATTTCCACGTGAAGGTAAATGCAAATATCGGAAACTCTGCTGTATCTTCTTCTATTGAGGAAGAAGTAGAGAAGATGACGTGGGCTACTCGCTGGGGTGCAGATACGATTATGGATTTATCTACAGGTAAAAACATTCATACGACGCGTGAGTGGATTATTCGTAATGCGCCTGTACCAGTTGGAACTGTGCCGATTTATCAAGCGCTTGAAAAGGTAAATGGAATTGCAGAAGATTTAACGTGGGAAGTGTATCGTGATACGTTAATTGAGCAAGCGGAGCAGGGCGTGGATTACTTTACGATTCATGCTGGTGTATTACTTCGTTACATTCCAATTACTGCAAAGCGTACGACAGGTATCGTTTCGCGTGGTGGTTCGATTATGGCACAGTGGTGTTTATTCCATCATAAAGAAAACTTCCTATATACTCATTTTGAAGAGATTTGTGAAATTATGAAGCAGTACGATGTTTCGTTCTCTCTTGGAGATGGATTACGTCCAGGATCGATTGCAGATGCAAATGACGAAGCACAATTCTCAGAGCTTGAAACACTTGGTGAATTAACGAAAATTGCTTGGAAGCATGATGTGCAAGTGATGATTGAAGGACCTGGACATGTACCGATGCATTTAATTAAAGAGAATATGGAAAAAGAACTTGATATTTGTCAGGGCGCGCCATTCTATACACTTGGACCGTTAACGACAGATATTGCACCAGGTTATGACCATATTACATCGGCAATTGGAGCTGCGATGATTGGTTGGTTTGGAACTGCAATGCTTTGTTATGTAACACCGAAAGAACATTTAGGATTGCCAAATAAAGATGATGTTCGCACGGGGGTTATTACGTACAAAATTGCAGCACATGCGGCTGATCTTGCAAAAGGGCATAAAACGGCTCATCAGCGTGATGATGCACTTTCGAAAGCACGTTTCGAATTCCGTTGGCGCGATCAATTTAATTTATCTTTAGATCCTGAACGCGCGATGGAATATCACGATGAAACGTTGCCAGCAGAAGGAGCGAAAACAGCTCATTTCTGTTCGATGTGTGGACCGAAGTTCTGTAGTATGAGAATTTCACATGATATTCGTGAATATGCGAAAGAAAATGATTTAGAAACGACAGAAGCAATTGAAAAAGGTATGAAAGAGAAGGCGAAAGAATTTAAAGAAACTGGTAGTCATTTATATCAATAACACGTTACACCTCTTTACTTGATTGATCACACTGTAGTACCTAACTTAATTATAGAAGAAGCCCCCTTTGCTAAGACGGTAGCAAAGGGGGCTTCTGTTGTCTACAAGGAGAAGAAGAGGTGTACCCAATAGAATAAGAGGAATAATGTGACGATTGTTGTGAGTGGGATAACGATAAGAGATACACTTAAATAGTCTTTCCATTTTACTTTGATTTTGTTTTGTTTCAGGATATACATCCAAATGAGGGAAGCTAGCGTACCGATTGGTAGTAATAGTGAACCGATGTCACTACCAATAATGTTTGCGAGGTAGATTGTTTTTAATGTGACTGGATCTAGTCCCATTTCTGTTAATGTGATTGTACCAATCATAAGTGCTGGGTGATTATTGAATACGTTAGAGAGGAGAGAAACGAGTCCGCCCATTGCAAAGCTAGCATAAAGTAGATGCTGACTTACAACTGGTTCAAGCCAATTTACAAGCGCAGCTGTTAGTCCTGCGTTGTGAAGTCCATAAATAATTACATACATAGAGAAAGCGAAAATTAAAATGTGCCACGGTGTCTTTTTCAAAATATCGATAGGGTTTGTTCGTAAGTAGTACCATCTCCAGATGAGAAGAACGAGTGAACCGAGTACAGCAACGATTTCGATTGGAATCGATAAGAAGGATGCAACGAATAGAAGACAGCGCATAAGGAAGACGAAGCCTAATACTTTTAGCATGAATTTTGTACGTTTTTGTTTCGTATCAACAGAATTTTTTCCTTTTAACGGATGAAAATTTTTCGTGAAGAATATTTCTTCAATATCATATGAAGAAACAGGTAATTTTTTCGGGAGTTTTTTCTTCAAAACTGTATACATGAGCCATGACATAAATAATAGTCCTAATGTTGCTGGTACAAACATCATAGCGGTATGCATATAAAGAGTCATATTCACGATATTTAATGCGATTAAGTTTACGATATTACTTACACCAATTGGTGCACTAGATGCAGTAGCGATTAAAGCACCGCTTAATAAATAAGGAATTTGTTGATGCGGTTTTAATTGAAGGTTTTTTAGAAGAAGAATTAAAATTGGAGTTGTAATTAAAATACTACCGTCATTATTAAATAAAAGAGTCATAAGAAAACATAATAATTGAATATACCAGTATAAACGGCGACCAGAGCCTTTTGCTAAGTTTGCAAGTTTCGCTGCGGCCCAGTGGAAGAAGCCAAAGCTTTCTAATATAACCGCCATAACGATGGTCGCTAATATTGTTATGGAGGCACCGCCAATTTTACTGATAATGTCCATGACATCTGGTTTTGATACAAGTCCAGTAATCAGGATAATGCCAGCACCAATTGCTGCTGGCCACGCCTCATTTAAACCACGAGGTCGCCAAAAGATAACAATCATCGTGAAGAAGAATACAATAATAGTAATCCATATTTCAGTACTCATATTTTGCCTACCTTTCTATTTTTCCTTGAACGAATGTAGCTTGTCTCAAGGTTTGTATTAGTAGTATATTCAGCGGAAAATAGGAAGAACTAGACATATAATGGAATAAAGTGAATATGTGTTTTTCAAGCGAAAGGACAAGTGTCACGAATAGTGAAATAACTATTGTGAGAGGAGTCTATAAATTAGATGGGCAGTAAGATAGTAAATGAAATTTATATGGGCGATTATGGAGATCTATCGGCGTAACTTAAAATATATCAGTGATTTTTAAAATATATCAACTTATCGACAAAACATGACAAAAGGAGCCCATCCCAATATGATTTTTGGGACAGACTCCAAGGTTAGATTATTTTTCCTTCAAAAAAGTTCGATCCTTCAAGAATAAATTCCAGAAGAAAATGAATCCTGGGAGTAAAATTGCAATCCCAATTGCATATAAAATAAGCAATGCATAGAATGTTTCGACTGTCGTAAAGCTTGTAAATACAGTTACGTCCGGGTAAATGATATACGGTAAATGGGCGATGCCGTAAGCGTAGCTTGCAAATCCATATTGAGCAACGACAGCTAAAACGGCGATGCGAGGAAATCCAAGTGTGTCGTACTTCTTGTTTGTCCACCAAAGTGAAGAGTACCCGATAACGAATAAAACGATAGAAACGGTAAACCATTGGAATTGCTTTATTAGCCCTTCCATAAGCCAGTGTGTTTCTGGGTCCATTACAACGAGGGCGATAATAGCAGCAACGAGCGTTGCAGGACCAAGTATGATGGCATTTCTTCTATAAATTTTATAGGCATCTTCTGAACCTTGTTCTCTCGCGAAATCAGCAAGAAAGAGAGAAGATAGAAATAGTTCCGAAGTTAGTCCAAAGAGCATATAACAATAAATAACAGGACTAGAAAGAAGTTTTCCATAAAGGAGTACTTCTTTTCCTTCAGACATTGTAATATAAGCACCTTCTGTAACGGGTAGAACGGTAATTAATAGAGCTGGAATTAAAAGCCCTGTAATACCTGAAATAACACGAAGAAGATGTTGGTATTTTGGCAGTGAATAAGCAAATACCATAAATGTACTGCGAATTGCAACGAGTACTAGAATTAGCATAACTGGTACGAACATAACGGTTGCAAGGGTAAAGGCGGCCTTCGGAAAGAAACCGAGAAAAGCGACAACGACAAAGACGAGAAATGTATTGGTTACTTCCCAAGTTGGTGATAAGTATCGATTCGCAAGTTTAGCAGCAAGTGTCGGATGTTTCGCATATACCATGCCCCAAAAACCAGCTCCAAAATCAATGGATCCTAGTATGCTATAAACAAAAATCAGAGCCCACAAGATGATGATTGCAATACTTTCCTCATGCACGAGAATCGCCTCCTTGGTTATGCAAATCATTCTTTAACGGATGTTTCTTAAAGAATGTCCGTAGTACAAAGACGGTTAAAATGCCGAGTCCAATATATAAAATGATGAATAGAATAAATAAAGGACCGACGAAATCAGCGCGTGTAGAAGCGTCCATCGTACGTTGCATACCATAAATGGTCCATGGCTGACGACCGCTACAGCTGAAGACCCATCCGAACTCAATACCGAGCATCATAACTGGTCCACAGGCGGCAGCTCCCCAAAGAAGCCATTTCGGTAACTCTGCTCCTTTTTTTCGGTAAACAAAGTACCAATACAAGAGAGCGATTGCGGCAACTGCGAAGGTAAAAGCAGCTGTGCCGACCATTAAGTTGAACAGTGTATGTGTATAAAATGGTGGCCACGTTTCTTGTGGGAATTCATTGAGCCCTTTTACGACGGTACTAGGATCGAGCCCTACTAATAAGCTGAGCATGTTCGGAATTTCGAGTGCATAGTTTAGTTCAAGTGTATTCGGATCAACAACCCCACCAATTGATAAAGGTGCGTGTGATGTCGTTTCAAACAAAGCTTCAGCGGATGCTAGTTTTTCTGGTGAGTGTTTATGTAAGGCAATCGCAGATTCATGTCCCGAAATCCACATCGTAGCACCTGTGATGAATGTAACAACAAGTCCTAACAGTAATCCTTTTTTATGGTAAGCAATTTCACGTTCACTCAAATTCTTCTTTAATAATTTAAATCCAGCGATAGAGGCAATGACAGCTGCCCCGGCTGCATAGGCCGTAATAACAACGTGGAATGCACTTGTGCCAAAGCTTGGATTAAAGAAAGCTTTCCACGGATCAACGTTAAAAACTGATCCATCTGGCCCCATTGAAAAGCCTGCAGGTGTATTCATCCATGTATTTGCTGATGTAATAAGCACGGCGGATGCCGTGGCACCAAGCATAACAAAAAAAAGCGAGATTAATCTCATAAATGGAGGGAGTTTATCAGCTGCGTATACATAAATAGACATGAATAAAGCCTCTAAAAAGAAGGCGAAAATCTCAATTTGAAAGGGAACAGAAATAACTTGCCCAACAATTTTGGCGAAACCAGGCCATAGAAGTGAGATTTGCACACCAACAATTGTTCCGGTTGGAATTGCTACACCGAGAAGGATTGCAAATGCCTTTGTCCATCTTTTCGCCATAATGGCATAGTCGGAATCTTTCTTCCAGTGATAGAGTATTTCACTTATGAAAATCATCAATGAAAGCCCGACGCCAAGTGTTGCAAAGATAATGTGGAATGCTAATGAAGAACCAAAAAACGCTCTTGCTAATGTTACGGTATCCATATGTAAACTCCTCTTCTTTTTTGCCATTATTTTCTGATTGAATTGGAAGATTTATTCAAAAAAACTACCAAAAATATATGTGTATTTAAAAAGTGAATATGGTAATATAATGTTTGAATATTTAGAAGAGAAAGAAATAAATATTTGATAATATTTTGTTTGTTTTTTGTTTAGGAATCTTTTATAATCTTTTATGCGAACATGAGTTCTGTTTTCGGGATGAAGAAGTTTATGTGAAATGGAGAGGATGTTTTATGTATCCTGAAGTCATTAAAAAGATGGCATTTTCAAAAGAGCATAGAGATTTATTATTAAAGCTGTACAATAAAGAAATTACGCGTCGTGAATATGATCGACTTGTGGAATCGCTATATAGACCTTCTAAAGAGGCTTATGAGGGATAGAGGAACGGGAGACAATCTAATAGATTGTCTTTTTTAAATTGACGTATGTTCTGCTAAAATTAAGGTTAGCCTTATTAGAGAGGTGAAAAGATTGCGGAAACGTTTATATATAGGGATTGGAGTTATGCTCTTAATCGCTTTAGGTGGAATTGTATTTTGGTCAGCATTACAAGGAAACCGTACAGAATATTTTATTTTAAGACATATGGTCAATGAAAATGGGACGCTTGCTACATATCGTTTAGCAGATACAAAGGCTGGCACGGGGGAAGCAAAAGGCCGTGAAGCTTTATCAGAATCAGCAGGACTATGGTTACAATATACACTTGATAAAGATGACCAAGCGTTATTTGATGAACAAGTAAAGGTGATTCAAAATAACTTTTTACATAAGGATCGCATCGTTGTATGGAAAATCTCTGAAAAGGGAGAAATGCAGTCAGCTACAAATGCACTTATAGATGACCTTCGTATTATAGAACAATTATATCGTGCTTATGAAATGTATAAGGAAGAGCGTTATAAAAATCTTGCAGATCAATTGAGTGATGCTGTACTTCGTTATAATAAAAAAGGTAGTACGTACGTTGATTATTATGATGCAGATGCAGGTAAACAAAATAATTCTGTCACAACATCCTACATAAACCCGCACGCATTTTCTTACATGAAAAAGTACGGGAAAGTTTCTGCTCAGCAGTATCAAGAAGTAATCCAGTTTTTAGCTGATTATCCGAGAAATGGATGGGCATTCCCAAAAGAGTATAAAGAAGATGGTACATTTACATACGATAAAGAAGTGAGTCTTATTGACCAATCATACGTTGCTTACCATCGTAGTTTAGGGGGTCTTTCATCAGATGCATATTTGGAATTTATAAAGAAGAAGTTCCAGGAGGACGGGAAGTTATACGGTCGATACAATGTAGAAACGGGAAAACAAACTGTAAATTATGAATCACCGGCTGCTTACGGACTAACAATTTTATACGTATTACACACAGGGGATACAAATTTTGCAAAGGAATTATATGAGCGAATGACTACATTCCGAAATGATAATGTGTTTAGTAGATATTACGGTGGATACGTCACAGGTGAAAATAATAATACTCATATTTTTGATAATGTTTTGCCGCTTTTAGCGGAAATAGAATTAGAGAAGAGTAAGAAATAGAAGGTGCCACCCTATGGGGATGGCACCTTTTATTTGTGTCGTTATTTGTTGATAAATCGATATTCCTTGTCGAAACGTCGATATATTGAAAAAATCGTTGATATATTTGAAGTTATGATCGATATATTTGACAAATCGTCGATATAATTTCATGGCCTAATATTGGAGAAGTAATCAATTACAAATTCACGAAATTGCTGGGCGGTGTTTGATAAATAGCGTTTTTTTGACCAACTTAAGCCGATGGTTCGCGCGCAATTAGGTTCAATAATACGTAACTTATTTGATGCTAAAGTAGAGTTTTTCAATAAAGTTAAGCTTGGGACAAATGCGACACCGAGACCTTGTTTAATGAGGTCGCTAATCACAGTTGGTTCATCTACTTCAAAAGCAATATGCGGAGTGAAACCAGCTTCTTTACAAAATTCATCTGTTAAGTGCCGAAATCCGTAACCAGTGTTCATACTAATAAACGGTTCGTCTTTTACTTCATGCAGATAGATACTTTCGCGGTTTGATAACCGATGGCCTGAAGGAACGACTAAGAAAATTTCTTCTGTAATAAGTGGTTCCCAAATTATTTCCTCTCCTTCAATTGGCACAGAAGAGATACAAAAGTCGATTTCCATATTATCTAGTTGTCTTTTCATAGAAGGAGTAGATGCGAGAAATTGCTGGAATCGAACGTTAGGATGTTCTAGTAAAAAAGAACCGAGTAGTTCTGGTAATATTCTTGGAATAGAAACGGCTAGCGTAATAGAGCTTTGTTGTAAGTCAGCTAAATCTTTAATTTCTCGTTCGCCTTCACTTAATTCATGAAAAATGCGCTCTACTCGTTTTAAAAATACTTTCCCGAAAGAGTTTAATGTAATCTGTCGACCTTGGCGATCAAATAAAGGGACGCCTAAGTCCTTTTCTAGTCTAGCGATTGTTTTGCTGAGTGAAGGCTGCGCGATATGTAATTCTTCAGCTGCTTTTGTCATGTGTTCTAGTCGTGCGACTGTCTGAAAGTATTTTAATTGAAGAAGTTCCATTTTGACTCTCCTTTCTATAGATCAAAAGGAATGAATTGATAATTAAAGATGTATTATACAGTATGGAAAGTGACGTGTATAGTAAATCTGTTAAACCATTCTAATGGTGTTAAATTAGGAGAAGGAGTATGTTTCATGAAGGGAATTCAGCTTATATTTAAAGATTGGAAAGCGATGTGGCACCATAAACATGGGCGTATCGCTTTAATTTTTTTGTTAATCGTTCCTTTAATTTATTCAGGATTCTTTTTAGCTGGATATTGGGATCCGTACGGAAAATTAGATAAATTACCTGTTGCAGTTGTGAATTTAGATAAGGGTGCTGCGATGGATGAAAAAACAATTCATGCAGGGGACGATTTTGTTAAAAATTTAAAAGAGAATAAGGAACTGGCTTTTCATTTCGTATCAGAAAAAAATGCTGATGAAGGGCTCAAAGAAGACAAGTATTATATGGTTGTTACGATTCCAGAGGATTTCTCTAAAAAGGTAAGTACGCTTATGGATGAGAAACCAGAGCCGGCACAATTGCAGTACAAAGTAAATCCAGGTAAAAACTTTGTAGCAGCTCAAATTGGAACGACAGCTGTTGAAAATATGAAAACAAAAATCTCAAATAGTATTACGAAATCTTATACAGAAGGTGTCTTTTCAAAGTTTCAAGATTTGGCACAAGGTTTGAGTGATGCAAGTAACGGTGCTGGGAAGTTACATGAAGGGACGACAGATGCAAGAAATGGGGCAAATCAGCTTGCAGATGGTATTCATCGTTTAAGTGATGGGACGTCGAAAGTAAAAGAGGGAAGTGACAAGCTTGCGTCTAGCCAATCTGCTTTAACCGGGGGAGCAAATGAGTTAAGTCAAGGAGCGACATCACTTCATAGTGGTATGGAGTTACTAGCACAAGGTGAAAAAACGTTACAATCAGGAGTTAGTGAATTAAGTGCTGGTACAAATGAATGGGTGAGCGGAAGTGAAAAACTTGCTGAGGGGCAAGTGAAATTGGATGATGCAGCAAGTAGTGTGAAGAAACAATTAGAAGAGTACGTGAAAAGTCATCTGGAAGTGCAGCAAGATCCTGCCTTTCAAAAAATCGTTGCTACGTCTAATGGATTAGCTAAAGCAACAAATACTTTAAATAATAGCCAACAACAATTGACACAAGGTGCGAAGAAGATTGCTGACGGTCAACATAAGATTGAAGAAGGCATGAATACATTCGGAGTTAAGTTAAATGAAGCTACTGCTGGAACGAAGAAGATAGCAGATGGTACTTCGAATTTGGCTGATGGATTTACGAAGTGGAGTAGTGGATTTGTTTCCTTGCAAGAAGGTGTAAATCAGCTTGCAAACGGTGGAACGGAGCTGAATAATGGCGCTGGGAAGTTAACGAACGGTCTTGTTAAACTTGACGATGGTGCGAAAGAACTTTCTACGAAATTAGGAGAGGGCGCAGAGAAGATAGCGGATGTTCGCAATGATGATGCACGCAATACGATGTTCTCAGAGCCAGTTCAGTTAGTGAAGTCAACAGTGTCTGACGTACCTAACTACGGTTCAGGTATTGCACCATATTTCTTATCGCTTGCATTTTATGTTGGCGGAATTATGGCATCAAATATTTTACCGCTTGGCCGTAGACAAAATATGAAGGTAAGCGGAACGGTACATTTTGTTAATAAACTAGGATTGGTATATTTAATTGGACTCATTCAAGCGCTACTTGTAGATGTGGTAGTGCTAGGAGTTATGAAATTAGAAGTTGCAAGTGTGCCGCTCTTTGTTTTATCAAGTATTGTTATTTCCTTTACGTTTATGACATTTATTCTTATGTTAGTAACGGTATTTGGTCTTGTTGGGAAGTTTGCGGCAGTAACGCTTCTTGTCCTGCAATTAGCGACGAGTGGAGGTACCTTCCCGGGAGAATTAAATATAGCTGTTCTTAGCAAAATCGGACAGTTTCTTCCAATGTCTCATTCTCTTAGAGGATTACAAGATGTTATCTCTTTAGGAGATTGGTCGCAATTACAAATGCAAATTTTAATATTGTTATGTTACCTCGTGGTTGCTGGCGGAATTGCTTGGATCACGAGTCATATACAGCATAGAAAAACGAATGCAGAACAAATTTCTTAAAATGAAAGAAGCTATCCGATTTTTTCGGATAGCTTTTTCTTATTTCTTTTCCATTACCGCAAAGTAATTATTTTCATTATCCGCAAAGTTGAACGCTCTACCAGTAGGTAAATCTACAACTTGTCCAACTGTTACGTTTTTCTCAGAAAGATCTTTATACAGTTGATCTAAGTTATTAGAGAAGAACATAAGTGAAGGTGTATTTAAGTTTAATTCAGGTTGCATTTTCGCAATTAACGCTTTATCGTGAAGGACGATGCTTGTTCCAGCTTCTTTTGCTGGTGCAATCTCAATCCAGCGAAATCCTTTTCCGTTATTTTCTTCTGCGATGATTTGGAATCCTACTTTTTCTGTCCAAAATTGTACGGTTTCATCTTGGTTATTTACATATAGCATAATTTGTCCAACTTGATTAATCATAGATGTCTCCTGCTTTCTTTTCTTATATGTGTATAATTATATCAAATATATGGTTTGAATAGTTTTTCATGGTTTTTTCGAAGTGCAATCTTTGCCCATTTTATACTTTTTGTAGGCGAAGGTCCTGTAATCCATATATGAAATGGTAGTGTACTGCAAATGACCATTGTTGAAATAGATATAGCAGCTGTTAAGACAAAGAGTAATAAACTATATAGTATAGTATTTTCTTGCAATGTGAATAAGGAAAGAAATTGTGTGCATAGTTGCAAGAAGAAAAAATGTGCTAAATAAGCGCCATACGTGTAGTTTCCAATGAATCGTAACGTTTTATATAAAAAGCCTCGGCGCTGTACAATTGTAATAGATAACACGTACAGTATCATAATTTCACAGACAATGTATAAAAACATAGACGGTTTTAAATAAGTAGAAACGGTTAAATGGATAGAGTTTGCTCCGTAAAAACTAAATAACTCATAATTGATAAATAAAAATAAGATGAAAAATAATATTGTGATCAGCGGGATATGTTTCATGACGAATAGACGCCAAGTTTTTAGTGCTACAGCGGCAATACCGCCCATAACGAAATAGAATGAGTAGAATAGAAATGATCGATCTGTATAATGTAAAATGGTCGAACTCGTTAATTTTTCTCCATTAAAAATATAGTGAGAAGAGAACCACATTAATAGGAAGTATAGACACGCGAAAAAAGTCATATATGTATATATGTCTTTTTTATTTGTTGTTCGTTTTTGAAACCAATAAAATAGTGTGCAAAGTAAAGGGAACAATAAGTGAATTTGGAACATCATAATAACGTACCAAAGATGAGGTGCGGCCGTTCCGAGTAATAAACTTTTTATTCCGCCTTGTAATGTAATCATATCGTTTGTTGTTAACAAGTAAAGAATAGACCAAAAGAAATAAGGAATGAGTAAGTGTGTGGCTTTTTCAGAAATATATTCTTTGTATACTAATTGCTTTGTATAGTGACCAATTAAATGAAATCCAACGATAAATATGAATGCAGGTGCCGAAAATTTTGCAAGATTAAATAACATACCCATAATGAGGGATTGTTCAAGTAAGACATTACCTTGATTCATTGTATATAATAAGGAACTTTGCAAAACGACAGCAAGAAATGCAATGCTTTGCAAAACTTTAAACTCTGGTGCGCTTTGTTTCATTGTTTCCATCTCCTTTTCCATACATGATTATAGTACGGAGTAAGGATGAGAGGTGTGGAATATTTGTGAAGATTTTAACAAATTTGTGGCGGGAGGAGATGAATGAGATTATATCAATGATTTTTCGGATATATCTATCACAACTTCAAATATACCAACGATTTTTTCAATATATCGACGTTTCGACAAGGGATATCGACTTATCAACAAATAACGACAAAAAAGAGGATGCTCGTTTGGAGCATCCTCTTTCTATCTATTAAGCAAATTTGTTTTTGATCCAGTTCTTACCTTCTACAAGGCGGGCTGTCATTACGGCACAAGCGTTATCTCCTGTTACGTTTAACATCGTTGCAGGAGGGTCAATGATTGTACTAATTGCTGCAATAATTGGTAATGCTTCTGGCGGGAAGCCGTATAGAGAAACGATTAACATTTCACCAATCATACCGCCGCCTGGAATAGCGCCCATTACTGTTCCTACTAATAGAGAAACAACAAGTGCGATTGCTAACGTTTTCGGTCCTTCAAATTCCATGTTGAAAATACCGAATAAGAAAGCAATTTTTATTACGCCGCCTAAAACAGAGCCGTCTTTATGAAGTGTAGATCCAAGAAGGACAACTGTTTCACGAACATCAGAAGAAATACCCATTTTCTTCGTTGCTTCCAAGTTCGCTGGAATACTAGCAGCACTACTACAAGTTGCAAGAGATGTAACTGTAGGAGAGACCATGTTCTTCCAAAAAATTTGAACACCTTGCTTGCGACCTGCAAGGTATGCATAGAACGTGAAGAATACAAAGAAGTAAATTAGAGATGCTGGATAGTATACCATTGCTGCTCGGAAGTAAGTTCCAAGAAGTTGTGGTCCGAATTCACCAACTAATGCTGCGAAGTAAGCAGCAAGTCCGATTGGAGCGTAGTACATAATGAAAGATACGACTTTCATTGAAATCTCTGCACCAGCTTGTAGGAATGTAGCGAATGGTTTTCCTTTTTCACCAACTGCTGAAGTTGCAATCCCCATTAATATAGAGAAGAAAATAAGTGCTAACATATTTTCACGAGATAGTAACTTTGAGAAGTCAGATACTGTTAGAATACCAACGATTTGATCAGCAACGCTAACAGCTTTTTCAGCTTTATCAGGTTGTGTTAATTCTAATACAACACCTTGTGCTGGCGGGAATACTTTCACGATAATAATCATAAAAATAGCAGCTAAAATACTTGTAAATAAGAAAGTCCCAGCCATACTAGACATAATTTTACCGAAACGTTTTAATCCATCCATATTAGCAATAGATGACGCGATGCTAAAGAACACTAACGGTACAACAATCGTAAACATTAAGTTTAAGAAAATGTCACCAAGCGGCTTTAAAGCAACGGCATCGGCACCCATGAAATAACCAATGAAACCACCAATTAGGATAGAAGATAATAAAATAAGTGGAAAGCGATATGCCTTCATAAATATACCCTCCTATCAATTATAAAAAAAATCATACTGAATTATTATAGCGAGTTAGAGTCCTCTTTACTAGGAAAATACCGATAGATGGAATAGCGTGAAAACCGAGAAATTTTTGTTTTTAAGCTCGGCATACAGTTAGAAATCTAGACATATATATTTGTAACCTAAGTGGTGGCAAGGGTTGCACCATAACTTAGGTGTAGAAAAAGAGGGAGGGAAGCGGGATGAATATTTTACTTTGCTGTGCGGCGGGAATGTCTTCCAGTTTGATTGTTACAAAAATGGAGAAAGCGGCAGAGGCGAGGGAGATAGAGGTAAAGATTTGGGCTGTATCGGGTTCAGAAGTGAATAGCCACATCGACCAAGCAGATGTACTTTTACTTGGACCGCAAGTACGTTATTTATTACCGAAAATGAAAGAATTATGTAAGGAAAAAGGAATACCTGTCGATGTTATTCAATCTGTCCATTACGGGCTTTGTAATGGAGAAGCTATCTTACAAGCAGCTTTGTCGATGAAACCATGAGGAGAGTGGGATAGATGATACGGTTTTTAGAGAAATATGTAATGCCAGTAGCAGGCAGGGTTGCAGAGCAGAGGCATTTACAAGCGATTCGTGATGGAATTATTTTAACGATGCCATTCTTAATTATAGGCTCTTTTTTTCTTATTATTAGCGCTTTACCAATACCGGGGTATAATGATTTTATGGCAGGTTTGTTTGGGGAGAACTGGCAGAAAGCTTTAGGGTACCCAGTAAGTGCTACTTTTAATATAATGTCTTTAATAGCTGTTTTTGGAATCGCTTACAGGCTTGGTGAGTATTATAAAGTGGATGCTTTAGCATCTGGGGCATTGTCGCTTGTGACATTTTTGCTTGCAACTCCATTTCAAGTTGCATATATCATACCAAGCACGAAGGAAAGTGTGATTGTAGATGGGGCAATTCCAGCGGCGTTAATGGGGAGCCAAGGACTGTTTGTGGCGATGATTATTGCAATTATATCTACTGAAATTTATCGATTTATTGTACAAAAAAAGATAATTATAAAAATGCCAGAGACAGTTCCACCAGCAGTAACGCGTTCATTCGCTGCGCTTATTCCAGGTTTTATTGTTGTGACGGTTGTTTGGATCATTAGATTGATTTTTGAACAAACGACTTTCGGTAGTATTCATAATGTTGTAGGAAAGCTTTTGCAAGAACCACTTAGTGTACTAGGGGCTAGCCTTGGGGGGGCAGTAATCGCAGTTATTATTGTCCATGTACTTTGGGCGTGCGGAATTCATGGTGCTGCAATTGTTGGTGGTGTAATGAGCCCGGTTTGGTTGTCGTTAATGGATCAAAACCGAATTGCTTTTCAGGCTGGTCAAGACGTACCGAATACGATTACCGCACAGTTCTTTGATTTATGGATTTATATGGGCGGTTCTGGTGCAACATTAGCTTTAGTTGTAGGAATGCTATTGTTTGCGCGAAGTCAGCAGTTAAAAAGTATCGGTCGATTGTCGATTGCACCTGGTATTTTTAATATTAATGAAATGGTGACTTTCGGTATGCCGATTGTTATGAATCCACTTTTACTTATCCCATTTATATTAGTTCCGGTTGTGTTAACAATTGTTTCTTACTTTGCGATGGAATGGGGATTAGTTGCCCGTCCGAGCGGAGCTGCTGTTCCTTGGACTACACCGATTTTTTTTAGTGGATATTTAGGATCGGGCGGGAAAATTTCTGGTGTTATTTTGCAGCTTATTAACTTTGCACTAGCATTTTTCATTTATTTACCATTCTTAAAAATATGGGATAAACAAAAAGTGGCGGAAGAAAAGGGGGAGTAAAGAACTAAAATGGATATCATAGAGACGAAAGTTTTTCATTTAATTTTGCATGGGGGAAATGCAAGAAGTTGTTCAATGGAAGCAATTGATTGCGCAAAGCGTGGAAACTTCGAGGGAGCTAAGGCGAAGTTGCAGGAAGCTTTACATGAATTGCAAGAGGCGCACCGTGTACAAACGGAGCTCATACAGAAGGAAGCTGGTGGTGAAAAGACAGAAGTTACTCTTCTGATGGTGCACGCGCAAGATCATTTAATGAATGCAATTACGGTAAAGGAATTAGCGAGTGAGTTTGTAGAATTATATAGGAAGATGTCAGCAGCTGAATGAACCTTGCGTATGCAAGGTTTTTTTATGTTTTGAAAAGATTCTGTTATGACGAAATGAAGACCATTTACGCAAGGTTATATTTATTATTTTCAATTTTATGTAAAAATAAAAGTATAAAGGGGGTGGGAAATAGATGAAAGTTCGCATCGAGTTAGACCCATCACAAGTAGATGTAGAAATAATTATAAAAACAAAAGAAGTAACGGACGAAATTCAGCAACTTTTAAAAATAATAGAAGGTGGAAATACGAGTCAAATCGTTGGTGTGTTAGATCAGCAATATTATTTGTTGCATTTACATGATATTTATTGGTTTTATACAGAGGAAAGAAAAGTTATGGCAAAAACGAAAAAAGGGAATCTTGAGGTGAAGGCTCGTTTATATGAATTAGAGGAACAGTTAGCTAGAAAGCGTTTTGCCAGATTTTCTAAGTCAATACTTGCGAATTTAGAGCATGTAAAAAGTTTTGAAATGTCTTTTAGTGGTAGTATGTGTGCTCACTTTTCTAATGGAATGAAAGAATATGTTTCGAGGAAATATGTACCGCTTATTAAAGAGGCTTTAAATATAGGAGGAGGCTAAAAGATGATTGATAGAGTTATAAACAAAGTCGCTTTTGGATTAGGGATGGCGATGATATATAGTCTATTGTTTTTATGGATCGGTTATATAAAAGGGATAGAAACAGTAGAAATGAAAACGTTAATTATGTATTTAGTTACAGCTAGTATAGTAGGACTGATCTTTTCTTTCGCTTCATTTATTTTTGAAAAAGAAGAATGGAGTATATTAAAACAGACAAGTATTCACTTTATCATTTTACTAGGGACATTTTTGCCTACAGCAATTTGGATCGGGTGGATTCCGAATCGTCTTGGTCCGATTCTTGTTTGTATAGTAGGCTTTATTATTATTTACTTCATTATATGGTTTGTGATGACACTATATTGGAAACGAAAAATAGAAACATTAAATCATCAATTAAAATGAAAGAATTATGTATGTATGTGTGCGTACCATCAGTGGAGCTTTCGTTCCACTGATGGTATTTGCAATCCTCCTTTTTACGGATGAGTAAGAGTGATAATTAATCGACAGTAACAATTTCTCCTACACCACGAATTAATCTTTTTATATGCATCCGCTCTGGTTTTAATATATTTACGATATAATCAATTGCTATTTGCGGTTCAACGGTTGTACCGCACGTATAACAATCAATCGCTGCAAAGTTTTTTTCGGGATAAGTGTGAATGGAAAGGTGACTTTCTGATAGTAATACTAATACTGTAACGCCATATGGCTGGAATTTTTTTGTGCTTACGTTTAAAACATGTGCACCAGAGTAATCAGCAGCAGAAACTAAATGATGCTCTAAAAATTGAATATCATTTAATAGGGAAAAATCTACTCCCCATAAATCTACTATTATATGCTTACCGAAAGTAGAATATTCCATAGGGTAGCACTCCTTATTATAAAATGATCAAAATTCCATTTCTTTTTTGTAACATTGATGCAGGATAAGGTTCGAATCTGAATTTAAAAGGGAGTTGTTATGGTGCTCTAAATGCTCTTCTTTAAATTGAAATAAAGGAGCAAGAAGGGAAGGTAATGTTCGAGGAGTTGGTACTACGTATAATTGTTCAATTTGATTGAGTACATGTGAGGAGTTAGCAGCAATATGAAATCCCCAGTCAGTTCCGAAAGAAGGAACAATGATATGATAGCTTTTTACAGTTAATCCGGCGTTTTCAATTGTATTACCGATACTCCAATATACAAGAGGTGCATCAGCAGGTGAATTAGATTGGCAGACGAATGCACCATCTTCTGTTAAGAATGTAGCTATACGAGCAAAAAGTTCGCTTGTATATAAAGTACTTAACAACTCTGTTGATGGATCAGGAAAATCAATAATAATTACATCATATAAGGATGAAGGAGAATTTAGAAACTCTTTCGCATCGCATACGTGCACATTCACGCGATTATCAAAAAATGCATTGTTGTTTAAAGATACTATTTCTGGAACATTACGTGCCATATTAATCATCGCCTCATCTAAATCAACAAGGTCTACATGTAGCACAGTTTCATATTTCAAAACTTCTCGTAAGGCAAGACCATCGCCGCCACCTAATATGAGGACACGTTTTGGATCAATGACTTTAGACATGATTGGATGTACAAGCGCTTCATGATAAATTTGCTCATCAACGGAACTAAATTGTAGTTGGTTGTCCAAATATAAACGAACATCGCTTACTTGTAGCAAATTAATATTTTGGTAATTGCTTTTTTCTTCAAATAAACTTGTATGCTCGCCAGCTTGTATTTCTTTTAGGGAAATTTCATCCCATATATCTAAGTTATGTGAATTTGTTTCTATTGTAGGCTCAAATGGTGTTTGCTTATCTTGCTTGTCCTGTTTATCGTGTTTGTCCTGTTTGTCTTGCTT
>NZ_QOSD01000013.1:0-107654 GCF_008368905.1 Bacillus sp. SH5-2
GAGCTAGAGAAGCCAGAAGAGTTACAAGGAGAACGACTAGAAGAGCCAAAGGTAACAGAAGAGCTGAACGTACTTGAAAAACTAGAAGTAAAAGAGCAACCGGAAGTTTCAAACAAACCAGAGGCTCAAGGTAAAGTAGAAGTACAAAGCAAACAAGATGTGCAAGGTAAAGAAGACGCACAAAATAAATCTGAGGTACCATCTAGTAAGGAAAATAATAAGCAATCAAAATCACTTCCTCAAACAGGAGGAGCATCAACTGAATCTGCTTCTACTCTTGCAGGTATGTTTGCACTGATTATGGGAGCGATGTTATTTAGACGCCCCAAAAAATAATGAGTTTGAGAGTGTTAAGTTGTTGTGTTTTTTAGTTAGAGAATAAGATATATAGAAAAAGGTGGAGACGATTAGTCTCCACCTTTTTTATTTGTGTATGCAACTAAGCTGGGGCATACTTTTTGTTTTAATTTAAATTTTTGATAAACACATGCTTTATTTTTTTGCGAAATCGGGTGATTAACGTAATGATAATAATACCGAAGATGATTTTCCAAAGGTTTTGGCTAAGTACTGTGAATATAAAATCTAAGTTTTCCCCTAACCAGTAACCGCCAATTAAGAAGAATGATACCCAAAATAGGGCGCCTGAATAAATTGTCATCGCAAAGCGGCGAAATGGTAGGTTGATAATTCCTGCAAAGTAACCTGTAAAGTGGCGTACGCCTGGAATGAAAAAGGCGATAAAGATTAGAAAATATCCGTATTTATCGAACCACATTTTCGTTACATCAATTTTACGTTGTGTTAAGAATACATATTTTCCGTATTTTTGAATGAAAGGCATGCCTAGTTTATTTCCTAAAAAGTATTGGAATGTCATACCTACGCTAGTCCCAATAAAAGATAAAATAATTAAAATGGGTAAACTTAAATCACCTTGATTCGATAAAAATCCCGCATAGGCTAATGTTGGCTCCCCCGGAAATGGAAGGGCGATATATTCTAAAAGCAATCCGACGAGTACGACATAATACCCATATTGCTGAAATAATTCTTGAATCCATTCCATATTGTACGCTCCTTTCTTTTCATGTTGAATAGCTCAATCCAATCGTAATTGTGTGAATAACTATACTTCATATAGCTCTTTACTAATTAGTAAAGAGCTATATGAAGTGTGAAGGTTATGATTAGTTAAAATCATAGCGGTATAAAAATATGTTGAAATCATCTTCCTTTGGTCCAAAATGAATTGCTTTTTCTTGTACACGTTGGAAGTGTTGTTTGTCGTAAAATTGATAGTTACATTTATTATCTGTATATAAATATAAAGCTGTTACGTCTTCTTTTTTCATGTATTGGAATAGTTGATTGAGTAAAGATTTCCCAACTCCAAGTCCTCTACATTCCTCAGATACGATGAATAATTGTATACAGCCTTGGAATTGATCTTCTTTTCCTTGAATGAGTTCTTTATATGTTTTTTGAACTTTTATAAATGCTTTTAAAAGCTCTCTATTTTCTTTATTCGTCATGAATAGTTTTAGCGTGTTAAAGACAAAGCTAAAACTATTATGAAATCTTTTTAAACGTTTTTTGTCTTTTTCGGAATCGCCTAAAATGACACCGATAACTTTATTCTCTTTTTCAGCTACTTTGCTAAAGGAACTTCCTAAAATGCAACTGTGAAGGTAGAAATTTAATATTGAATTTAAAAAATTTTTATCGGTAATGAATTCATTAAATCCAAATGCTTCACCAATTAAATGTTTTATATGCTCATAGTCTTCCTTAACAAGACTTCTATATTTTACTGTGTTCATAATTGTATACTCCCTTTATTAATGTAAATGACTTATTATAAATAGTAAGGTCTCCTCTAAGGGGAGAGTCAATGGTTGTATGCGAAAAAATATAAGGGAAGAGATGCAAATGAAAAAGTTATTTTCTATTGGAGAAGTTGCAAAAATAAAAGATATAACGATAAAAGCTTTAAGATATTATCATAAGATGGGGATTCTTATTCCAAAGCATGTTGATGAATCAACGGGGTATAGATATTATTCTATAGATCAATTTATTCACATTGATATTATAAAAAGCTGTAGAGAGTTGAACACGAGCATAGTAGAGTTGCAAGAGATTTTTAAAGAAAGTAATACGGATAAATTGTTGCGATTTTTACAAGTGAAGAGAGCAGAAGCAGAAGAGCATATAAAGAAAATGAAAGAGGTAATGGACACGATTGATGGGTTACATGCGAAAGTAGGGAGTTCGCAGGAAATGTTAAAGCATGATGAAGTATCTGTCGAGTTTTTTGAACAACGTTATGTCATTGTAGCGCCTTGTAAAGAAGTCGGGAGTTTACAGGAGTTACTGTATTATTCAAATCTAGAGAAAATCGTTCAAGATTATGAAGAGAAAATGTCAATGGAGATGGGGATTCTCTACAATGTAAATGAAAAGTGGGATGTAGAACCGAAGTATGTTTTTAATAAGGTGAAAGATCATGTACATATGGAAGAGATGCAAAATATAAAAATATTGCCGGGCGGACAATATGTAACGTTAGCGTATAGTAAAGAGAATGAAGAGGAACGTAGAGATACTATGATTAAATATGTAAAAGAAAACAATATAGAAGTGGAGAGTTTTATTGAAGTGGAGTTAGTGAATGATTTTTTTAATACGGAGTCATATAGTTGCCAAATTCAAATTTTTATAGGGGATTGTGAGAAGAAGAAATATTGATGTTATAAATTTAGGGGTGGGACTGTTCCAAAAGTCTAAATTTGAAATGGAGCTATGTTCTTTTGGGTGAAATAGCAATATTGCATGAAATTATATCGAATTAACTATAAAATGCGACACTAATAGCCTGTCTATTAATAAGAAAGGGCCGTCCCCAAAAAAATGGGACGACCTCATTAGTAGCAAGGAACGTATTATTTACGTGAAAATCCTTCTTCATCAAGGTATTCCGCAGCTTCTGGATAAGAGTTGAATGTACCGTCTAAGTTTACGCCAGCGTACACGTTCCACATGTCATCTTCTGATATAAGAGTCAGGATATGACCATCTTCGTTATGCCATTCTTCTTCTTTCGCAGGTTCTGCAGGTACTACTACTTCTTCTTGTGAAAGTAATTCAATTGATTGTTCGATTACTGAGCGTAATTCATCTGCTGAGAACTCGCGGATGTTAACCATGCCTTTATCGTCCGTTTTGTAACCTTTAATGCCACTTGCATATACAAATCCGTTTCCATTGGGGTGTAAGTGATATACAACGTTCTTTTTATCTAAACGACTTTCTTCAAAGTGAAAGTTTACACGTTTTAATGATACGTTCTTTCTTTCTAGTTCTGGGAAAGATTCAATAATTGATAATTTTTCTTCAAAAGTTAGCATAGTGCCTCCAAGTATATAGTAAAAGATTTAATTCGTTCATTATAGCATAGTTGCAATTGTTTCCAAAGGTAAGGGGGGAACTTTTCATTGAATACGTTTACGTCACGATACTGTAAAAAGTGGACTAACGAATGTATCTTTTTAGGTGTACAATGGAAAATGGACTTTATATGAAGGTGGTTATTATATGTTTCAAAAAATAGCAAAGGAATGTTTAGCAGGATTTACTGTTGCGATCGTTGCGTTGCCACTTGCTATTGCATTTGGTATTGCTGCGACAGGAACGTCTGAGGGAGCGCTTGTTGGATTGTATGGTGCGATTTTTGCAGGTTTATTCGCAGCGTTATTTGGCGGGACACCTGGACAAGTAACGGGGCCAACTGGACCGATTACGGTTATTGCGACAGGAGTTATTGCGACGCACGGGTTAGAGGCGAGTTTTATAGCATTTATGATGGCGGGACTGTTTCAAATTTTATTCGGTGTATGTAAGCTTGGATCTTACGTGCGGTACATTCCGTATCCTGTCGTTTCAGGATTTATGAACGGAATCGCATTAATTATTATTTTAGGTGAAATGAAGCATGTGCAAAATAGTTTTCTACTTGTTGTGTTAACGATTATTGTAATGATTGTTTCTGGCAAATGGATTAAGGCGATTCCGTCTAGTTTAGTAGCACTAGTCGGTGTGACAGCTTTGCTTCCTTTATTTTCTTCTCTACTCGAAGGACTTACAATAAAGTTACCGATTATCGGAAATCTTTCATTAAATAAAGTAATTGAAAAGATTGGAACCATTCCAGAAGCGATGCCTACGCTTCATATTCCATCTTTAAGCGGAACAGGAATAGCAACACTTATTTTACCAGCGCTTAGTATTGCTTTATTAGGATCGATTGACTCGTTGTTAACATCGGTCGTAATGGATAATGTGACAGGTACACGTCATAAAAGTAATAAAGAGCTCGTTGGACAAGGTATCGGTAATATGATGAGTGGATTGTTTGGTGGATTAGCGGGTGCAGGTGCGACGGTTCGGTCGATCGTTAATATAAGAAGTGGCGGTAAAACGGCGCTTTCAGCATGTATGCATAGCGTTATATTATTTATTTTCATTATGGGACTTGGTTCGGTCGTACAATACATTCCGCTTGCTGTATTATCAGGTATTTTAATTTTAACTGGTATTGGAATGTTCGATTGGGAAAGTATGAAAAAGATGCATGTAGCGCCAAAAGGTGATGTTATTGTTATGCTCGTAACGATGATCGTTACAGTGAAGTTTGATTTAATGATCGCTGTTGCATTTGGTATTATTCTTTCTTTCATTATATATATGGTGAAATGTAAAGAACGTAAAACTTCTATTGTAAATGAGGGGGACGTGACGTATAAAATTAAAGGACCGCTTTCTTTCTTATCGGTGGATCGAGTTTTTTATACTTTACAAGATGTGAAATCTCCAGTTATTTTACGTATGAAAGGTGTACATTATATAGATGTATCAGGAGTTATGGCATTATTAAATTTCATTGAGCAATCTCGTAAAGTGGGGATGAGTGTGACACTTGAACAGGTGCATCCACATGTTGAAAAAACAATTGTGGCGATGGCGAATGATGAGCAAAAGGAACAATTGCAATTTTTGAAAGCTGAAACAATATAGAGAGAAGGACCCTCACATGATAGAGTGTGAGGGTTTCTGATTATTCGTATATGTATGTATTGAATTCGAATATCTAGATGTTACACGTCTGTTGACAATTATTAAACTTAGCAGTATAGTAACACTTTAGATTGGCAGTATAGTATTATAATAAGTGTAAGAATTTTAAGATTTCTTTTCACTGAAAAGAAATCGCTTTAAGCTGGAGGGAATATTTGATGTACAAACAGTTACCACACGGAGTAAAAGTCGGAATTACACGTTCAATTGTTGCTTCTTTTGAGCAGTATATGAAGGAAATTGAATGGAATGAAGAAAAGTTTGATATGCAACAATTTGTTGAACAGTGGAAACAGTATTTATACACAAAATCAACTTGGATTAATAAAGTAGACGATGAGTTGAAAGGACATCCAGATTTCCATCAAGCGTTAGCAGTGAAAGTGAATGAAAAAATTAACGAGCTTATTAATGAAGAGCCGACTGAAGAGCAATTAAAAATATTAAAAGATAACAAAATAAACAATATAGATGATTTTTGTAAGTTAGAAGCAGCGTATCATATTGAGTGTTTGTAGTAGAATTACATAAATGGATTTACATAGAAAAACACGTCGTATTCATAAAAGAGTACGACGTGTTTTTGATTCATTCGTTAGCGCATCATTACGATTGTTGCGGGATAAACGCTTTCCATTTAGATAAATCAATAGTTTCCTTTGAAACTGAAGCAGCAGGGAATGTAAAGGTCCAAGGTTTAGTTGAATTGGCCTTGATTCGAAAATCTTTTAATGTAAATGTTTCTTCAGCAACGACGGCGCCAGAACAATCTGCGATATGCAATGGAAGTTGTTCAAGTGTTATATTTTGATTATAGCCATTACGAATTAAAATAGTTGCATTTAAATCTCCATTTTCTTCTACAGCTGCGTTTAGCCCTAGCAAGTTAATCTCACCTTCTGCAGGTGGGGTAAGGTTAGCGACAATTTCTTGCAATTTCATGATTGCACTTTCAGATAGTCTTTCTTGCCATATAGGATCTAAATCTAATGAATGTTCGCCTTTTAATTCAAATACGAGTTGCCAGTTTTCTGTAGAGAGTGTTGCTTCGGTTATTGAATTTTCTTCAAAGACGAAAGTCCAAGGCATATTTACATTTGATGGAATCTCTTCTAAGAGTGACAAATCAAATGCTTGACGTGCACATGTTTCGCCATCGTTATTTAATAAAGATAGAGTAAAAGTTTCAAATTGAATTGGATGTTTTACGCTGCTACGAATAAATGTAGTAATGTAATACGCATTTTCATGCTTTTTACTTTCAATTCCAGCTAGCGAAATTTGATTTTCCTGTAAGGTAGGTAAAGATTTATGTAAAAATTGATAAATGTATTTTTGCTCTTGTGAAACCTCATTCCAAGAAGGATGAAAGTATAAGTTCGGTTTCACGTTTTTTGTATTGTTGATGTCGCTTTCGACTCCTAATAATTGGGAACTCGAAATTACAGAGTCTTTACCTTTTTTTCTTGCCTTCTTTAAAAATGATAGCATGTAATTCACCTCGTTATATGTTTTGTGGAACGTTTATATATCGTGCTAAATATAAAGCAACCTCTTTTTCAAAATGGCTGAATGTTTGTAAAAAGATTTCAAAACCTTCTTTTTGATAAAGACGCGCTGGATCCTCTTGTTGGTATTGTCTTAAGCCAATACCTTCTTTTAAATGCTGCATTGCACTTAAATGGTTTGTCCAACCAGAATCAAGGAAGTGCAAGCTAACTTGACGTAATACTTGTTGTGCATCTGTATTTTTTTCTAAATCTTGCACACGCTCTATATAACTTGTAAGAGTATCTTTTAGTAGCTCTTGTAAGTCCTCATCGGAATGGACGTTATTAGCAGATAATGCTGGAATTTCTTCGGTAGATAAAACTTCTTTTAAAGCTTCTACTAGTCTAGTGAAATCCCATTCTTCAGGAAGCATACCTTCTAATAAATGTTCTTTAGCAATAGTAGATATTGTATTTTTAATCATTGGAATGACAATCTCTATCATATCTACTTCTTCATTTAAAAGGTTATTACGAAGTTTGTAGACTACATTTCGTTGATCGTTAATGACATCATCTAACTTCAAGTTATATTCACGCATTGAAAAATGACTACCCTCACAAATTAATTGTGTACGGTTGACTAAATCATAAATTTTAGTGTTTTGAATTAAACCGTTCTCATCAACTTTAAGTGATTTTGTATACTTTTCTACTTCTTCACCTGCGTAGCGTTGCATCATTTCATCTTCTAATGAAAGGAAGAATTGAGAACTTCCAGGGTCACCTTGTCGGCCAGCTCGTCCTTTTAACTGATTATCAACGCGGCGAGATTCATGTCTTTCTGTTCCGATTACATGTAAGCCACCAAGTTCGTGGACACCTTTTTCTAATAAAATATCCGTTCCTCGTCCTGCCATATTTGTTGCAATTGTGATTTGCCCTTTTTTCCCTGCTAAAGCAATTAAATCAGCTTCTTGCTCAGCGCTTTTTGCATTTAATAGTTGATAAGGTAGTTTCGCTTCATCTAAATAACGTGCAACTGTTTCAGATTGAAGGATGGACATCGTACCAATTAAAATAGGGCGTTTTTTCTTATGTATGTTTAGTACTTCTGCACAGACAGCGTTATATTTAGCATCAGCTGTTACATATACGACGTCTTGTTTATCTTCACGAATGATAGGGCGATTTGTTGGAATTGAAATAACTTCCATATTATATACACGGTTAAATTCTTTCTCTTCTGTTTTTGCTGTACCAGTCATACCAGATAATGACGGATACATGCGGAAGAAGTTTTGAATTGTAATAGATGCTTGCGTCTGATTCTCATCTGTAACCGGTAAGCCTTCTTTCGCTTCAAGCGCCTGATGTAATCCATCGCTTAACGAGCGGCCATCCATAATACGTCCTGTAAAAATATCAACGAGCATGATTTTTTCATCCTCGACAATATAGTCTACATCACGTTGGAAAGCGACATTTGCACGTAATGCTTGAATCATATAATGATATAAAGTTTGATGCTCTAAATCATATAAGTTATCAATATCAAATAAATCTTCAATTTTTGTAATGCCATCTTCTGTAAAATTACATGCTTTTGTTTCCGCATCGTAAGTGTAATGCAAAGTGTCTTGGAATGTGTTCATTACCTTCGCGCATAAATGATGAAAATCGGAACTGCTCGCTTTTTTCCCCGCGATGATAAGTGGGGTTTTAGCCTCATCAATTAAAACGCTGTCAATCTCATCAATAATTGCAAAGTGATATGGGCGCTGCACTTGGTGTGATTTAGACGCTGCCATATTATCGCGAAGATAATCGAAACCAAACTCAGTACCAATTCCGTATGTAATATCAGCTTCATAAGCGCGTTTTTTATCGATAGATTCCATTTGCGCCATATTTAATCCAACTGTTAATCCAAGGAATTCATGAACTTGTCCAATTAATTCTTTATCACGCTTTGCTAAGTAATCATTTACTGTAATAACGTGAACTCCTTTTTTCTCAAGAGCACGTACGTATGTAGGTAAAGAAGAAACAAGTGTTTTTCCTTCTCCTGTAGGCATTTCAGCGATGTTTCCTTCTAGTAATACAAGGCCACCGATTAACTGTACATCGTAGTGACGAAGACCAAGCACTCGTTTTGCAGCTTCTCGAACGACAGCAAATGCTTCTACTTTTATATCATCAACTGTTTTTCCGTTTTGTAACATGTTTTGAAAAACAATTGTTTTTTGGCGTAATTCATCATCTGATAATGTTTCCATCACAGATTCTAATTGATTAATGTCATTCACAATTTGTTCATAATTTTTAATCTTTCTTTTTTGTGAATCTCCCAATAATTTCTTGACCGAATTCAGCATTCTTGTAACACTCCTCTGACTGACAATAGATACATTATAGCATAGTTATACTAGAAAAAAGTAGAAATGGAAAGTGGTAGGGGATTGAGTGAAATCGTTTTTTTGAGTAAGAATACTTTCGTTTTGTTGTAAAAAAGAAAGTATTCAATATATAAGAAATTTGGTATGATAATTTAATGAGATAAAATACGGTCTCTATAATTTGTAATAATATGCTTGAGAATATATGTAAAAAAGAAAAGAGAAGGAACATGAATAAGAAGTTTGTAAAAGGTGCGGCAATTTTAACAATCACAACTTTTCTGTCGAAATTGCTTGGTAGTTTTTTTCAAATTCCGTTACAAAATATTGCAGGAGATGAAGTACTTGGCATATTCCGTCTCGTGTTTCCTGTATATATGATTGCTCTTACATTGTCAGTAGCGGGTGTTCCGCTAGCAATTTCAAAATTGATTGCAGAGTTAAACGGGAAAAATAAGAAAAAAGAAATTGCGAAATTATTTAAATCTGCATCGATTATAGGAATGGCTTTCGGTGCATTTGGATGTTTGGTGATTGTATTATTTTCTACTGAAATTGCAAGTATGCTTGGTGGACAAGAAACGAGGGTGCCATTACTCGTTACGTCATCGGCGTTACTCGTTGCACCATATATGGCAGTTTATCGTGGTTATTTCCAAGGGTTTGGTGATATGAAACCGACGGGGATATCACAAGTCATTGAGCAATTTGTACGAGTATTCTTTATGTTAATCATCGCTTATATATTAGTATATTGGAATAAAAGTAGTGCTGTCATTACTAGTGGGGCAATGGTTGGATCTTTTCTCGGGGTAATAAGTTCCCTTATATACTTACGTATGACGTACAATAAAAGTTCGTACCGATATAAGGAAAGCTTATATGCACTGCGAAATTTGAAAGAAGACGGAAAGAAAATATTGCAAGTATCTATTCCAATTGCTATTGGAGCTTTATCCATGCCGCTTTTAAATTTAGTAGATTCGCTTACAGTGCCACATGTACTGCAAGGGTCATCTGCAGAAATTCAAGCGCAATTTGGTATATATAGCCGAGGTTCTGCATTTACACAATTAATCGTTGTTTTCGCAAGTGCAATTGTATTTCCGTTAATACCATTATTAACATCTGCGCTAACGAAAAGAGATATGAATTTAGCCAAAACGACAGTTCAAAATACGAACTCACTTATGCATGTGCTAACAGCCCCGTTAACGATATGGCTAATGGCATTAACAGTTCCATTAAATGTGGGATTGTTTACAGATGCGAAAGGAAGTAGTATGTTAGCTGTTATGATTGGTAGTTCGTATTTCACATCAGTTATGGTATTATCAATAGGAGTTTTGCAAGGGATTAACCGCTCTGTACAAGCGGCGTGGATTGTTATCGGCGCAAGTTTTGTGAAAGGTTTATTAAACATAGTATTAACGAGAAAGTTCGGTATAGATGGAGCTGCGTATAGTACACTGATTATTTATGTGTTAATCTGCATCGTAAATCATCTATACATTCGAAAATATCTTTCCTATTCCATTCGCATAGGAAGATTTTTTACTGTAATAGGAGTATCTTGTATTTTAGGATTAGGACTATATGAATTAACTACAGTGATAGACGTTACATCTTCAAGAATGATTGCGCTAGTATATAGTGGTGTAGCATTTGTTATTGCAACAATTTTGTACGGGGTATGTGCTTTGAAGTTAAACTGGATATCAACAAAACAAATACCATTTTTGAAAAAATAGATAAAGAAAGTTACGGAATTTGAGAATTGGAATTCGGACGGGCTTATTGTGATGATACTTTTTAACGTATCGTGTTTTTTAGGTAAGGAGTTGGTACCAGTTAGGATAGATGAAACAATTGGTTACCAAATGTTGGAGGAGATTAAGAGTGCGGTTAGTTTTATCAGGATATTATGGTTTTTATAACGTTGGAGACGAAGCTATTCTACAATCGATTATTGAATCGTTACATAAAGAGAATCCGAATATTGAACTCGTTGTGCTGTCAAATGACCCTGACTATACAAGGAAAATGTACGGAGTAGAAGCGGTAAATCGTTGGAGTATAAAATCGGTTTATAAAGCAATAAAAAATAGTGACGGGCTTATTAGTGGTGGAGGGAGTCTCCTCCAAGATAAAACAAGTGTGAAAAGCATTTTATACTATACGGGTATAATGGGGTTTGCCCGTATGCTAAAAAAACCGTATTACATTTATTCGCAAGGAATAGGACCGATTACAAAAAGACATAATCGACTATTAGTAAAATGGCATTTGTCAAAAGCTGCATATATATCAGTTCGAGATGAGGATTCATTTTTATATTTAAAAGAACTTGGAATGAAAAGTGATATTGAGCTTGTTCCAGATCCGGTTTTAACATGGAAACGAAAAAAACAATCGGATTGGCTACAAAAACATGATTTGCACGGGAAAATTATTGCAGTTAGTGTGCGTCACTGGAATGCAAAAGAAGATTACATAAAAAAGTTAGCGATCGCTTTAAAAAAATTGAAGCAAGAAGGATACCAAATTTTATTCGTCCCGATGCATGGGCCATTTGATCAAAATGCTTCGCGTGATGTAGTGGACTTAATGGGAGAGGAAACGTATATGCTTCCATATAAAATGGATATTGATGAGAAAATATCTATTTTATCAGAGTGTTCACTTTTAATTGGTATGCGTCTTCACGCTCTTATTTTTTCGGCTGTCGCGAAAACACCAATGGTCGGAATTTCATACGATCCAAAAATTGATTCATTTTTAAGACAAGTGAATCAACCTGTTATAGGAAGTGTGGATGGAGACTGGAGTGCTGAAGATTTATATAAAATTGCGAAAAAGCAAGTGATGCAGCATGAAGATATACAGCAATCCCTGCAAAGAAGAGTAGATGAGCTTCAACTGCAAGGTGAACAAGCAGCCAAGAAAATTATTTATCATATAGAAAAAAACACTCTACAGAAAAAGTAGAGTGTTTTTTTAATGTACCTCTTTACGCTCGGAATCTTTTTTTCATATATTGCGTAATGAGATAGACGCCGTAACCTTGCATAATCATAAACGTCGGTATTATAAAGTAGCGATAACGCGATTGTACCTCAATGAATATATGGACTCCTGCGTAACCTAAAATTAATAGAGAGAAGAATAGTAACGTTTTATTTTTTTGTTCTTTTATCGTTTTGATGGAAGCGATGCAAGCGAATAGGCAGATGCTTACGTAACATAATTTTTCTAACGTCCATAGTAATCGTGATAATTCAGGTTTTATATACCCTTCTAGCCCCCAATAAATGGATGCGTCATAATCTCCCCACATAACTTTAAATTTATTCTTGAATAACAATAATAGCTGTCCTTTATCGGCAATTCTTTCTGTAATGAGTTGTTTTTCAATTTCAAAACGTTCCTCGCCAATCGGATATTGAAAAACAAGTTTATGGTCAGGGAAAGAAAATCCACCTGTTGTCTCAGGATTTAATCCGACTACAAATTTCCAGTAAGGGTCTCGGCTAGATAATGGATATTGTGTAACCCCTGTGGTAATTAATGTATAGCTAAAGATAAAGTGCACGATATAATACACGCCAAGCATACCAATTAACTTTGAAACGACCATTTTTTTATTAATTTTTTGATCACCTATTACGTGAGTGATCAGTAAGAAAAGAATGAGCGCTAGTAAAATAACAATACCAATTGGTCTCATAATATCGCCAAATGCAATAAGAATACTAACAAATATCCATGCATACGAATGCGAGATTCCTTTTTTTACGAGAAGATAAAAACCAGCGTAGAATAAAAATGTTGCGAGGTGCTGATTTGTTAAAACAGAAGTCATCATAATGTTAGGGATGTATGTTGCGAAAATAAGTGCTGCAACTCTACCGCTAAATTCGTTAAATAAATGCGAAGCTATGCGATATATAAAGTACGTAATGCCAGTACAGTACAGTACGTTTAGTAATTTAATCGCCAATACACTTTCTCCAAATAATTTCAAAACACCAGCTTGATACATCGTAAAGCCTAGCTGATATACCCAAGTAGTAAAGTATGTTTCGTTTGCGAATGAGAAATTGTTATTTGCCGCATCAACTGCTCCGTTATACATTTGTGCGAAATCCTGTACGATATTTGTATGGATTGTTAATACCCATGCAAGGCGCAGTACGAATGCTAGTAAACAAAGAAATATGATAAATTGTGTTTGAGTAAAGAATCGGTTCACGATGATAGAAATGAATACAATACCGATTAGAACAATCATGAGTGCAACTATAAGTAAAAAGGTGTTGTACTTCGGTTCAGTTATTAAATATTGCAATGAGAAAATAAGAGTCATTGCAAAAAATAATACCGTTAATATTTGCAGTGATTTAAATGCAAATGTATATAGTCTAGGCATAGTTATCCTCCGTAGTATGTAATATCTTTGTAGTTATTTCTATATAAACAGAAATAACTACGCCATTATATCATAAAGGATTTCACGGTTGGAAAGGAATGAGGTAGGAAAGAGAAATATTAGAATTATATATTATTCTTATATAATAAAAATATGTATTTTCAAAAGGCTTTATATTAATTTTTATTTATCATGTTTATATAATTAGTATATAATCGGTGTTGGAATAATAAATTCGTAGATTACGAGGAGGATAACCGTGAAGAAATTTTCAAAAGGTATTACGGCAGTTGCATTAACGGGCTCATTACTTTTAACCCCTATTTCAAGTTATGCCGCGAGCGATGATATTACAGGGCATCTATTTGAACAGCATATGCGTACTCTTATTAATAAAGGGATTATGTCTGGATATGGAGATAATGTATATTTACCGGATAAAGCGATAACGAGAGCGGAGTTTGCTACATTAATAGCGAAAGCGCTGCAACTTCCACAAGCAGATTCGAATTTTGGTGATGTGCCAAAATCTTACGGCTTATATGACGGTGTAAGTAGAGCATTCGGAGCGGGAATTATTAAGGGGCGTAGTCCTGAGACCTTTGCACCTGGTGATGTTATTACACGTGAAGAAATGGCCGTAATGGTAAAACAGGCGCTAGACTATAAAAATGTTAAAGTAACTGTAAGTCCGCTTACATTTGCTGATACGAATCGTATTAACTATAAAGAACATGTACAAGTTATGGTAGCTACCGGGATTATTAAAGGTTATCCAGAAGATAATACGTTTAGACCGCATTTATCAGCGACAAGAGGTATGGCTTCGGCGATGCTAAATTTAATGCTTGATAAAATTGGTGGTGGAGAAACGCCTGTAGAAACAAAGAATTATGTGTTGTTAAATGATGCAGGGAAAGTAGTAGAGCGTTACACTACATATAAAGAAGCTGTTACAGCTGCGCAAAATAAAGGCATCAATGCAGTGAAATATGAAAATGAGTATGTATGGATTAAAGATGGCTTTGCAACTGCGAAGAGAGTTAATGGAAATACAATTAATATTTACGGTGAAAATTTAAAAACAGTATATACATACCTTGAGTATGGAACAGAATTTAAAGTGTTAGAAGTTGGAGAAGATCGCGTGAAAGTGCAACTCTCTGATTTAACAGGTTATGTAAAGAAAAACGAAGTCACTTTAGTTCCTGAAAAAGAAATGCAAAAATCATCTTATTATGTTGCCAATGATGGATATTTATATCATAGGTATTATGAGTTTGAAAAGAAGCCGAGCTATACAGGATATAGATACGGCGCGGCACCTGCTTTTATGAAGCCGGGGCAACAAATGGAGAGTATCGATGGAAAGACATTTGGAAATGAAACGTTCTATCAATATTTTAATTACTTATCATTACGCTCTAAAACAGAGTACACGGCAGAACAATTAGACAGTTATGTAAAATCAGTTAGAGCAGATTCTCCATTAATCGGTTTAGGAAAGAAGTTTAAAGAAGTAGAAAGCAAGTATAATGTAAATGCATTATTCCTATATTCATTAGCAGTTCATGAGAGTTTATATGGAACAAGCGATCTTGCACGAGATAAAAATAACTTATTTGGTTTAAATGCAACGGATAATAATCCATTTGGTAACGGTAAAACATTCAATTCCAAAGAGGATTGTATTGAAGATGCTGCAAAAGTATATATGAATGAATGGTATTTAAATCCAGGACATTGGCGTTATACAGCAGCGTATACAGGTGATAAATCTGGTGGTATAAATATGAACTATGCATCTGATGCAAACTGGGGTAAAAAAGTAGCAGGGCATATGTTCCGTTTTGATTCGTACTTAGGTAAGAAAGAGTACAACAAATATAAACTTGCACGTGTAACAAACAAGGTAGAAGTGAAAAAAGATCCTCGTACGTCAGGCGCTAAACTGTATAGCTTATCGCCAAATAAAGTTGTTACGATAACAGGCGAAGAAACGATAAATGGACAAGCATGGGTTAAAGTTATTTCCGACGATCCTGCTGTGAATGAAGCGTATATTGCAAAAGAAAATGTAGAGTACGTAAAACACTAATAAAGTAAACAAAGACTGATCACCTAGATGCATTTTGCGAAAAATGAAAAAGGTGATCAGTTTTTTGTTTGCCGAAAAAAACAAACGACGGCACATAATGGTATTTAGTTACATTAAAATGAAAACAATCCCATTTTATTCAAAATAATAACAAATAATTCGACAAAATAACAGAAATAAAACGCATACATGTCGAAGAGTGTCGATAATTTTAAAGAATATAAATTGTCAATCCATTCAGGATTTATGCTATAATACTATCTGTATATTAAATACAAACGATGTATATACGTTTACATATTAGAAAATTTGATAAAGATATAATTCGACAAATGTTAAGAAATTGTCGAATTATGCGATAATAAAATCTTTTAAAAAAAAGAATTATGACGTATTATATACATGGTTTAACTTTTTGGTAAAAGATAGAATTTATTATGGCTGATAAATTCTGCTTTTCTTAAAAAGAGTTTGTAATTTTAATATATGAATCAGGTAAATCACTAGTTTTTCAAATACATATTTCTAAAGCTAGTATTATATTTCTCAAGGAGGAAATAAATCAATGGCAAAAAATAAGTCTTTTAACAAATTAATGGCTGGTACAATGACAGCTGCAATGGTAGCAGGAGTAGTAGCACCAGTTGCTACAGCAGCAGAAGAGGGCGCATTTAAAGATGTTCCTAAAGGACATTGGTCTGCAGATGCGATCAATTCTATGGCTGCAAAAGGTATTATCGTAGGTACTGGTAATGGCCTATTCGGATTTGGTGACGATGTAACTCGTGCTCAAGTAGCTACTTTCATGGTAAAAGCGAAAGGCATTGAAGCTGGTTCAACAAAAACTCCATTCACAGATGTACCAGAAAGCAACATGTATGCTAAATACATCGCAGCTGCTGAAGCTAACAAAATCATGGCTGGTTTAGGCGACAATAAATTCGGTCCAGACGAGAAGTTAACTCGTGCACAAATGGCACAACTTCTTGTTAACGCATACGGCTTCAAAGCTGATGAAAACAATAAAAAATCTTTCAATGACATCGAAGGTTTATCTTGGGCAACTGCAAAATCTTCAATTGAAACTCTTGCAAGCCTAGGTATCGTATCTGGTGAAGGTGAAGGTAAATTCAATCCAAACGGCGTTGTAACTCGTGAGCAAGCTGCTCAATTCATCTACAATGCGATGAACTATCATCCAGAAGTAAAAACTGATGCTAAAGTTGAATCTGTAAGTGCGATTAACGCTCAAGAAATTAAAGTTACATTCACAAGCCCAGTAAATGAAAAATCTGCGATTAAAGAATCTAACTACATTTTCAAACAAAATGGTGCTGATTTAACATCTGCTGATTTTGAAGGTGAAGCTAATGAGAAAGGTGTTCTTTCAGAAGACGGTAAGAGCGTAACTTTCAAATTAAAAGCTGAGAAAGCATTTGCTAACTCTGACAAATATGCAGTACACTCAACTACAGGCGTATTAGGTGCTGACTTAAAACCTGTAGAAAAATATCTTGATTCAGAAAAAACATTCTCTGACTCAACAGCTCCAGAATTATTAGGTGCACGCGTTGTTGGTAAATCAGTTGAATTAACATTCAACAAACCAGTAAAAGAAAATGCTGACATTAAAATTGACGGCGTTAAAATCGAAGGTGCAAAAGTTGCAAGTAAAACACCAGGTGTATACACTTTAACAACTTCTGCAATTGCTAATAATGGAATCTTCGCAAAAGGCGATCATGAAGTAGTTGTATACGATGCTGAAGATACGTTACGCGTAAATCCTAATAAATCTTCAATCTTAACAACAAAATACACTGTAGCTTCTGATACAACAGCACCAGAAGTGAAAGAAGTTAAAGCTCTTAACAGCCGTACTTTCAAAGTTACATTCTCTGAGCCATTAAGCCAACAACCTGAATTAACTGTGAAAAAAGGTAACTACACGTTCCCAACAGCAGCATACAATACTCAAGGTGGTAATGGTGCAGTACAATTTACAATTGATCCACAAGATGCAACTTCATACATCGTTTCTGTTAAAGAAGATGCAAAGGGTGCTCTTAACCCATTATATGCAGGTAGCGAAAAGAACGTTGACTTAAGTGTTAACATTAAAAACTACAAAGATACAGTAAACTTACTTGGTAAACCAGTTGATATGAGCGTTTCTTTAGCTGCTGATACTGCTGCACCAAAAGTATCTACTGATAGCTTAAACAAAATTGAAGGCAATAACTTACTAGTTAAATTTAATGGTAAAATTGCTGTGAATAATAAAGACCAAATCGTAGTACGTGACAAAGATGGCGTAGTTGTAACATCTGATATCACAGCTGTTGGCGATGTGTTAAACATTAAACTTGCTTCAGAAGCAAAAGACGAGCCTTACACAGTAGAAGTAAAAGCTGGTGCTGTTAAGTTTGCAAAAGATGAGAACTTAGCTTCTTACTCTGTAAACACAAATAGCAACGTTGCATTCAATACAACTGTTTCTTCAACAGGTATCGTAACACCTGTTGTAGAAAAATCTGCTGAAATTATTTCAATCGCAGGTGATGTAATCACTGTAAATTACGGTCAAGACATGAGCGGTAACGCGAAAGATGTAGAAAACTACAAAATCGATGGTAAAGCATTACCAACAGGTACAACAGTAGAATTCGTTGGTAGCAAACAAATCGTTAAGATTTCTTTACCGAAAAACTATTTCGCAAAAGCTCAAGATGCTAAATTTACAATTAGCACAAACGTATTAACTTCTTCTGGAAGCAAAGTAGTAGCTAACGCTCAAACAAAAGCTCCAGTTGAAAAGTTAATCAACTTCGCTGATAACACTGCTCCAAAATTAGCAAGCGCTGTTTATGTGAAAGCTAATAACGAAGCTGAAGTTTCAAACACAATCAAAGTTACATTTGATGAAAACCTTGGAGCGATTGCAGACGAAGCTAAATTTATCGATGACTTAAAAGTTGTTGTAAATGGTAACGACGCAAAAGTTACTAACATTAAAAAATCTGCTGACAATGCAAAAGTTGTTTACTTAACAACTGAAAAAGCATTAAACGTTGCTCAAGCTGCAACAATTAGTGTAGTACCAAAAGGTGCAAATAATGCAGAAATCAACATTACAGATGCTGCTGGTAACAAGTTAGCACTTGGTGAAGTAACTGCATCAACTGCTGTAGTTGAAAAATAATAATAGATAGTATATCTATTATTGATGAAAATCCCTTGTAGGAAATTTCCTGCAAGGGATTTTTTATATTATTCAGTTGTTTGCAAGCAGGAGACTTATGATGTTTGATTGCTGCAATGCGATGGGAAATCAGAATTAAATATAGAAGTTATAAAAAATACCATGCCCTCAAAATGAGTGCATGGTATTTCAACTGTTATTCAATTTCCAAATCGAAGATCATATAAGCAAGTATAACAGCAAAGAAAATGCTAACGGCTGGTGCTGTTAATACGTGTCCGGACATAAAGGCGATGCCGAGTGATAGGACGAGTGTGCTAGCTAGTAGCATGTGTTTCGTGCTAAATAGTTTCTTGAAGTTTGTGATTATACGAATGAATATTTTTATACCGAAATAAAGAATCGGTAGTAAGTACATAAGGAACCCGACAATTCCGAATGCGAAGAATAGGTCGTAGAAATCCATTTCGATTAACTTTATCTTCGTTGTATAGTTACCAGCGTATCCCATTCCAAATAGTTTTTGAGATAGTGGTGCGTCTTTATAATATTGTTTGTATACTTTTAAATACTTGTCACGATCACTGTAAATTAAACTTTTTACTTCAGAATCTGTTAGTTCACCCTGCTTATGTTCTTCTTCTTTAATTACTTTTCCTTCTTTTCGTTCTTTTTCTTCTTGTACTGATTTTTTATATTCATACATTTGTAAATGAATGCTCATATTTTTTGCGATAGGAGTTTGTGGTGTAAGTGCAAGTAAACCTCCTAATACGACAGCAGCAATAACTGTGTTTACAAGATGTGTGAATCCTTTTCCTTCTTGTTTGCGATGAATCATGTATTGAATGAATGAGAATAACAGTGCCACGCCAAGCGTAACAAGAATTGCACCATATCCTACTTTCGTTCCAACCATAATGCTTGCATACATCGCGAGTATAGTTGGAATCCAGTAATAGAATTTCGAGAAAGATGTTGTTTTATGAACTGAGTATAAGACAACGATTGGGAACATAATTGCAAAAATAGAACTTAAATCATTTCCAGCAAAGAACCAACCTCTTGAACCGATCTTTGAGTGAGGGTAGCTTTGGAAATCTGTACCCGTTACCATCGCCGCAATGAGTGAGATACTCAAAATTAATGTTGCATATAAGAAATAGGTAATGATTTTATGAAACGCATAGTCGTTATTTTTTAGTTCTTTAAGTGCGATAATATATCCAAACAGTAGTACAATTGGATATACACTCTTTAAAATAAATTTCACTTCTTCTCCGAATGAAACTGGAGATTTGACCATTAAATTATTCACAAGGCCGATTGCGAGTACGATGCCAAAGAGACATAAGTAGAGAATATACTTTTTTGCACCGTGTTGTTTATGATGAAGAAGTAGATAACCTAATGCAAGAAGCATAAAGGCGAAACGGACTACAATTCCGACTGTTGCGCTCATGTGTAATACATAAATTGAAAAAGATGTTAATAAATCTAAAATTGGTTGAAACACAATGAATAGCAGTAGGAAATGCGGGAAGTAGTTATCCATCTGTTTTAACTTAGTAACCATATGTGCCTCCATTTCTTCATTCCTTTATTTCAGCACTTCTATATAATAGGAAGGAAAATGAATTTCTATATTTGATTTTTTATATCAAACTTAAGAATACACCATTTCATTGTAATGGTAAATAGATGAAAAGTATGGATAAACCGACTTTAATTGCTATATTTTTCAACGGAATTGTATGTTTTATACGAGGGTATATACAAATTCTGAGATTATTAGACAGAAAATTGAGAAAAAAGAAGGGTTTTTCATTCCCTTTCTATAATTATATAAGTATAATCTTTATGTGGAAAAGAGGGGTATATATAATGGAAGTAACAAGTAAAACAGAATCTGTTGTTGTGAAGTATGAAGGGCGCGTTGCAACGGTTATGGTCAATCGCCCAGAGGTGCTAAATGCATTAGATGAGCCAACATTAAAAGAGCTATTACAAAAGTTGAAAGAAGTAGCGGAGAGTTCTGCGCATATCGTTGTGCTATGCGGGAATGGCCGTGGTTTTTCTGCGGGTGGGGATATTAAATCGATGCTTTCGAGTAATGATGAAAGTAAGTTTGATGGTATTATGAATACTATTTCTGAAGTCGTTGTTACGTTATATACGATGCCGAAGCTTGTTATTAGTGCCATTCATGGACCAACTGCAGGTCTTGGATTAAGTATTGCGTTAACAGCTGATTATGTGATGGCAGATATATCATCCATTATTGCGATGAACTTTATTGGAATCGCTTTAATTCCAGATGGTGGCGGTCATTTCTTCTTGCAAAAGCGCGTAGGGGAAAATATGACGAAGCAAATTATTTGGGAAGGAAAGAAATTATCGGCGAGCGAAGCGCTTGATATCGGCTTAATTGATGAAGTAATCGGCGAGGATTTCCAAACTGCTGTGAAGCAAAAAATTAGTGAATGGTCACAAAAACCGATTAAAGCGATGATTCAGACGAAGCAGATTTTGTGTGAAGTAAATCGCTCTAATTTAGAACAAACATTGCAGCTTGAAAAACGTGGCCAATATGCGATGAGACAAACAGCGGATCATAAAGAAGGAATTGCTGCGTTTTTAGAAAAGCGTTTACCTACATTTAAAGGTGAATAAAGTGGAGAAAGTGCTAACACATTTTAGTATAATTGTGTTAGCACTTTTTTTAAGGGGTAATATATGAAGAAAATTATCAGTGTGATCGGCATGATTGTAATTGGATATTATGCTCTGCATAGTACACCATCTATGGCAGTGCGAACTGCGTTGTTTTTTGAAGGTCATCCAAGTGTTGCTTTCTCAGGTGAAGTGACGAAAGAACGGGATGCGAAAAAAGAGGCGATTCCTGATGCGTACCAGACTTTATACGGCGATAAGAAAGAAGAATTAGAGCATTATTTCTTTCCGGTAGTAAGGGCGCACGGATCAGGAATTGATATGTTAAGTGCTTGTGTGAAAAAAGAGTGGTTATTTTATAAAGCAGAGCTTGGGTGTTTCTAAGTATAGGAGGTTGAATGATGTCAGCGTATAACAAGTTAGTAAGAGATCGTGTTCCAGAGAAGATTTTAATGTCTGGAAAAACGTATACAGCACAAAAGTTAACAGGGCAAGCATACATACAAGCGTTAGCGAAAATTGGAACGGAAGAAATTCGTGAATTTGCTTCTATGAAAGAGCGTGAACATGCGCTAGATTCTCTTGCAGATGCACTGGAAGTTATTATTTCATTGGCGCGTGCAGAAGGTGCATCGATTGAAGATGTAGAACGTCTTCGTAAGCAAAAGGAAATAGAGCGCGGTGGATTTGAAAGAGGCATTTATTTATTAGACGTTTCAGAAGAATAGTTTTATAGGAAAAGCATAGCGTTAGTGAGTAATGCTATGCTTTTTTGTTGCGATTAAACTAATGATGAAGAAGATAGCTGTTACTATCCAGCCGATTGTAATAGAAGTAGTAGTATGAACTGCGTAAGAAACTTGTAAGCAAAATAATGATGCTAAAAACCAAATGAGTGCAATGTGTACATGTTTTTTTGATATATTCATATTTCATAACTCCTTTTGTATACTAAAGTGAATTTTACTATAATTTAGAAAATTAAGCTATATGAGTAGAGGTTTTCTAGCAAATTTTGTATACTGAATAGTAGAGAAAATGAGGAGGAAACGACGATGGCACATCATACGAAAGAAACGATGGAACTTATTAAGGAGCTTGTCTCTATTCCGAGTCCATCTGGAAATACAGAGAAAATTATTCGTTTTATTGAAAACTATGTAAGTGATTGGAATGTGGAAACGAAGCGTAACAATAAAGGGGCTCTTATTATTACGGTAAAAGGAAAAAATGATGCACAGCACCGTTTATTAACAGCGCACGTTGATACGTTAGGTGCGATGGTGAAAGAAATTAAGCCTGACGGTCGTCTTCGCCTTTCTATGATTGGTGGATTTCGCTGGAACTCTGTAGAAGGGGAATATTGCGAAATTGAAACATCAAGTGGCAAGACGTATACAGGAACGATTTTAATGCATCAAACATCTGTACACGTATACAAAAATGCAGGTGAAGCGAAACGTGATGAGCAAAATATTGAAGTTCGTATTGATGAGCGTGTTTCTTCGGTCAATGAAGTACGTGAATTAGGGATTGAAGTAGGAGACTTCGTTTCATTTGATCCACGCGTTCAAATTACAGAGAGTGGATACATAAAATCTCGTCATTTAGATGATAAAGTAAGTGTTGCGATTCTATTAAAATTAATTAAGAGATTACAGGATGAAAACGTAACATTACCATATACAACGCATTTCTTAATTTCTAATAATGAAGAAATCGGATACGGTGGTAATTCTAACATTCCAGAAGAAACGGTTGAATATTTAGCTGTTGATATGGGAGCGTTAGGTGATGGACAAACATCTGACGAATATACAGTATCGATTTGTGCGAAAGACTCTAGTGGCCCGTATCATTATGCACTACGTAAACATTTAGTAGAGCTTGCGAAAAAGAACAATATTGAATATAAAGTAGATATTTATCCATTCTACGGCTCTGATGCATCAGCTGCGATTCGTGCTGGATTTGATGTGAAACATGCATTAATTGGAGCGGGTATTGATTCTTCTCATGCATTTGAGCGTACGCATGAAAGCTCGATTGCGCATACAGAAGCACTTATATATGCGTATGTGATGTCTAATTTAATTGAAGGCTAATTTCATAGAGAATAGAGAAAGCTGATTGAAAATAGTATTTTTAGTCAGCTTTTTATCTGGGGGATAAATATGAAGAAACTATTGATGGGTGGTATCGTAGTAAGTTTAGCGTTAAGTGGATGTTCTACAGAAAGTGCTAAAGAAAGTTCAGGGGAAAAGGAAGTAAATAAGGTAGAGGATATCAAGGAGAATAAAAAAGAGGATAGACAAATACAAGGATCACAAATGAATCCACAAGTGCAAAGTCGTTACACCGTTGCGATGAACTCTGTAGAAGGAGAAACGTATACTTTGCATGTATTTGCAAATAACGAAGAACATGAAACACAAAAAGAAGCTTGGGTTGGTGCACAAGAAGGGGATCAAATATATAAAGGTGAATATCAACTTGCCTTACAATCTACAAGTGCGACGTTATATTTACAAGAGGCACAAATTGGAGAGTTTGTATTCAATACTTCTAGAAAAAATGGATTTGTTAGTAAAGGTACACCGGATTTCTTTATCGCACTACAGCGCGAATCTTCTAATCTTTCAACAGCGAAAGTTTTTTACATTCATAAAGGGAAAGTAATGAAAGTGAAATTTGGTGAAGGTGACTTAGGGATTGCAGGAACTTGTTTTAAAACGTTAGATAAGGGGAAATTTCTTATTGGGAATTATGATAATGGGGAAGGAATGTGGTACTTTTCAACGTTCCAAACAAATTTAGATACGGGGGAAGCGAAACAAATAGATGAGAAAAAACTTCCTTTAGAAGAAGGCAAGACATATGTCGAAGAAAACTTTAAGTAGTATAGAAAAAGCGATTCGTTTAATGAATAACTAATCGCTTTTTTGAATTTTATTTATATTTATTATTCCTTATATACTCACATTTGATAATATGGGTGGGAAACGTATTTACTACAGTGATAGAATGTTATAAACTATTATAGGAGTTATTTACCAATTAATATTTTTAATATTAGTTTGATTAAGAGAATTGTATAATGCTAGATTTCGAGAGGGGATTTATTTTTTATGAAGTACAAAGCAATAGCTGCTGGTATGTTAGCGGCAAGTTTACTAGCTTATCCAGTTAGTAGTTTAGCAGAAACGAAGAAGTTTTCAGATGTTCCGGATAACGCATGGTCAAAAGACGCAATTTACTATTTAGTAGAGAGAAATGTAATTAGCGGTATGACGGACAGTACGTTTGTACCACAAGGTCTTTTAACACGTGCTGAAGCAGCGACAATTGTAGCGAAAGCAATTGGATTAAACGTTAATCCAGCGGCGAAGCCATCTTTTAATGATTCAAAAAATCATTGGGCAGCTCAGTATATTGCAGCAATTGAAAAAGAAAATATTATTGCAGGACGAGGAGCAGGCGTATTTGATCCTGAGGGAAAAGTAACGCGTGCTGAGATGGCATCTATGCTTGTGAAAGCTTATAAATTAAAAGATTTAGTAAAAGCTCCAATAACGAATAAATTTAATGATTTAGAAAATCACTTCGGTAAAGAAGCGGCAAATATTTTAGTAGCGTTAGAGATTTCTGCTGGTACAGGAACGAAAACTTGGAGTCCGGATCTTTCTATACCACGTGAACAAGCAGCACAAATGACGTATAAAGCGGACAAGCTAAAGAAAAATGGTAATGACATTAGTAAACCAGAAGATACAACAAAGGAAATGTATATTGATCGTAAGTTCATTACATATCACCAACCATCTTTATCATCAGGAATCACTGACGTGCAACATGAACCACAAAAAGTGGTAGTAAAAGAAGAGCGAGATGGATGGATTAAAATTGTAACGAGTAAAGGTGATAAATGGACACCTTTAACAGAGAAAACAGAAGTGATTAATGAAGGATTTACAACGTATGCAGAAGCGTCACATTCTTCTAAAGTGTTAGGGAAACGTGAAGCGCAAAAAGTAACGGTTATTGAAGAAAAAGATAGCTGGATTCGTATTCGTACAAATAGCGGCTTCCAATGGGTGGATAAAAACCAATTAAACCCAGTGAAACAAGGTAACTTCTTAGAAGGTAAAGCGATTATTATTGATCCAGGTCATGGTGGAGAAGATCCAGGACATCTTGGTGTAAATATGGATGAAAGTGCTATTGTATTAGATACATCATTACGAGTACAAAAATTATTTGAAAAGAAAACACCATTTACTGTGTTATTAACACGTACAGATGATACACGTCCGGGAGTTGATTCTGGCGATTCTTTAAGAAAACGTGTAGAATTTGCTAATAAAAATAACGGTGACATTTTCGTAAGTATTCATGCTAATGGATATAACAACTCAGTAGAAGGTACCGAAACATATTATTATAGATCAGCAACACCAAATCCAAACAAAGAAGAAAGCCGTATACTGGCAGAAAAAGTACAAAAACGTTTAGTTAATGCCCTTGAGACAAACAATAGAGGGGTAAAAACAGATAACTTCTATGTAATTAAATATAATACAATGCCGGCTATTCTAACTGAACTAGGATTTATTGATGCAAAAGGTGAAGGTGAAAAGCTATCTTCAGAACAATGGAGACAACGTGCAGCGGAAGCCATTTATCAAGGTATTTTAGATTACTACGAAGCAATGGGTAATAACGTATCTTCTTTCCGTTAATAACTAAAAAGAGATTGCCAATAGGCAGTCTCTTTTATTTGTAAAACAAATTATAAAGGTTTCTCTTTATTTCGGGCATGTGATATCATTTAATTTTACATGAAAAAGATGTTCGAGTAGTTGTGATAATAATTTAAAATGATAAAGGATGATCATAGATTGAATAATCATAGTAAAACACCTGCATGTATATATACGTATGCATTTCGTGAGGAGGAGCGTGCTTTATGTTACTTGGAAATGCGCTCGTTCTTTGGAATGGAGTCTCACGTTAATATTTTGAAAAGTGACGTTAAGATTGATCCGAGTAGAAGTGCGTTTATTAAAGAGCGCGTTGAAGTTATGTATGAAGGAGACGACTTAGAAAGCATCCTAAAACAAGTGGAACAAATTGATTTAGCGGGAGCGACATTCAAAGTTATCTTCGTTAAAATAAATGACCTTGGGAAAGAAAATAAGATTGAATATGGAGAGAGACGTCTTATTGAACGAGACCTCGGCATGCATATTGAAGGAGAAGCAGACGTTCGTAATCCGGAGCGTGTATTCGGGATTGTTCCTCTTGGAGGACGTTGGTATTTCGGACACTATGTGGAAAGTGAACCGGTTTGGTATCATCACATCAAAAAACCGCATAGCTATTCGACTTCTCTTAGCACACGTGTTGCGAGATCGGTTGCAAATATTGCTGTACCAAATCCAGAGGGAGTACGAGCAATTGACCCGTGCTGCGGCATTGGAACGGTAGTAGTAGAAGCACTTTCTATGGGAATTAACATCGTTGGTAGAGATATTAATCCACTTGTAGTTCTTGGAACGCGAAAAAACATCGCACATTTCGGGTTTGAAGGAACGGTAACAAAAGGTCCAATCGAGGAGATTACTGAGAACTATGACGTTGCAATTATCGATATGCCGTACGACTTATTTACGCACGCAACACCAGAAGATCAGCTCTCTATTCTTTCAAGCGCACGTCGCATCGCGAAAAAAGTAGTCGTTGTTACGATGGAAACAATGGACGATATGATTCATGAAGCAGGATTTGAAATTGTAGATCGTTGTGTTACAAGAAAAGGAACATTTTCTAGACAAATTCTTGTATGTGAATAAGAAAGGAAGGTCACCCGTTTGGGTGACCTTTTTTGTTTGTATTGATGTGTGATTGGTTGGTTGTTTAGATGGATGAATTAGCGGAATTTGTCGGTAAGTCGATATTCCATGTCGAATCGTCGATATATGATAAGTTGTGAACGATATATTTGAAACATCGTTGATATATTCCGAGAATCGCCGATATCGTTACATTAGAATGTTACTGTTCCTTTAATTTCTCTTGCTGTGCAATTAATAAATTGCGCAAGACGTGTCCGCGGTAGCTTTCTAGCTTCCGTCCTTCATAGTAACGAACGCCTAATTTTTTTAGTTCTGCTACGTACCAGCCTTTTGTTCCGTAGTACATGAGATCACTTCCTTTTTCTTTTGAACAGTATATGTTGGGGTGATTTGGAAATTTCACTTCAAATTAATATTGAATATTCAGTTTATTTATATTATGATTAACTTATTATCGGATGACAGTGATTAGCCTCCCTGTAAGCCCGGATGTATGCTTGAAATGAATAGAGGAACTTCTTTCCACTTGAGCTTCCTTAGCAGGAGGACGAGCCATAAGGATAGAGGCAGTAAAATTCAATGCGGTTGTATGCGTTGTTTTTCTGGCTCTTTTTATTTTTTCTTAAAACGTAGGAGGCGATTTCGAGAAAGCGTTATCAATGGGTTGTGGCGCACGTTCATGCTAATGGAGGGGTTGGTGAACTGTTTGGCTAAAGAGAAAAAGGAGTTACAAAAGGATTTAAAAACGCGGCATATAACAATGATTTCGATTGGCGGGGTTATCGGGGGCGGTTTGTTTGTAGGAAGCGGGACGATTATTCAGTCGTCAGGACCCGCGGCGATTTTGTCCTATATTATCGGCGCTTTAATAGTTGTGCTCGTGATGCGGATGTTAGGAGAAATGGCGGCGGAAAATCCTGATAGCGGTTCTTTCGCAACGTATGCGAATAAAGCAATTGGTCCGTGGGCAGGATACACGATCGGATGGTTGTATTGGTTTAACTGGGTCATTATTATCGCAATCGAAGCGGTGCTTTTAGGCGTAATGATTAACAATTGGTTTCCTTCCGTTCCAGCTTGGATCGCAAGTTTATGTATGGTCCTTTTAATGACGATGACGAATGTATATTCAGTAAAATTGTACGGTGAGTTTGAATATTGGTTAGCGTTTATTAAGGTCGTGGCGATTGTTGCGTTTTTAATTTTAGGAGTGTCAATGTTCTTTGGTCTCGTTCCGGGGGTGGATAGACCGAGTCTTTCTATTATTACAGAGCACGGTGGTTTCTTCCCGAACGGTATTGTCCCTGTTTTACTGAGCGTTGTGTTTATTTCGTTCTCGTTATCGGGAAGCGAAGTAGCTGCGATTGCAGCCGGAGAATCGGAAAATCCAGAGAAGAATGTTATACGGGCGATTAATAATGTAGTATGGCGCCTTATGCTTTTCTTCGTCGGATCAGTAACGATTTTAGTTATGTTTATTCCGTGGACGGATAAGGAGTTATTAAAGCTTCCGTATGCGAGTTTATTTAATATGGCAGGAGTACCTGCAGCCGCAGAAATTATGAATGGTGTCGTATTTTTATCACTACTTTCCGTTATGAATTCAGGTATATATACGAGTTCGCGTATGTTATTTTCACTTGCGAAAAAAGGTGACGCTCCGTCCGCTTTTTCAAAGTTAAATAGTAGAGGAACGCCGGTTATCGCAATCTATGCGAGTATCGTATTTGCCTTTATTTGCGCGATGTTGAAATTTATATCTCCTGACAAACTGTTTGCGTTTTTAGCGAATAGTTCAGGCGGAGTAACGATGCTTATGTATATGTTCGTTGCCGTTTCGCATGTGAAGTTAAGACGAGAAAGGGAACGAGAAGGGGCTGGAAAGCTAAAAGTGAAAATGTGGTTATTCCCTTATCTCACATATGCAACACTTTTAATGATTATTACGATCTTTGTTTCGCAGGCGTTCATCGCAGATATGCGCATGCAGTTTTATATGACGTTACTAGCTACTACCCTAGTAATAATAAGTTATTTTCTGAGAGTTAGAAAGTTAGATAGGCAAAAGTTGAATGATTTTACGATTATAAAAGATTCGGAAATTAGCATAGAAAAAGAATAAGAAAAGGGGTATGTTCCATGTTGAAAGATATTGTTACTACAAAATCTAGCATATTACATGAAAGAAGAAAAAATGCGGTGCCAGAAGGGCCATACAATATTACGGAGTTGTATGTGCAATCAGCAAAGGGAGCAATTATTACAGATATAGATGGGAATGAACTGATCGACTTTGCGGGCGGAATTGGTATGCAAAACGTTGGGCATTGTCACCCGAAAGTAGTGAAGGCGATTCAAGAACAAGTGGAATCTTCTATTCATAGTTGTTTCCACGTAGCGCCATATGAAAGTTATATTACGTTAGCTGAAAGGCTGAATGAATTAACGCCAGGTGATTTTAAGAAAAAAACGATGTTTGCCAATAGCGGAGCTGAAGCAGTAGAAAATGCAGTGAAGATAGCTAGAAAGGCAACGGGAAGAAGCGCGATCGTTTCGTTTGAACGAGCTTATCACGGACGTACACTTATGACGATGTCACTTACAAGTAAGGTGAAACCGTACAAGCATGGATTTGGGCCGTTCGCATCCGAAGTGTATAAACTACCATATCCGTATTATTACCGTGCTGACGAAAGATTGACGCAAGAAGAAGTCGACGAACAAATTTTATCGTATTTTGAGCGTTTTATGTTAGAAGAAGTCGCAAGTGATACTATTGCTGCGATTATTTTGGAACCGCTTCAAGGAGAAGGCGGATTTATCGTTCCGACGACTACATTTATGCAAGGTGTCCGAAATATTTGTGATAAGTACGGAATTTTGATGATTGCGGATGAAATTCAAACTGGTTTTGCTCGTACAGGTAGTTTATTTGCAATGGATCATTTTGGGATAGCTCCTGATTTAATGACATTTTCAAAATCAATTGCTGCTGGCATGCCGCTTAGCGCAATAACAGGAAGAGCGGAACTAATGGATGCACCTGGTCCTGGTCAACTTGGAGGTACATTCTCTGGAAGTCCAGTTGCTTGCGCAGCTGCGTTAGCTGTTTTAGATGTAATAGAAGAAGAGAATTTAGTAAATCGCGCTGCTGAAATTGGCGCACGTATGATGACAGTATTTAATAGTTGGAAAGAGAAATACGAACTAATTGGTGATGTGAGAGGAATCGGCGCGATGACTGCAATCGAGCTTGTAAAAGATAGAGAAACGAAAGAGCCAGCAACGGAAGAAGTGAAAGCGATTATGAAGGAAACGCATAGTAAAGGGGTTATTACGATAAGTGCAGGTATTTATAGTAATGTACTTCGTTTCTTACCGCCTCTCGTTATAACAGATGAACAGCTGGAAGAAGGGCTTACTATTTTAGAAGCGGCAATTGCAAAACTATCAAAATAAAAATGGTGGGGGCAGGGGAATGAAGTTTTTCAATTATATAAACGGTGAGTGGAGAGAACCTTCCACGAATGCATATGTGAAAAATTATAATCCGCATAACGGGGAAGTGCTAGGCGAATTCCCGTTTAGTTCAGTAGAAGATACGCTACTAGCAATTGCATCAGCGAAAGAAGCGTTTCATAAATGGCAAAAGTTATCGTTTCAAGAAAGAGCGAGCTATTTATGGAAAGCGGCAGCTATTTTAAAAGAAAAGGTAAATGAAATTGGCCGAGATGTAACGAATGAAGAAGGAAAGACGCTTGCAGAAGGAATAGGCGAGACGAAGCGAGCAATTAGCATCCTTGAATATTATGCCGGGGAAGCGAATCAGCCGATTGGAGAGATTATTCCGTCTGCGAATGAAAGTACGATGCTTTACAGTAAACGTGTAGCAGTAGGGCCGGTCGGATTAATTACGCCGTGGAACTTCCCAATTGCGATTCCGGCGTGGAAAATGGCGCCAGCGCTTATTTACGGAAATACAATTGTCATTAAGCCGGCAGAAGTGACGCCGAAATCGGTGTACCATCTTGTAAATGCGTTTCATGAGGCGGGTATTCCGGCAGGTGTTATAAACTGTGTGTTCGGCAAAGGATCTGAAGTTGGAGCAGAGTTAACGGGAAATCCGGATATAAAAGCGGTATCCTTTACCGGTTCTAATCACGTCGGCAATATCATTCAGAAAGCAGCCGTTGAAACGAGGAAAAAAGTGCAATTAGAGATGGGCGGGAAAAACCCGTTAGTTGTATTAAAAGATGCCGATATTGAAAAGGCGGTAACAATTGCGATAAAAGGAGCGTTTATGTCAACGGGGCAAAAATGTACGGCAACGAGTAGAGTCATTGTAGAAGCTGAAATTTATGAAGCATTCAAGGGTCGACTGTTGCAGCGTACGGAAGCTCTTACAGTGGGTAACCCGTTAGAGCCTGATACATTTATGGGGCCATGTGTTTCTGAGGGGCAGCAACAATCTGTTTTATCGATGATTGAAGTAGGAAAAAAAGAGGCTTCTTTACTGTATGGTGGTAGCGAGCCGAAAGATGCTGAATTGCAGAATGGCTTTTACGTGTTACCGACTATTTTTGAAAATGTAGACGCGGATGCTCGCATTGCAAAAGAAGAAATTTTTGGCCCGGTAATCTGTTTGTTTAAAGTGAATAGTTATGAAGAAGCAGTTTCTTTAGCAAACGATACAGAATACGGACTAAGTGCATCGATTTGTACGAATAATTTAAGTTTATCTCAGCGGTTTATTGATGATATGGAAGTTGGAATGGTTCATGTAAATTCAGAAACGGCAGGAGCAGAACCACAAGTTCCGTTTGGCGGAATGAAAAACTCCAGTGCTGGCCCGCGTGAACAAGGGAAAGCGGCGAAAGAATTTTACACGAGAATAAAGACAGTATACGTAGATCAAGTATAAACACTAAAAACATCGTAACGGAGGATGCAATATGCGCAAAGGAACTTTTTTCATGGCAGGACATTCGAGACTTCCGAAAGGGATGGCTGTTCGCAGTATGTATGAAACATTAACAATTACGATTGAAGCAGATCATAAATATCATGTCATTATTGAAGCGTCATGTACGCTCGCAACAGAGCACGGCAGAGACTTTGTCGCTCAAATTTTGAGAGGACATAGTTTGCGGGATGGTATTGAAGAAATCGTGCAAGATATTACGGATCATTATCAAGGAAAAGCACAAAATGCTATCGTCAGTGCGGTAAAAGATTTACATCGCCAATATGTAAGTTATTTGAACGATGAAAAGCCTGCGGAAGAGTATGAGGAAACAAATTTATAAAATAACTGTCTAGTTTGTATAGCTATAAACGAGAGCCAGTTGTATTCCTTTTAAAGGGATACGACTGGCTTTTTATCCCGCTTTAACTGGCAGTAAGACCCCCACCTCAAATCAGCGAAAGCAAAGAGGTAGGTGGGGGATCAACTGCCCGTAAAAGTCCGATTGGTTCAACTAATAATCAGTGGGGGATGAATAAAACCCCCACTGATTAAAGTTTCACTTTATATTAGAGGAGGCAAGGAATATGAAAAAGTTAAATGATGTGCAAGTTGTAAAACAAGAGACGAAGAAAAGAGGATGCGCAGAAAGTAAGGGGATTTGTACAATGTGTAAAGTTTGTAGAGAAAATAAGAAAAAACGAATTGACAGTTAGAATATTTTGAATTATCATTTAATTAATCAATAAGATCCATTCGAGAAATTAGCCTTCTCTAAATTCGATCTTGTTTTCCTGTTTTACACATATTTTCATATGAACTGTCTATTATTATTGTACTTTAAGAGATTAAAGAACACTCGTAATTATGAGCCAGTTGTATGTATCTGCGATTGTTTTGTCGTGGATATGTATGACTGGCTTTTTCGTTGTTAGGGCAGTAAGACCGAATCTCAGCATAAGAAGATAAGGATAACTGTCTGTAAAAAGTGTCAATACGTTCTTCATATTTCATTTAGGGAGGAATTGAAATGTCGATTATTACAGAACAAAGTGCGAAGAGGAAGTTTGCAAAGAAATATGAGGGATATGAAATTGTTCCTCATCCGGAGCATAAACGTTTATATCATATCGTATTAAATCAGCAATTGCTTAAGCAGTTTTTTGAAGAGGTAAAAGAGCATTCAGAGCAGTCACTCCAATACATTCCGTATTCTCGGTTTAATCTTGCAGATAGTATGAGAAAGATTTTTGGGCAATCGTTCATGGATAACATTCGCGGCATTATTCATGATAGAGAGACGGGCGGATTTACAATTGGTGTACAAGGTGAAACGATAGATCCAGCAGACTACGTGAAATTTGCGACAGCGTTAACACATTTAATCGGAACGCCGAACTTTGATGCGATGACAGGAACGTATTATGCTAGATTTAATGTGAAAGATACGGATAGTAGTGACTCATACCTTCGCCAAGCGTACCGATTATTTACACTTCATACAGACGGAACATTCGTGGATGAGCCAACTGACTGGCTTCTTATGATGAAAATTGAAGAACAAAATGCGGTAGGCGGGGAATCACGGTTACTACATTTAGACGATTGGGAAGATCTTCAAAAATTTAGAGATCATTCGCTTGCATCTGTTAAAATTACGTATAAAGCACCACCAAGTAAAAACTCGCAAGAAATCGTCTATCGTGAAACGTTTTTTGATGTAAATAACGCACCGTGCATTTGCTTTATTGATCAGTTCGCGTATCCAGATAATATCGAACAAGCAAACTATCTAAAAGATTTATCGTATTCAGTTGAAAATTCACCGGCAACACATGCATTAAAACTACCAGTTGGTGATTTAGTTCTTTTAAATAATTTATTTTGGATGCACGGCAGAGCCGCATTCGAAAAGAATAAAGATTTATATAGAGAACTCATGCGTCAACGCGGTTGTTTTTCTAAATAATATGTACGGCGGGTCTTTCAAAGAGGCCTGCCTTTTATACTATTAAGGGGGAAGTAGGATGTATGACTTTATAATTATTGGCGGAGGAATCGTTGGTCTTTCAACGGGAATGGCTTTAACGAAAAAATTCCCTCATGCAAAAATCGCAATCATTGAAAAAGAAAAGGAACTAGCGCATCATCAAACAGGACATAATAGCGGTGTCATTCACTCTGGCATTTACTATAAACCTGGAAGCTATAAAGCAAAATTCGCCAAAGAAGGAAACGCAGCGATGGTCCAATTTTGTAAAGAAAATGACATCGCTTATGACATGTGCGGCAAAGTCATTGTCGCGACAGAAAAAGAAGAACTTCCTCTTTTACATAACTTATACGAAAGAGGACTACAAAACGGTTTACATATTACTAAAATAGATAAAGAACAATTAGCAGAAGTCGAACCGCATGTAAAAGGACTAGGCGCAATCCGTGTTCCTTCGTGCGGGATCGCTGATTATAAAGGAGTCAGTTATGCATTTGCTCGATTAATTCAAGAATGCGGCGGTGAAGTACACTTAGGAACAGCCGCAGAGCGTATTACGGAAAAGAAAGATCTTGTCACAATTGAGACAAACAAAGGCACATTTAAAACGAAATTTCTCATTAACTGCGCCGGCTTACATAGCGATCGCATTGCGAAAAAAACAGGCATATTAACGGATATGAAAATCGTTCCGTTCCGCGGTGAATATTATGAACTCGTCCCAGAAAAACGCCATCTCGTAAAACATTTGATCTATCCAGTTCCAAACCCAGAATTCCCGTTTCTAGGTGTTCATTTCACAAGAATGATAAACGGAGACGTACACGCAGGACCGAACGCAGTATTAAGCTTCAAGCGTGAAGGCTATACGAAAAAAGACTTCGACATAAGAGACTTCATGGAAACAATGACATACACAGGCTTCTGGAAAATGGCAATGCCAAACATGAAAGAAGGCATAAAAGAAATGGTGCGCTCATTCAGTAAACAATCATTTCTAAAAAGCTTACAGCGCCTCATACCAGAACTAACAGAAAAAGATATCGTCCCAACGCATGCCGGGGTAAGGGCACAAGCCATCCTGTCAAACGGAAATATGGTTGATGACTTCTGCATTATTCCTGGCATCAATTCTCTGCATATTTGTAATGCACCATCCCCGGCCGCAACGGCTAGTATAAAGATTGGGGAGGAGATTGTAAGGCAAGTGCCGGATGTTGTGGCGGTTAGGGTTTGATGGAGCCTCTACAAATGAAGAAGAGCTTTTTTGTTAAGTATTAGGGCTACAAAATTGAAAAAAATAAGATATCACTTCTATTTTTAGCTTCTTAAAATAGGATTTATAGTAAGAATTTTTTTGAATATAAAGGAGGGATATGCTTTGTTTCCAGGTACTTTATATGAAACACATGTTAAAACAAAAAATTTAGAAGTGGCAAAAGAGTTTTATACTAAACTTGGATTATTTCATGCTCGCACTATTGAAGAACGCCGTGTAGCATTCTTTTGGTTTGATAAAGAAAATAAGAAAGAACAGATGCTGGGCGTTTGGGAGGTATCGGAAGAAGCATTCCATACAAGTCACTTTGCATTCAAGGTTAACTATGAAGAAATCATTCATGCAAGAGAATGGCTTCTTAATAAAGGAATAAACCCAAGGGCTGCTTTCGGTCTTGAACCTTCCGAGCCTATGGTTCAAACTTGGACACCTACCGCAAATCTTTATTTTTATGATCCTGATGGCAATTCTTTAGAATTTTTATGTTTACTTCCTGAAAAGAAAAACGTAAAACAAGATGTCATGTATTTAAGTGAGTGGGAAAGCTTGGAGGATGAAGAATAAATTTGGTTTTTAATTTAAATCCCGTCAAATTATTTTAAAAGGAACTATAACCTAGTCAAAGTGGAAAAGCTATAGTTTAAATTATCCTCTGAGTTTTCGGAGGATTTTTTGTTTTGAGGTTTAGTGAGGGTGGGGCTGATTGGAGATTAATAATCACCGACTATCTACTGTATAAAAAAATAGACAGTAGTGTATGTTTTTTTGAAAAAAGTATACAAATCTCGCCCTTATACGCTGGCATGATACTTGCAATAAAAATAGTATCAACATATAGGGGAGAGATAGAAATGAAGGTTAGTAAAATATACACGACAATTGATGCTCACGTAGCGGGGGAACCGCTTCGAATTATTACGGGTGGCGTGCCAGAAATTAAGGGAGAAACGCAACTAGAAAGACGTGCATACTGCATGGAACATTTGGATTACCTTCGCGAAGTTCTTATGTATGAACCGAGAGGACATCACGGCATGTACGGTTGTATCATTACTCCGCCTGCAAGTGCTCACGCTGATTTTGGCGTATTATTTATGCACAATGAAGGCTGGAGTACGATGTGTGGTCACGGCATTATTGCTGTTATTACAGTAGGAATTGAAACAGGTATGTTTGAAGTGACAGGTGAAAAACAAAAGTTCATTATTGATAGCCCGGCTGGGGAAGTCATTGCGTATGCGAAGTTTAACGGGAGCGAAGTAGAGTCCGTATCATTCGAAAACGTTCCTTCGTTCGTATATAAAAAAGACGTTCCTATTAAAATAGATGACTACGAATTTCAAGTAGATATCGCATTTGGCGGAGCATTTTACGCGGTAGTAGACAGTAAAGAATTTGGTTTGAAAGTTGATTTCAAGGACTTACCTGCCATTCAAGCGTGGGGCGGTAAAATTAAGCACTATATTGAAAGCCAAATGGAAGTAAAACATCCACTTGAAGAAGGGTTAAAAGGAATATACGGCGTCATTTTCTCAGACGAACCGAAAGAAAAAGACGCTACTTTACGAAACGTAACGATCTTCGCTGATGGGCAAGTAGACCGTTCCCCTTGTGGCACAGGAACTTCTGCAAGAATCGCAACCCTTTTTGAAAAAGACGCTCTGCAAAAAGGAGAAATCTTCATTCATGAATGCATTACTGACGGGAAATTTGAGGGAGAAGTATTGTCGGTAACAGCGGTAGATACATATGAAGCTGTCGTTCCGAAAGTAACCGGGAATGCATTTATTACAGGATTTCATCAGTTCGTTGTAGATCCGAGGGATGATTTGAAGCGTGGGTTTTTGTTAGGATAGAAGGAGGAGGTGGAAAGATATGCTAGTCATAAGCGCGAACGAACAAAGAAACTTAGTAAATATGAACGAAGTTATTGAATACGCGGCGCTTGCTTTACAAGAATTTTCCGCAGAAAGAACGATTACACCAATACGTGGCTCACTACCATTTGCAAGCGAACAAAATACGGCATTAATTATGCCTTCAGTAGCGGAAGGACTTGAAGCACTCGGTTTAAAAGTAGTAACAGTAGTCCCGCATAATAAAAAGATAGGAAAGAAAACGATAAACGGGATCGTAATGCTATCAGACTTTCAAACGGGAGAACCACTCGCACTTTTAGAAGGTTCGTATTTAACAATGATCCGAACAGGCGCCTTATCAGGAGTAGCGACGAAACATTTAGCTCGTCATAATGCAAAAACTTTATGTATTATCGGGACTGGAGAACAGGCGAAGGGAATTGCGGAAGCTGTATTTACGGTTAGAGATATTGAAAAAGTCATTTTATACAATCGAACAGAAGAAAAAGCGTATGCATTTGCGCAATATATACAAGAGAAATTCAATAAACCAGCATACGTTTACAGAGATCCAAATGAAGCAATAAGCGAAGCAGACATTATCGTCACAACTACGAACGCATCCACACCAGTCTTCTCAGAAAAACTACAAAAAGGCGTCCACATAAACGCCGTCGGCTCATTCAGGCCAAGCATGCAAGAACTACCATCTCACGCTATCACAAGCGCAAACAAAGTAGTAGTCGAATCAAAAGAAGCGGCACTAGAAGAAACAGGTGATCTTCAAGTTCCGATAAAAGAAGGTCTATTCGAAGCTAGCAACCTCCACGCCGAACTCGGTCAAATTATAAGCGGAGAAAAAGCCGGCCGCGAAAATGATGAAGAGATTACTATTTTCAAATCAGTTGGTTTGGCAGTAGTGGATATTATCGTTGCGAAGTATTTGTATGAGAAAGCGGTGGAGCGAGGGGTTGGGAATAGGATTGAGTTTTGAGGGACTGCCTTTTGGTGGTCTTTTTTTTATTGATAGGGGGAAGCTATGTGTTTTTGAGTGTAGGTTTAAAAATAAAAAGGTACTCACATATTAGTCATGTCCAATATGTGAGTACCTTTTCTATTTAGCTGTCATAGCACCGTCTGCAACTACAGCGCTACCAGTCATTGCTGATGATTCATCTGAGGCAAGGAATAAAGCGACATTCGCAATTTCTTCTGTATGAATGACACGACCAATTGGTTGGAAGTCATCGATATTATTTAGTACGTTTTCGATACCACCCATTAGATTCGCGTGTGCATCGTTAATGGTAGTATTCACCCAGCCTGGACAAATGCAATTGGCACGAATATTTTCCTTGGCATAATCCAATGCTATCGCCTTGGTAAGCATTAATATAGCTCCTTTGGAAGCCACATATGCAGATAACATAGGCTCGGCAACCAAGCTGTTTACAGAACCTAAATTAATGATAGATCCGCCACCATTTTTTCTCAGCTCAGGGATACCGAACTTGGTCGTAAGGTACATGGATTTCACATTTACATCCATGGTCCGGTCCCACACCTCTTCCGTGATATTCTCGATTTTTCCAGGTACATTTATCCCCGCATTATTACAAATAATATGTAAAGCGCCAAAATGTTCCACAGTATAATTGATTAAACTTTGAACTTGATTGGAATCGGAAACATCTATACGGAAAAATTCAGCATCGCCACCCGCATTTTTTATTTCCTTTGCCACCTCGGTTCCTTGATCGATGATATCACTCACCACGACTTTCGCCCCTTCTTCAGCGAATCGTTTTGCAATAGCTGCGCCAATTCCTCTTCCAGCTCCTGTTACAATTGCAACTTTTCCTAACAATCTCATACGCCAATCCTCCATTCAATTGTATTACTCTCGGAATGCCGGTGGCTTTATTTTATATCCACCTGATTTAACTGCGCCTACCGTAATTCCGAGAATCAACCAGCAAGCTCCAAAAATAAAGGTCTTTAGGCCGAATCCTGACCAAACAAAAGTAACAATGCCAAAACCAACCAAAGGCATAATCAAATAATATATAAAAGATTTCAAACCACGATTTTTCTTTTTAAAGAAAAAGTACCAACAAACACATAAATTTAAAATCATAAATGAAGTAACGGCTCCAAAGTTAACAACCATTAAGATTGTTTCTGTTGGTAACGTGAGAACAGTAACGGCACATATGATGGCAGACAAATAAGTTGAATTTACTGGTGATTGATATTTTGGGTGAATCTTCTTAAACACATTCGAGAATGGTAGAAGATTGTCACGGCTCATAGAATAGAGAATTCTAGAAGTCGCTGCCATACAGTTTAAATTTACTGCTCCGGCTATAGCAACTACGTTGATAAGGATGATTACTACGTAAAAGGCGGTACCACCGGCTTCTTTCAAAATATGAAAATAACCTAAATCTGGGTCGAGGTTGGCATAGTTTGGATGGATTAAATGTGCGATATATGCTTGAGCCACAAAGAAAAATCCGATAAATACAATGGAAAGAACCGTTGCCTTTCCAACCGTTTTTCTTGGTTCTTTTGCCTCTTCCGACAGCGTACTAATCCCATCAAAACCTAAAAAACCAAGGACGGCGATTGTAGTTGAAGTGGCAATCAGTCCAAAATTGAAGTGGTTAGATTGGAAGAATGGATCAAAGGTAAATCCACCAGTGCCGTGACCACCTACAAATACATAGTTAATACCAACAATTAATACGGCTGCAATGACGATGACTTGTACATAAAACATAATCATGTTCATTCGAGAAGTAACTGTGATTCCCCGGATATTAATATACGTATTAATAGCAATAAACAGCAACGCCCATATTGCAGAAGGGACATTAGGAAAGACTCCGGTCATCCAGTTTCCAGTCATCGAATACAATAATGCAGGCAGTAGGACATAGTCAGCAAGGATAATCCAACCTGCTACGAATCCAACATGCGGATTTACTGCGCGTTGGATGTACGAATATACAGATCCAGATATAGGGAATTCCTTTGCCATATGGCTATAGCTATAGGCAGTAAACAACATGGCAATTACCCCTACGATATACACCAAACATGACATGCCAAAACTTTGCTGGGCTACCATTCCATACACTTGCATTGGTGCCAGTGGAGCCATAAAGACCATGCCATAAATGGTCAGCTCTTTTAAACCAAGGCTTCGCTTTAATTCTTGTTTGTATCCAAATTGACTTATTTCAGTTTCAATCTGAGACATTGAATCCCCCCTTTTTTAATATATTCTAGTGTATTATAGTGAAAATTCTGAATATTTTCAATAATATTTTTCAAAGCCATTAATTAAAATATTACTGGTGGGATCAAGTGCAAAATGAGACTCGTTTGTAGATAAATATAAGCAAAAAGGTGAATATCAAAACGTAGAGTTAACATTGACGGAAGATCTATTACAGATGGACAGGAGAATTTTTATTGGAGAGGATAGAAGCGATGTTGGCTTAAAGGTGTGAATTAGTTCTTACTATAATATGTATAAGAGAATTAGTCCTTGATCCAGAGGGATTTGATTTAGAAGATGTTAATGATATGTTGGAACATGTGAATCCTGTGCGGATATGAAATCATTAATTCAATTGGCGTATGAAAAAAGCTGCACCTCTAACAATTAGAGGTGTAGCTATTTTACCACTCCCGCCATTCTTCTGTTATGTCTTCTTCGGATTCTAAGCCAGCTATTTGTGCTGCTGTATCGATAAATTCATAGAGATCTTCTCTTTCCATTGTTTCGATAAAATGGTCATGTTCGATATTTAATTCATTTATTTTAATAACTACCTCTTTAACGCCTTGCATTATTGCGGATTCGGTTGGATTTTCCCCTAATTGTTCTAAATGATTTATGTAACTATCAAGCACTTTATTTGTTGCACTTATCTTTTCTTCAGTGAAAAACTCCCCATCTTCATCATACTCAACCCATGAGGTTGTTGGTTTGTTTTTTTTCAATTCATCAAATGTCATGATAACCTCCTAAATATTTCTTGTATTTAATCCCATTTTAGAGAAATTTTCTGTAGACTGCTAGTTTTTCAACTCATTTTGCAAGGCCATTTTTTCGTGGTCTTTTTATTTTACGCCCCGCATAAATATAGTTTATCGCAAGAATTCATTGGTAGATTTCAAACTTTCTACCTTTATGAAAAAGTTTGACAATACATACAGGCAGTGGTATTTTAAAACCTATAAGAAAACTCGGTATTAATTCCGAGTTTTCTTATAGGTGTAAATAGTCGAGAGGGGTCGAAATATGAAAAAGAAATTGTTTGCATTACCATTTGTCCTACTATTACTTATTGCATTAGCGGCTTGCTCTGGGGAGAAAGATTCTTCGAAGCAAGCGGGAACTAGTACGTCAGGGACTCCGAAAGATGGAGGGACGTTAACAATTGGCGTTAGTGACAATCCAGAAACGATGAATCCGCTTTATGCGAATGATCGTGTGTCATTAACTGTGCAGCAAGCTTTATATGCACCGCTGTACCATATGGAAGACGGTAAGAAAAAGTTTGTTCTTGCTGAGAGCTTTACGCCTTCAGAGGATCAATTAACATGGACTTTAAAATTAAAGGATAATTTGAAATGGCATGATGGTAAGAAAATTACATCAGATGATATTGCATTTACATTCCAATCAATTTTAGATGAGAAGCAAAATAGTTCAAGCCGTGAAAACTTTATTTTTAAAGGAAAGCCGCTTGAGGTGAAAAAAGTGGATGAGCTAACGACTCAATTCGTATTACCACAAGTAAGTGCATCTTTCGAAGGGGTTATGAATGATTTCTTCCCAATTCCGAAACATGTATTTGAAGGTGAAGCGGATTTAGTGAAGAGTAAGAAAAACTTACAACCTGTAGGATCAGGTCCATTTAAATTCAAAGAGTTTAAATCGGATGAATATGTTGCGTTAGAGCGATTCGATGATTATTTTGCTGGTAAAGCGAAATTAGATTCTATCGTGTACCGCGTTGTAAAAGACCGTAATACGGCAAATGTTTCACTTCAAAATGGTCAAATCAACATGAAGATGATTGAGCCACAAGACTTTAAGAAATTAGATAGCACAGGGAACTTCTCAATGGTGACATTCCCAGAAGGTAGATTATTCTACTTATCTTATAACAACAATACAGATCTTATGAAGAAGAAAGAAGTGCGCCAAGCAATTGCACATGCTTTAGATAAGAAAGAAATGATTAACTCAGCGTTCGTTTCTAGTCAATTTGCAGAACCGGCAAATTCAATCTTAACGCCAGACGCTATGTATTATGCGAAAGATATTAAAGAGTATAAGTATGATCAAAAAGCAGCGAAAGATTTATTAGCAAAAGCTGGTGTGAAAGATAAAGAAAAAGTACGTGTTATGTATGTAACGAATAATAAAATTATGGAAAGCTTAGCACTTTATACACAGCAAAAATTACAAGAAATTGGCTTACAAGTTGAACTGAATGCATTAGATGCTAGTGCAGCAAGTGAAAAAGGCTTAGATAAAGAAAATAAAGAATATGACATTACATTCGGTGGTTACATAATGGGACCAGAGCCAGATTCATATAAGAGCTTATTCTTAAGCAATGCCGAGTACAATTATGCACGTTATAAAAATGCTGACTTCGATAAATTATGGGAAGAAGCTGCAGTTGAAACAGATAAAACGAAACGCGCAGAGCTTTACCATAAAATCCAAGATACAGCGAGAGAAGATTTACCTTATCTTCCAATCGCATATCCGAAAGCAGTGATTGCAGTAGATAAAAAGTTTGATGGATTAAAAGAAGCAAAAGCAATTCCAGTTACAATGTTTGAAGATCTATCGAAGATTTATGAAGTGAAATAAGAAACGATAAAGAAGCTGGTGAAAATCAGCTTCTTTATCCCGCTTTAATGGGCAGTAAGACTCCCACCACAAAACTCGGCGAATGCGGGGAAGTGAGGTGGAAGCTCTGCTGATTAAAGTTTCACTTTATCTTGAGGGGGGAAGTTCGTGTATAAAGTAATTGCAAAGAGGCTTTTAAATGCAATTCCGCTTTTATTTGTTATTTCTATTATTTCTTTTCTATTAATAAAACTAGCGCCGGGCGATCCGGTTCGAAACTTTGTAACGCCGAATATGAGCCCAATTGATGTCGAGCGTATTCGCAAAAGTTTAGGACTAGATCAACCGATTTACGTGCAATATATTTTATGGTTAAAAAATATTTTAACAGGGAACTTTGGATATTCACTTCAAAATCATCGTCCTGTTTTAGAACTTATTACAGAAAGATTACCCGCAACAATCGGATTAATGGGGTCATCTTTACTCGTCTCCTTTGTAATCGCAATTCCGCTTGGACTACTTACAGGGGTGAAAAAGAATTCGTTCTTTGATCGCATTGTAAATTTTATCTCTTATGTAGGAATCTCAATGCCAGTCTTTTGGTTCGCTTTACTATTAATCTACTTATTCTCGTTAAAGTTGAATCTTCTTCCGAGTATGGGTATGCGCACAGTCGGTCAAGATTCCTTATGGGATATTGTCCAGCACGGCATTTTACCTTGCATGGTGCTTGCGTTCCAGAATGTATCTGTTTATATGAGATATATTCGTTCAAGTACAATCCAGCAATTAGAAGAAGATTACGTACAAATTCAATATGCGTACGGTGCTTCGAAGAAATCAGTTTTATTTAATCACGTACTTCGAAATGTATTAATACCGATTATTACAATTTTCGGATTATCCATTCCAAGTTTAGTAGGCGGAGCGTTCATTACGGAAACAGTATTCTCATGGCCGGGACTTGGTTCGCTCGGGGTGAATGCTATTTTTAGATTTGATTATCCAATTATTATGGCAATCACATTATTATCATCATTCATGTTAATTCTCGGTAATTTAATTGCTGATATTTTATATGGCGTAGTAGATCCGCGCATTCGAATGAGGGGGTGATTTGGAATGAATAATAGGAGATTTCAAACGATAAAAAGTAGTTTTACAAAAAATAAGTTTGTAGTAATGGGAGTTATTATACTTTCGGTTTTAACGATCGCATCAATTTTTGCATTCGTATCGCCATACGATCCTAGTAAAATGTCGATTCCAGATCGTTTACAAGAACCGGGTATGAGTCATCCTTTCGGAACGGATGATTACGGAAGGGATTACTTAACGAGAGCATTATATGGAGGAAGAGTGTCGCTTGCGGTTGGTTTTCTAGCGATGGTTGTTTCTATTACAATCGGGACCGCAGTCGGAACAATTAGCGGATATTTTGGCGGAAAGTTAGACAACTTCTTAATGCGAATTGTGGAAGTGTTAATGTCGATTCCATCATTCTTTTTAATGCTGTTATTAAATGCATATTTAAAACCAGGAATTACAACGCTTGTTCTTATTATTGGATTACTGACATGGATGGACACCGCACGTATCGTAAGGGCGGAAACGTTATCGGTAAAAGAGCGTGAGTACGTGTTATATGCAAAAGTGTCAGGGCAAAAGTCATTTATGATTATTGTAAGACATATCATTCCAAACATTTTATCGACCATTATAATCGCAGCGACATTAACAATTGCGACATCTATTTTAATGGAATCATCACTTAGCTTCTTAGGATTAGGTATTAGAGAACCAGATTCATCTTGGGGTAGCATGCTAAATAATGCGCAAGGATATATCGGTGAAGCTTGGTATTTAACACTCTTCCCAGGGTTCCTTATTCTATTAACAGTACTAAGTTTTAACGTGATCGGTGAAGCGTTGAAAAAAGCTTTCGCACCAAAAGGGGCTCATCATGAGAACTAATGCTTTAAGTGAGGGGGAGTGAAAAGCGTGTCTGAAAAACTATTAGAAGTAAAAAATTTAAAGACTTCTTTTTTCATAGAGGGCGGCGAAGTAGAAGCTGTTCGCGGCGTTTCATTTAGTTTGAAAAAAGGGGAAGTCGTCGGGATTGTTGGCGAATCGGGAAGCGGAAAGAGCGTTATGGCCAAATCCGTTATGGCTCTCGTTACGTCTCCGGGGAAAGTGAAAGAAGGAGAGATTCTTTTTCAAAATGAAAACGTACTTTCTAAATCAGAAAAAGAATTACGCTCTATTAGAGGAAATCAAATTTCACTTATCTCCCAAGATCCGATGTCGGCATTAAACCCAGTTGTGAAAATTGGAAAGCAAATGACAGAAGTAATTATAAGGCATCAAAAAGTGAAAAAGAAAGAAGCAGAGCGCATCGCGGTTAACTTGTTAAAACAAGTCGGTCTTTCTTCGCCGGAAGAAAGGGTAAAACAATATCCGCATGAGCTAAGCGGCGGAATGAAACAGCGGGTGATGATCGCAATGGCGATGTCTTGTAACCCAGACCTTCTCATTGCGGACGAACCGACGACAGCACTTGATGTAACGATACAAGCGCAAATACTAGACTTAATGAAAAACTTAAAAAACGAAACGAATATGTCGTTATTGCTCATCACGCATGACCTTGGAATCGTCGCGCAAAACTGTACACGAGTTATCGTTATGTACGGCGGACTTATTATGGAAGAAGGAGCTGTACTTGATATTTTCCAATCGCCGAACCATCCATATACGAAGGGGCTATTAAACTCCTTGCCGAAAATATCGAACGGCGTAAAAGAAAGACTCGCGCCAATTCAAGGTGTAACGCCAAACTTACTACATCCGCCGAAAGGTTGCCCATTCGCAGAGCGTTGTCCGCATAAGATGGACATTTGTGAAAAAGAACGTCCGCCATATTTTGAAATCGGAAACGAAAGACGCTCTATGTGCTGGTTAAACGATGAAAAAGTAGGTGATTCCCATGCGTGAAGAAAACTTAATTGAAGTACGGAACTTAAAAAAGTATTTTCCTATTAAAAAAGGACTATTCGGCAGAAAAACAGAGCAATTAAAAGCAGTAGACGACTTAAGCTTCACAATAAAAAAGGGTGAAACATTCGGGCTAGTAGGGGAATCAGGCTGCGGAAAATCAACGACAGGAAGAAGCATCATTCGCTTACACGACGTCACTTCAGGGAATATATTATTCGACGGACAAGACATCGCGAATTTAAAAGAAAGTGAACTAAAAGAATATCGAAAACGAATGCAAATCATTTTCCAAGATCCATACGCATCATTAAACCCGGCAATGAACGTATTCCAAATTATTAGCGAACCGATGAACATTCATGGCTCTTACACAGCCGAAGAAAGAAAAGAAATCATTCTAGACCTACTCAAAAAAGTAGGCCTAAAAGAAGAACACCTATATCGCTACCCGCACGAATTTAGCGGAGGCCAAAGACAGCGCATCAGCATCGCGCGCGCACTATCTGTAAAACCTGACTTCATCCTATGTGACGAACCAATCTCAGCACTCGATGTCTCAGTCCAAGCACAAGTCGTAAACATGCTGCAAGACATCCAAGAAGAAACAGGCGTCACATACTTATTCATCGCACATGACCTATCTATGGTAAGACACATATCAGACCGAATCGGAGTCATGTACCTAGGAAACATAGTAGAAATTGCCGACAGCGAAGACCTATATACAAAACCGGCACATCCATACACACAAGCACTACTCTCATCCATGCCAGAACCAGACCCAACAAACGCAGGCAAAGAACGAATCATTCTAGAGGGTGAAGTTCCAAGCCCGCTCAACTCACCATCCGGCTGCAAATTCAGAACGCGCTGCAAATTCGCCACTGAAAAATGCGCGCAGGAAGTACCGAAAATGGTGGAGATTGCGAAGGGGCATCAGGTGGCTTGTCATTTATTTTAGAGGAGAAAGCACTAGGGGGACCTAGTGCTTTTTTCTTTTGTGTTGGGGTTGCATATTGATAATAAAGTCATTTAAAAACAAAAGTAAATCTCTTATTGTTATTTTGTTAATTTTTACCGTGCAAAAAATAAAGTTAAAAGTGATGTAAAATGAATTCGTAGATTTGAATAAATAGGAGGGAAGTTCTAATAAACAAAAAAGAAATTGAAGAATTATTTGAAGGCGTACCACCAACATTTCGGAAATTTTGTACGGTAAGCAGTCAAAACTATAAAAATTGATTGTAATGTGTTCGCTTAAGCCATTGCCAAAAAGATATTAACCACTAATCATCGGCACTTTGTTTTTGGTAATGAGTTTTGGTGACGGCGAAAGAAGCCAGTGAGAAATGGGGCATTTCAGATCGTCGGATACAGCTTTTATGTAAGCAGGGCAGGATTATAGGTGCATATCGGCTCGGCTGGACATGGGCTATTCCAGAGGATGCCGTAGAACCTGTTGATGGACGAACGAAATAAATCTTAAAACTACAGGGAAAATACAGATTGCTGTGTTATCTTTTTTACGGAGGTATACATTTATGGATATACGAATACTGCTTGTCGAGGACGATGAGCATATTTGCAATACAGTAAAAGTCTTTTTATCTGGAGCGGGATATAAGGTGGATGCCTGTTTTAACGGGGATGAAGCGCATAGCAAGTTTTATGATAACACCTATCAGCTTGTCATTCTTGACATCTTGCTGCCGGGAATGAACGGTCATGAGCTTTTAAGGGAGTTCCGTAAGCTGAATAATACGCCGGTTCTGATGATGACCGCTCTTTCCGATGATGAGAATCAAATCAGAGCATTTGATGCGGAAGCGGACGATTATGTGACTAAGCCGTTCAAGATCCAGCTATTGCTGAAACGTGTGGAGGCGCTGCTCCGTCGCAGCGGTGCGGTGGCAAAGGAACTTCACTATGGCAGGCTGACACTTTTGCCGGAAGATTTCAAGGTTTTTTATGACGACGAAGAATTACTTTTGACCCTTAAAGAGTTTGAAATCTTAATGCTACTGGTGCAAAACAATGGCAGAACACTATCTCATGAAGTTATTTTGTCCCGCGTTTGGGGCTACGATTTTGACGGTGATGGCAGCACCGTGCATACTCACATTAAAAACCTACGGGCGAAGCTACCGGATAATATCATCAAAACAGTACGCGGGGTGGGCTACCGATTGGAGGAAACTTCATGAAAAAGAATGGGATATTTATTAAGATTTTTGCCTATACGATAGTTGCTATGCTGTTGATTGTTTTCGTAACTGCCACATTGTTTTCAGGTCAATTCTTAACACTGTACAGAGCAGTTGAAAGGGAACAAATATTAGTGTCCTATCAGCCTTTGGTCAATAGAGTAAAAAATAGTGATTATAACGATATTCCCGCAGCAGCGCAAAGGTTTCGTGACAACAACCAATCATTTGAGTTTTGCATTATAGATGATAATGGCAGCGTGATTTACGCTACGCCGGGTGCTGATACCTCGGATAATTTCAATGGTGACTTTTACTATGTGGTGCATAATGATAAAGCCCGCGGCTATTCTGTCGTCGCCCAGACCAGACCGGGCTTAACTGCCTTTTACAATGAAATAATTGTGCGGGCATTGGTCGCGTTTGCCATTATACTCGCCCTCTGCCTTGTGTGCGCGTATGTTTTTGCACGTCAGATAACCAACCCCATCAAGCGACTGGCGGATGACGCCGGGAAAATGACAAGGCTTGAAGATGTACCGCAAAGCCTACCTATACGCCGGGATGAATTAGGCGATTTGTCGCGTGACATTCACTCTATGTACGATAAGTTGAAAGATACCATTTCCCGGTTAGAAAATGAAATCCTGCGGGTAAGGGAAATGGAGGAAGCACAGCGATATTTCTTTTCGGCGGCTTCACATGAGCTAAAAACGCCTATCGCGGCAACAAGTATCTTGCTGGAGGGTATGCTCGAAAATGTAGGTGATTACAAAGACCATCCCAAATACCTGCGCGAATGCGTGAAGATGATGGACGCGCAGGACGATGTGATTTCCGAGATACTGGATATTGTCAACCTGAGCGATGGGAAAATCTCTCAGGATCTTGAAAAACTGAAAGTCAGGCAAATAGTGGCTGACATACTGCCTGACTTTCAGATATTAGCTGAAGCAAACGGTCAGTGCATTGTTATGGACATTCCTGACGGACAAAACTGCCTTGTCGATTCTAAAATGCTTCAAAAAGCACTTTCCAATATCATTTTGAACGCAGTACAGAATACGCCTACAGGCGGTGAAATTAGGATATGGAGCGAGCCTGCGGCTAAACAATATCGCCTTTGCATACTAAACACAGATGCAAGGATAGACGATACAGTTCTGCCTAAGTTATTTGACCCATTCTACCGTATGGATAAAGTGCGGGGGCGGAAAAGTGGGCGCAGCGGTTTAGGCTTGACCATCGTGCGGAAAACGTTGGAAGCAATGAACATTGAATATGCTTTGGAAAACGTTCCGGATGGCGTTCTATTTTGGATGGATTTGCCAAAGGCATAAATAACACAAGGAGAAAAAATAATGAAATCAGAAAACCGAAATAAACTTACAATTACATTGTTTGTAGTATATATGCTGCTGTTGACAGGCGTCATTCTCTTCAAATTACCGTTTTTTTCTTCTGAAATATCAGATGGGATACGAGTAATCAATCTGATTCCATTTCAGGGGTCTTTCGATGACAGCGGAACTATTGATTTTAGAGAAATAAGAGCTAATATATTTATTTTTATCCCTTTAGGTATATATATTTGTATGCTAAAAAGCAAATGGCCTTTTATGAAGAAAGTTCTTCCAATTGTTGCTTTGACATTGGCGTTTGAAACTATACAATTCATTTTCGCAATGGGAAGAAGCGATATTACTGATGTACTTGACAATACGCTTGGAGGGGTAATCGGCATTGGTATTTATGCTTTATTGTTCAAGATTTTCAAAAACAGGACTGTTAAGGTTGTAAATATACTTGCTCTGGTAGTAACTGTTTGCGTAGTATTATATTTCGCCTATCTGTTTTATCTCAGCCATTTTGTTATGAGGCGTCTGCACCCCTAATGTTAGCAATCAAGCTTTATCACTTTGACCGACAGGATTATTCCTGCCGGTCTTTTTTGATGTTCTCCGCTACAGACAAACTACAGGGAAAATACAAATTGCTTTGCCATAATAGGAGCATGACAAACGTAAATGTCTATTTTACGCCATACATAGGAGGACTACCGCAATGGACGTAAAGTAACTCGATTATTCTTAATTATTCGACAAGATGCAACAATTTAAGATCGTATTTTTTGCTATGATAAGTAAGGAATTTACATATCGTGTTATTGGGGGATAAAAAGAGATGTTGAAAAAATTTACTACATGTATTTTAGGTGGCGCTTTAGTATTCAATTTATCTGGTTGCGGCAATACATCCGACAAAACTTCTTCAGAATCTAAAGAAACCAATTCTAAACAAGAAGAAAAGAAAGTGCAAACAACTGATGAGGCGAAAACGAAAGAGAATACAAAGCAGAAAAATACAGAACAAACAAAAGAGAAATCAAAAATAAAAGAAAAAGAGTATGCTGTAAACAAGGATTTTCATACGCCTAAATTTGATGTAACTGTAAAAAGAGTTGTAGAAAGAGATAAGGTTGGTAAAGAAAGTATAGGATTCCAAAAACCTGAAGATGGACATGTCTTTATTGTTGTAGAAGCAGAAGGGAAAAATATCACAAACGAACCGATGAAATTAGCCGTTTTACCATCAGTGGATTTAGTGGATGAAAATGATAATGCTTACCAAAGTGATGTGTGGGCAGCTAGTACTTATGCGGTTGAAAAAGGCGAGACCTCTACTATTACTAAGGGATTAAAACCAGGGGAGGTAATGAGAGAAAGTAAAGTTTATGTGATTAATAAAGAAAAATTTGATACAGGAAAATGGTATGTAGTTGTTAACAATGAGTATAAGGAACAAATTAAATAGTGTTTATTTATGAAGAGGAGATGGCTCCTCTTTTTTTGTTATAAGTTAACACAGAATTTCGTTATGAGGACACTATTAAATTTTGAAGTTGATGGATGTGTGGTGCTACCCCATTGCTATCAAGCTAGTAATTTCAAGTATCCCCAAAACGGAAATTTCATTATTTTACAGTAATTTATGAGTGTAAACTTTGATAAATTTAAGACTGAATATTTTTAATAATTAAACTAATATTTCTATAAATTCTAAATATTTTCTTTTTTGTAAAAAATGATACATTTGATGTATGAGTTACAAAACTATTAAAGGGGGATTTTTTATGTTCAAGAAATTAGTAGTCGGAGCATTAGCAACAGGTATTGCATTAACTGGGGGGATTGGTGCAGCATCCGCTGATACAGTAAAACCTATTCCAGATAGAATTGAAAGTATAGTTGAAAATACAAATGAAGTCGAAAGACCATTTGTACCAAATCTTTCTGATAAAAATAATCTTATTGGAGAAAAAGCAGTTGCAGCATTTGATTGGGGATATTCCGGTAGTTATAATTTTTCTACATCAATTCAAGTGAAAAAAACTGTATCTGTAGCAGACAACGGAACTATTGGAGTAGCTATTCAAAATAATAAAAATTTTAATTTTAAAGTTGTAGTAAAAAGTTTATCATCAGGAAACACTGTAACCCATAATGTAACAGGAGGGCCAATGAGTGGTGGTAATTATGTTTATAATTACTTTGGTCCTATGAAAGCAGGAAACTATGTTGTAACTCTAGTAAATACAGATGGTTCATGGCACCAAGGCACTGTTTGGCTTGGATGGTAATTACTTGAATTTATTTATTTTTGGAACAGACTTTTCAAAAAAGAAAAGTCTGTTCTTTTTAATTCTGCATGCCCCTTTGTTTTCGAGATGCTGATTTAGAGGACCCGCCACATCGCTATCAAGTTAAGAAATACAAACACCTCCAAAACGAGAAAATTGACATCTTCATGTGAAAATGTACAATTTTTTTATTTTGGGGTGTTAGAAAACTCTTAAGTTGATGGGCATGGGGTAGTACCCGTAAATTGTAAATCTGCAAGTTCTTGATGTTATTTCAGTTTTTTATTAATTTTAATATATTTTAGGTTCATGAGTACTTACTGGGGATATTATTAGAAATGTGTATTGAATTAAATACAAAGTGTATCTAGTGTATTGTCTTTTTCTTCCTTTAAAAAAATCAAAATCATCGAAAAAAAACTCTGGTTTGGGAGTAGTGGCTTTTGTAGGATTGGGTCAACTCGTTGCTAATATCAGTCTTGGTTTTGCAACACAAAAGATGGTAGCAATTGTATTAATGTGTGTATACTCCATGCTTTCGTTTATGTTGTTTCATTTTATTATGGAACTCCATAGGTACTATTATTTAAGGAAGCATATAGAAGATGGGGGTAGAACACATGAAATCTTTTAAAGAGTCTGTATTGAATATATAAGTATATAATCGCGGTTCTCCTATAGCCAGTAAAGACTGCGGAAAAGAAAAGGGAGAAGCAACATCATAAATATAGAATTACATTTAGATAAAGGAAGGATGGGGAATAGGATTAAGTTTTGAGACTGCCTTTTGGTGTTCTTTTTTGCATAAAATCTTGTAAAGCAAGAAAAAGTAGAATATTAATATTCTAATATTCAATAGAAAGATAAAACGTTTAAAAGTTCAGAATAATACATTATAATATGTTTAGTAAAATTAACCAAAATATATTTTGCTTATTATGTATTAAAGGGGAAATGAAAATGGCTGGACAAATTCGTATGTCACCAGAGGAGCTTAAATCAAAAGCGACTCGATATGGACAAGGTGCAAATCAAATTGAGGATATTTTAAGTCAATTACAAAACTTACAAAATGAATTAAGAGGAGAATGGGAAGGTCGTGCTTTCGAAGGTTTTGATCAACAGTTCAATGAATTAAAGCCAAAAGTACAAAACTTTGCACAGCTATTGCAAGAAATTAATATGCAGCTGAATAAAACTGCAGAGGCTGTTGCTTCTCATGATGAAGAATTATCACGTAATTTCGGTTTGAAATAAAAATTGCTTTACTCTATATAACAAGCATTTCAAATGAGCCATACAGCTTATATTGTATGGCTCATTTGATTGCATGCCTAGCGAGTGATATTGATAGGGATATATATTTTATGAGATTTCTTTGATGCATTTGGAAAACTTATAGAAAGGGTTTGAAAGAATGGGACAATTTCAAAGTAATTTACAAACAGCAACGCAAATTGCTACGAAAATGGGATCAGCCTCTGATAGGATTCAAAGTGCAACCAGTCGTTCTATAACAAAGGCGACGCGTACAACATTATCTGTTAACTTCAAAGCACAAGAAGCGAATCAACAAATGTTAGACTTGACGAAACAATTTTCCGCTGCCTTTCAACAAGCGGTTGATAATATTCATTCGGTATCTAATGAATTTGAGAGAATGGATAACGAACTTCACAATACTTTTCGCTAATGTGACAACCTACGTAAAGTAAAATAGTAGGAGGAAAAAGATGAGTCAAGATATTGAAAAACAAATTAATCAAGTAGATCAAAATTTACGAAGTGTATTTGAAGAACAAGACCGAAATCAATCTGCGATTCAAGCTCAAGAACAAGCGGAAGCAGACTTTTATGAATGTAGAAGTCGAAATCGTCGTTTGTTTGATCGAATTTTAGGAACTTGGCATGGTGATAGAGAAATGTCCCAGTTTTTTATGAATACGTATCAAGATGCACAACATATTGAACGAAAAGTCACATTTGAATTGGAAAACAAAAAAGAAACGTTGCTTAAAGAAAGACGAGACCTTAATGATTTAGAAAACGCCCTTTCCTATCAACAACAACAATTAGTAAAGGAGGCTAATTCATGAGTTTAAATATGTATTTGGGAGAAGTACAAAACCAAACTCAAAGTATGAACGCTGTATGTACGGCCACCATTCAAGGTATGGAACAAGCAATTCAGTCGATTGATGCTTTTGCAACTGATACTGTGTTACAAGGGCAAACATATAGCAGTGCAAAAGCATTTTTTGTACAAACCTTTCGACCTTTGGCACAAGGAATTATTTATTTGTGTGAAGAATTAATCCGTCAGAATGATGCTTTTCCAAGTCAATTTCAATCACAAGTCGCTTCCACAGATGTAATTGAACAAGAGATATTAGAACAAATTCGGGAAATTGACCGAATGAAAACAAGTATGGAAGCTGTCAATCAAGCTATGCCAATGCCGGGTATGGATGCCATGGTAAATCTTTTTATTGTCATGAGGCAAAAACTGCAAGAAAAGCTGGATCATTTGTATCAATTCAATCAGACCTCTAGTAATAATTATAGTACAGCAATTCAATTAGCAGCGAGTATTGCTGCAGGTCTTGCGGAAGTTCAAAGTGGGAAAGGGTTTAGTGGCGTCAGCGGTACATTTAGTACACAAGGATTGAATATGGATTGGACGGGGCCTATTCAAAAAATTACAGAAGATAAAGCTCGTGAAGTTGAAAGGTTAAATAAGGATTCTGAATCTGGTGAAGTAGACAAAAAAGATTCATTTTTAGGTATGACTGGATTCAGTTGGAATGCACCATTGGATGGACCGGGGAATATATTCGGAACACTTACAGGTGCAGCGGCAGTAATAGAAAAGGCTAATAAAGTAATTAATGGTTATAAGGTAACATACGATTTGGACAGAAGAGCACAACGCGTCCTTGTAAGAGAATATTCCGGTTTTAAGGGAAATAAAAAAATTAATGGAAAGTATAGGGATTATAAGATTTATTATGTAGATGATGTCGCGGCAAAAATGACAAATGGAACTGCTAGCAAGACGATAAAAGAAATAGATGCTCTTATAAAAAATGGAAGTGCGCTAAGTGCGTCTAAAATGGCTTTAAAGGATAAACTTGGATGGTTTAGTGTGGCTATAGACTCATATACGGATACAAGTGAGAATATCAAAAATAATGAATCAAATGATAAAATCGCAGGGGATATTATTGGTAATGTTGTTGTAGGAGGAGCAGTAACCGTAGGGGCAACGGCTCTTACAGTTGCTGCCCTCCCAGCAGCACCAGTTCTGGCGGTTGCGGCAGCTGGATTTGCTGTTTCAGTAGGACTAACATATTTTACAGAAGGTGTGAAATGGGATGTTGATTTAGATGGTGATGGTGAAGATGATAGTATTAAAGATATGGTGAAAACGGGTGCGAAAAAAACTTGGTCAACAGTAGCGGGGTGGTTTAATTAATATGAAAAAAAGTATAGATTTTAATAAGAAAGCTTTTGTACATTATATGGCTCTTTATCCTGTAAATGAAATAAGATTCCAAATAATTGCCCTTGTTCTTGTGGGAGCGGACATATTTATTCTGTTGCCCGCTTTTGCGAATCCTTTTCGATTACTCTATGTATATATAGTAACTCCTCCAGTTGTTTTTTTAAATTTGTGGGCGATATGGATTGCTATCAATCCTCGGAAACGACAATTACAATACACCCTATTTCGAGGAGTATATGGCGCCATATGTTCAGTCGGATTATTGGTTATAACTCAAAAATATGCTTATGAAGTGTTACAATTACAAACTCCCATCTATTTTATTCTTTCATTTGGTTTGTATGGTTTTGCTTTGTATTATTTTTATAAAAATCATATTGAAAAACTTCAGGAACCAAGAAAAAAATCAAAGTCGTCGAAAGGAACTGGTGGTGTAAAAGTAGCAGCTATTGCAGCGGGATCGGGGCAGTTAATTGCTAATATAATTCTTAGCATTGCAACACAACAGATGGGGGCAATTGTATTTATGTCTGCATGCACAGTGTTTTCGTTTGTTTTGTTTTATATGATTATAGAACTCCATAAGTATTATTATTTACGGAAGCATATAGAAGATGGAGGGAAAATACGTATAGGCTTTTAAAGAGGATTTGTTGCATTTCAAGTATATAATCGCATTCTTCTTATAGTTGGTTAAAGGATAGAAAAAATAGGAGGGAGAGTTAATCTCATGAATGTGGAATTACATTTAGATAGCAGAGATATCTTTTTTCTATTTTGGGTGATAGGGATAAATAATACTTAATCGAAAACGACAGGATGGTGCAAGTGAGATTCTGCGCTATTCAAATAATCTTTGAAAAATATATCAGCCGTATAAGAAAGGGCGGAGAATTATGCAATTTTCTAAAGAAAAGCTGTTACCAAATGGCTCTATTGTTCTGTTAAAAGGAGGGACAAAAAAGGTTGTAATTTATGGGAGAAAACAACTACTTATGGTTGAAGAACCGGTTATGTATGACTACATAGGCTGTTTTTATCCTGAAGGATATATTGATCCTGATTATACATTTGTATTTAATCATGATGCTATTGAAGAAATTATATTTGTAGGTTTTATAGATGAGGAAGAAGAGGCATTTGTAGGATTGCTTAATTGAATGTGATTTAGAAACAGGTGACCTTCAAATTCTGATAAAACTAGCAATCTCCACGCCGAACTTGTACAAATTATAAGCGGGGAAAAAGCTGGACACGAAAATGATGAAGAGATTACTATTTTCAAATCATTTGGTTTGGCAGTAGTAGATATCATCGTCGCGAAGTATTTGTATGAGAAAGCGGTGGAGTGCGGGATGGGGAATAGGATTGAGTTTTGAGACTGCCTTTTGGTGGTCTTTTTTGCATAAAATCTTGTAAAGTAAGTAAAAGTAGAATATTCAATAGAAAGATAAAGTGTTTAAAAGTTCGGAATAATATATTGTAATGCGTTTGGTGAAATTAACCAATATATATTTTGCTCATTATGTATTAAAGGTGAAATTATAATAGGCGGGTATGGTTATAGATTCCGCGCAGGTGAAGAATCAGGGTTTTCCGCAACTTCACCTAACGGTTATGGCGGGGGAGTTTCATTTAAATTTGAGAAGGAATCGAGATAATAGAATGCGAAAATTTTCAAAAATAGTTATATGTGTTGGTGCGTTAATAATGATTATACTGGGCATGATTGTACATGATGCATGGAAGGATAGGATTTATTTTTCTTTAGCTGTACTTTTTGTTACCGTACTTTCTTTACTATGGAATATAGTTGCTCATAATATTATGGATAAATTTAGAAAAAAGGAGAATGAATAGCTATGAAACTTTTACCGATTGGAACAGTAGCAGGGTGGGTTAATTAACATGAAAAAAAGTATAGATTTTAATAAGAAAGCTTTTGCACATTATATGGCTCTTTATCCTGTAAATGAAATAAGAGTCCACGTAATTGTTCTTGTCCTTTTGGGGACAGATGTGTTTGTTCTTTTGCCTGCTTTTGCGAATCCTTTTCGATCACTCTATGTATATATAGTAACTCCTCCAGTTATTTTTTTAAATTTGTGGGCGATATGGATTGCTATCAATCCTCGGAAACGACAATTACAATACACTCTATTTCGTGGGGTATTTTTACCATATAAAGTGAACGATTATGTAACTACTGAAGCATTACATATAGGTAATCATAGTCCAGAGTATATAAGAGAAGTATACAGAGTATTAAGCGAAGTTAAACGCTTTGGGGGTAATCAAGCAGATGCAGTTGCAGCTTTGCAGAATATAAGAGAAAGGTTATTGGACGGTAGTTTAAAACTAAATCAACCTAAATAATCTTAATTGTTTTACTAATTGAATTATAAAGGAGTAAAAGGTATGAAAATTTGGCAATTAAAAAGTTTATTTGATAACTATAAATCTTTTCAACTATTAAATTTGAAAGAAGACCGTAAAAAATATTTCGATGAAAAAATTGATTTGGCAATAAAGCTATCTGATTCATGGGGAGAAATTCTTGTTGAATGTGTAGAAGGAGATGACCATAGTAATTGTCCTATGTTCTGGGGGGAACTTGGCACGCCAATGGTTAGTAGAAAAGCAAAAGAGGTATTAGAACCTCTAATTTGTAATAATGTTGAGTTCCTTCCGCTAACCCATGATGTTACAGGTGAAGTTTATTACCTAATAAACGTTTTAAATACAATTGATGCAATTGACTACAATAAAGCAGTTTTTGAAAAACTAAGTACAGGATTAATAATAGGTTTCGAAAAATACGCATTTTTGCCTAATATAGTTGAAGGGCAGATAATATTTAAAACCTATTTAAATCAAAGATTACACTCCTCTACTGTTTTAGTGTCTGACGAATTTAGAAATGCAGTTTTAGAGAGTGATTTAAAAGGCTTTGAATTTGTAGAGGTATGGGATTCAAAAGCGGACATGTAAAAGAAAGTCCTAAAATAATTGATAGGAGTTAGTGACATGGATGCAAAGGTTTTAGGAATTCTAAGAATGTTAAACAATTATGAGGGAAATGAAAAAGAAATTTTTGAACTGATTCAAGCTGAAGCAATGGTGAAATTTATATGTGGAAAAATCTGATTTTAGAAATTGAAAAAATAGAGAAAAGTTTTAATGATAAACTGAATACACCAGTAACAGATAGTGAAGTTCAGAAATTAAGAGAACGCATGAAAGAGAGTTTTAATGTTGACCTACCGAGTGAATATGAGGAGTTTCTTAAAACTGTAAATGGATTAGATTTTAACGGGCTAGTACTTTATGGAGTTGACTCTTATTTGTTAGATACAGAAAGGGACGAATCAATTTGCGGGCTTATAGAAACCAATGAGATTTGGTATGAAAATGAATTTCAAAAAGAGTATCTTTTCCTTGGAGATTCCAATATATTTAAGGGTAATTTGTGAAGTGCTATGATTGAGTATTTCTTGCAACATAGCGACATCTTTTGTTTATAGAACCAATAGCCAAAGGTTTTGCGCATGGTGTGGATTCCAATAGGTTCTGTTGTAATGTTTAAAGATTGGGAACATCCATTAATGATTTATGGAAGAAAACAGATGGATTCTGAAACAAAAAGAACATGGGATTATGTATGTTGTTATTTTCCCCATGGTAATATTTCTTCGGAGTATAATTTCTTTTTGAATCATGAAGATATTTCTAGTGTTTTACATCTTGGTTTTATTAATGAAACAGAATTAGAGTTTCAAAAATTATTTAAAAAAGAAGTTGAAGAAAAACGGTGATTCTTTTAAACTGTTAGTGTTTTTGAAATAGTTAATGGATGAATGTTAATACATATATTTAAAGGAAGGGGACTCTCTATGAAATTGCTTCGTTCATTTCTCATTTTCACTCTTGTTGTATTGTTAAGCGCATGTAATACAGCAACAAAAGTCACAAAGGTTCAAAAAAATGGCGAAACGACTTTAACAATTGGTTCTTTGCAGGGGTATTATGATGTACAAACTCTTAAAGCTGAAAAAGGAAATGTGGAAATTCCTTATGAGGCAGCAGTTGAAGAAGGTACGATTTTATTGCAAGTCACAAAAAATGATAAGGTCATTTATGAAGAAGAAGTCACTTCTCAAAAAGAAGGTTTGCTTTCTTTTGAAGCGCCAAAACCCGGATCATATGATTTAATTGTACGTGTGAAGGGTGAAGAAGAGAAAGCAAAAGGAATTCAAATACATACAAAGCTATAAAAAATGGCAATTGGGCTTTACCCGTTTGCCAATTCTATTTCTAGTTGGTTTTGGTAATACATGCTTATTAATTTTAAGAAGTAAACGTAAAGTAGCTCCAAAATATACAATAAAAATTGATTTTGGAGCTACTTTCACTTTTGGTGATTCGATTCTTAATAAAACATTTAATAAATTTTATAATAATTTAATTCTAATCATTAAAAATTCTACTTTTTCTTACTTTAATAGTTTCTAAAATATAAATAAGAATACCTAAACCAAATATCTTTTCAGCATTAGAAATATTATTACCTAATTTAATAATAGGTACATTTAATCCGAATCTTTCACTCCATTCTAAAGGCATATATCCCCTCTTGCAGTTTATTAATATACGATCATCCATTGTATGAAAAGATGTTTCGAAAAAATCAAATTCCACTTCTATCTCAGAAATTTTTATCGCTTTTTCATTCATCAAAGAACCACGTACCATTCCAAATCCTTGTATCATATTTTCTTTAAACATACCTATACAATTATAATTGGAATCATAAATAGCCCAATCATAATTTTCAACTTCACTTTGAAAATATGCAAGAATTTCTCCATCACTTGCTTCCAATCCAAAAACTTCTTTATTTTTTAAAATAGGTAATGTTGAAGAAATCATCTTTGTTCCTGCTACATATCTTCCATCAGGAGTATATAAACCTAAATGTTTATTATTGCCGGGTAATTCTAACAAAACATAAGTATCAATATCCCAAAATGTTAAATCATTTTTAACTATATTTTTTTCTAGTAAATTTCCTTTTCTTAATTGCCAAAATCCAATACTAAAAAATACAAGAGAAGCTATAATAATTAAGATTACTGGTCCCCAATTAATATTACCCCAAGTATTATACATACCAATTAATCCATAAAGAAAAAGACCAGTTCCAATTAAACACTTAAACTTCCCCTTTTTTTTATAATACTCAAATAATTCCACACAAACACCTCTATCAGTTGATTTTAATACTCCAATTATTCTTTAAATATAACAAAGAAAAAATGTATAATCTAACGTTCTTTCGAAAATATAATTTAAAAAATAGTAATTCTAAATAAATTAAATTTGAAATGTATCAAGAATATTATCTTTTTCTTCTTTGTTGATACCAATGTATTTTAGTGTGATTTGTGGTGTGCTGTGATTTAATATTTCCTGTAACATAGCCACGTCTTTTGTTTGTTTATAGAACCAATAACCGAAGGTTTTTCGCATAGTGTGGGTCCCAATAGATTCTACATTGGCAAAATCTCCGGCTTTTTAAATTTTTGATAAGTCTAGATCTTATTAATGGGTTGATCTCCTTTTCGAGAAGGGAATAATATTTCACAGAAGGTGTAAAATGAGATGTTGATTTAGATGGTGAGGGTGAAGATAATAGTATTAAGGATATGGTGAAAACGGGTTCGAAAAAAGCTTGGTCAACAGTAGCGGGGTGGTTTAATTAACATGAAAAAAAACACAGATTTTAATAAAAAAGTTTTTGAATATTATATGGCTCTTTATGCTGTAAATGATATAAGATCGACTATAATTACTCTTGTGATTGGGATAGCAGATATATTTGTGCTTTTACCTGCTTTTGCGAATCCTGTTCAACCGATATATATGTACATAATAGTTCCACCAGTTGCTTTTTTAAATGTATGGGCAATATGGATTGTTATAAATCCTAGGAAGCGGCAATTACAATACACTCTATTTCGTGGGGTATTTGGCATCGTATGTTCAGTAGGATTATTAGTTATAACCCAAAAGTTTGCATATGGAATGTTAGGATTACAAACTCCCATCTATTTTATTTTTTCGGTTGGTTTGTATATTTTTGCTTTGAATTATTATTATAAAAATCATATAAAAAAACTTCAGGAACCAATCAAAAAATCAAAGTCATCGAAAAAAAACTCTGGTTTTGGAGTAGTGGCTTTTGTAGGATTGGGTCAACTCATTGCTAATATCAGTCTTGGTTTTGCAACACAAAAGATGGTAGCAATTGTATTAATGTGTGTATACTCCATGCTTTCGTTTATTTTGTTTCATTTCATTATGGAACTCCATAGGTATTATTATTTAAGGAAGCATATAGAAGATGGGGGTAGAACACAGGAAACCTTTTAAAGAGGTTTATTGAATGTTAAGTATTGTGATTTATGGAAGGAAACAAAAACTTATGGTTAAAGAACCTGGGATGTATGACTATATTGGCTGTTTTTATCCAGAAGGAGGAAAGCTGATATGCAAGCATTTAAAGTTGGAAAATTAGTCACATTCGTTGCAATTATAATACTTCTTGTAGTTGCTATTTTATCTCCTTACAACTTATTTAAAAAGATTTATTTTATTATTGGTGTTCTTATTATTGGCGCAATTTCACTTGGTGCAAATAAATTCTTTGAACTGATACACAGTAAATTTAATAAGAAATGATATTACTTATGTGATAGGGGAATTCAAAATATGAATAAATCATTAAGGATTTAGAGGGGAATTTCCACAATATGATTTTATTAGTAGAAGATTCTTCCAAATAGAAGGAAGAAACGGTGGTAAAAAAGGTGTCTTTGAGTGGATTGTTGAACCAAATGGAAATGTAAGTCATAGAAGATTTATTGAAAATGGTACTGTTACAGGGAAACCAAATCAAGTTCCAAAAAGTAAAAGGAGAATTATATGGATTTAATAGATTTTAAGAACAAAGGTCTTAAGTATGATTGGAAAACTATTTACACCGGTGTAAATAAAAAATATTTCGAACCGAATGTCATTTCTGATTATGCGGTGGAACTAATGGAAGCCGGTGATGATGAAGCTTTTGTTAATGAACTAGCTTGGGGAATAGATTCTAGTGATTTAGATAAAATTTTGTTTGAAATTAAAGATTTCCACTTTCCTAATCTAGAAGAAAATAGTGAAGAATTACAGAATGAGATAAGTAAACTCAGATTCGTTTACTTATCTAAGTTAAAAGAAAAGATTACTGATGAGGATGAACTATTAAATAGAATTGCAGAGTTTTATGATAGACATGATTATCCTGAAGATATGACAAGTTTTATTACTTATATGCCCCAAGATACCCCAACTACGAAAGAAGATTTATTAAATAGGTTTTATAAATTTTTGGATTCAGAGAAAAAATTTATTGAATAGCTACTTTGCTAGATTCTGAGGGCAAGAAATGAATTTTTTGAAGAACAAGCCTTCTTTAAGATTGAATATTTCAATGAACCATGTTATCTAGCTTGGAGTAAGTGAAGAGAAAGTTACATATGGAGAATGATCAACAAAAGAGACCTAACATTTGCGGTCTCTTTTGTTGATTTAAATTAAAAAGTATCATTTAAGTGGATGCCCTTTTGTACCTCTTACTTTACATACAAATAGGCTTCAATTGCTGATACATAGTATCTTTTACCCTTGCTGTTATGTACTTTGTATTGTGGCGCTCCATTCACAGTTACCTTTACATCAATGGTAAATCCTAATCTTACCTCTAAAGCACCAACAACATCTTTACTCTGCCAAGAAAGAGATTTATCGAGTTCAGGTAAACGAAGAACATAGAATACGTAATTTTAACTAGATTTATTATTAACTAAACTATCCCCACCACCAAGCTCCGCCTCAATCTGCGAAGTCTTCGATGACTCATCCATACGCCAATACGTAATAAAGCTGATCGCGATACATCCAGCTACGTAGAAGTAGAATAGTGATTCCATTCCGATACTCTTTAGCCATAATGCGATGAACTCAGCTGTTCCGCCGAATATCGCAACTGTTAGTGCATATGGTAAACCTACGCCAAGTGCGCGGATTTCAGTTGGGAAGAGTTCTGCTTTTACAATTGCGTTAATCGATGTGTAGCACCGATCATCATGAGTAAGAATACACCGATTGAATTTGCATAATTTGGAGTGACCCAATAAAGTGAGACAAGGATAGAACACCCAGTCTGTAGTATGTAGATGTAAACGACAAATTGAAGGTGTTTCTTTCTTTTGTAGGGAGCGTGGGTGCCGGTGTGGGATTTTTTGAAGATAATGTATCACCAATTAAAAATCATCGTGATGAAGTGTATCGTATTGATGTATGTATTGTAGAAAATCCGATGGAAAGAGGAATTTACGAAACATATATGATTAACGAATTTCAAGCGAAGTATAATGTGAATAAAGTGTTTTATAAATAACATCAACGTAAAACATGATCTTGGTACTACATCAAGATCATGTTTTTTATATGCAATAAAAACAATTGATTATTCTTAATCATTCGACAAGGTGCAACAATTTAAGAGTGTATTTTTTGCTATGATAAGTAAGGAATTTATATATCGTGTTATTGGGGGATAAAAAGAGATGTTGAAAAAATTTACTACATGTATTTTAGGTGGCGCTTTAGTATTCAATTTATCTGGTTGCGGCAATACATCCGACAAAACAATGCCTTTCCAAGTCAATTTCAATCAAAGGTAGCTTCAACGGATGTCATTGAACAAGAAATAAGAGAACAAATTCAAGAAATTAATAAATCGATTGCAAGTATAGAAATGATGAATGCCGTTACACCAATGCCTGGAATAGATGCACTTGTGGCTGTTTTAGTTGCGATGAGAAAAAAGCTTGAAGAAAAACTAGAGCATTTACATGAATTTGAATATACATCCAGTAATAACTATAGTACGGCTCTTCAACTAGCAGCGAGTATTGCTAATGGTCTTATGGAAGTTCAAAGTGGAAAAGGATTTAGTTCTGTAAGTGGTACATTTAGTACACAAGGGTTAAATATGGATTGGACGGGCGCTATTAACAAAATTACAGAGGATAAAAATCGTAAAGTTGATAATATGATTCAAGAAAGGTCAAAAGATGGGATTTTGAGTGGAAATCCAGGGAAATCAGATGATAATTATATTTCTTCTAAAATAAATAGTATGTTTAATACGAAAGTTGATTCAAATAATCATTTCATTTTTAAGGAATCTGGTGTAGTGGTTGGGGATCCAGATAAAAAAAGTAATGTTTTTGCTAAAGTGTTGAATTATGAAACTGACATACAACTACCCAAAAATGTAAATACTTTTTTGAGGGATTTAACATCCTTTGATAAAATTGGTGGAGAAGCAAAAGGTGCATTGATAGATGCTGGTTTTAAAGCAGGAGATTTTACAATTCATGAACAGTTGTTAAGGGATGAAGTTAAAGCTCAATTTGGTGGAGGTATAGGTGGAGAGGCCAAATTTGGATTGAAAAATGAATTCAGTGTTGGTCTTGGTATTGGTTTAGGAATAAAACTTGGAGTAGAAAAGTAGAGAAAAGGGTTAGGATGTTATAATTTATAAGGGGGGAAGTTTTTTGCTTTCATTGCAGGTGTTTAAAAAGCTTTTAATTATTTTCGGTCTTATTGCTGTTCCTTCTAGTTTATTAGCTCTTTGGTTTGGAGCAGATGCTACTTTTAAAGAGAAACTGATATTATCTCTAATTTTTGGAATAGTGATGCCATTAGCCTTTTTTATTTTTTATAAAATTACATCTTTATTTTTAAAATAATGATTAGTTTATTTAGGAGGAGTTTTGTATAGGAAATATACATATACCAAAATTACCAATTGGTTCTGTAGTTCTTATAGAAGAAATTAATCAACCTCTTATGATTTATGGAAGAAAGCAACAACAAGCTGATAATAAATTATGGGATTATGTTTCTTGTCCATATCCTCATGGTAATTTATCAAAAGAATATAATGTGTTTTTTAATCATAATCAAATAATTCATTTATTATTTAAGGGTTTCGAAACAGAGGATGAATTAGAATTAAGAAGTAAATTATCTGAGTTTTAGTGGAAATGGAGAAAATATAATATGGTTTTAGGAATTTCATATTCTGATATTTTTCGTATCATAATTATTGTTTTGGTTTTTTTCATTTTTTGGAGATTGAATACTTGGTATAATAAAAAATATAATGTTCCTAAGGTTTTTCAATGGTTTCCTAGAAGATGGGGAAAAAGAAAAGTTTCAGAGCATTTGTCTCAACTAGATAAAAAGTTAGAAGCTGAAGGTAAAGGTATCTGGGTTACAATCTATGCTATAGATTTGTACATTGTAACTATTCCTTGTACAGTAAAAAAATATAAATCTTAATACATATATGTTTATAAAAAAGACCTTTTATTTTAAAATAAAAGGTCTTTTTTATGATGATTGAAATAGTAATTTTAAGTAAATTAAATTTGAAATGTATCAAGAATATTATCTTTTTCTTCTTTATTAATTCCAATATATTTCAGGGTGATGTGTGGTGTGCTATGGTTAAGAATTTCTTGTAACATAGCAACATCTTTTGTTTGTTTATAGAACCAATAGCCGAAGGTTTTTCGCATGGTGTGAGTACCAATGGATTCTACATCGGCAAAATCTCCGGCTTTTTGCAATTGTCGATAATACGTGTTTTTTTCGTCATACAAAAACCTCTACATATAAGTAGAGGTTTTTAAATTATATATGAATGAATTATGCTTTCTTAGATAAAGTAAATCGAGTTCAGATAAACGAAGAACATAGAATACATAATTTTAACTAGACTTATTATTAGCTAGTTTATCTCCACCACCAAGCTCCGCCTCAATCTGCGAAGTCTTCGATGACTCATCCATACGCCAATACGTAATAAAGCTGATCGCGATACATCCAGCTACGTAGAAGTAGAAGAGTGATTCCATTCCGATACTCTTTAGCCATAATGCGATGAACTCAGCTGTTCCGCCGAATATCGCAACGGTTAGTGCATATGGTAAACCTACGCCGAGTGCGCGAATTTCAGTTGGGAAGAGTTCAGCTTTTACAATTGCGTTAATCGATGTGTAGCCAGTAACGATAATGAGACCGACCATCATGAGTAAAAATGCTACGATTGGTTCTGTCGTTTTTTCCATGAAGAAGAAGATCGGTGCTGTTAGTAACGTTCCGAGAATACCGAAAGCCATTAATAGTGGGCGGCGTCCAATTTTATCGGATAATAGCCCCGCAATCGGTTGAAGTACGACGAATATAAGTAGTGCGACAAAGTTAATCCAGCTTACAACTTCTTTCGGAAGACCGACTGTGTTTACCATGAATTTTTGTAAATATGTTGTGTACGTATAAAATGCAACAGTGCCTCCGAGTGTTAGGCCGACTACTGTTAATACTGCTTTCGGATGTTTCATAAGAGCGCTAATGGTTCCTGCGCTTTCGCGTTTTTGCGATTTTATGTTTGAGAATTGCTCTGATTCATCCATCGTGCGGCGAAGCCATAATACAGCTACTGCGCCCATCGCCCCAATAATGAATGGAATACGCCATCCCCAAGCTTTCATATCTGGTTCGCTTAGTAATTGCTGAAGAACAATTTGAACACCTAACGCAACCATTTGCCCAGCAACGAGCGTTACATATTGGAAGCTTGAATAAAAACCACGGCGACCACTACTAGCCATTTCAGATAAATACGTTGCGGAAGTTCCGTACTCTCCGCCAAGTGATAATCCTTGAAGTAAACGAGCAAGAACTAAAATAATTGGTGCCATAATACCGATACTTTCGTAACTAGGTGTACAGGCGATAATTAAAGAACCACCGGCCATAACCGTAATCGAAAGCGTTAATGCTGCCCGGCGTCCGTGCCGATCCGCATAACGTCCCATTAATAAACTTCCGATAGGGCGCATTAAAAATCCAACTGCGAAAATAGCTGCTGTGTTCAGTAATTGACTCGTTGGATCTCCTTTAGGAAAGAACTCTGCTGAAAAATAAACAGCGAAAGCAGAGTAAACGTACCAGTCGTACCATTCAATTAAATTGCCGACAGAACCTTTGAAAATATTGCCGGCGACTCGGTTAGATTTTGCTTGAGCCATAATCATTCCTCCTCGTGCTTAGTAATAAAAGTTATATATGAAAGCGTGTTCATTGTATTTGAATTGTACTGTTCTTTATTTGAAATCTCAATATTATGACAATTTTATTCTTTTTGTACTTTATGTACATGGATATTTTTAATAGTTGCTTCATTTTCAGTTTTGTCATAATAATAGAAAAAGGAGATTGATAGTTTTGAATATTTTATCAAAGGATATGAAATATGAAGAAATCACGCAAAGTATCATTGCAAACGAAAATAGTAAGCTTAATTATTACGTTAATTTTATTTGTCGTTCTCCTATTAGCAGGAATATTTGTTTACATTCAGTCCGTTGATACGAAGCGCCAAGTGGAGCAGCTAGCACTGCAAACGGCTAAATCTCTTTCTTTTATGCCAGCTATAAAAGATGCTTTTCAATATAACGAGCATAAAAGTACCATTCAATCCATTGCGGAACAAGTTCGTGAGCAAGCTGGTGCGGATTATGTAATTGTGGAAGATCGTTATGGAGTTATGTATTCGCATTCTAATTCGGAGCTAATTGGTACAAAGAGTAACAATCCATATAACTATGAAGCACTCACTTTTGGTGGTTATTATACGCTCGAAGGAAATGGTGTAAATGGCCCGGCTTTAATGGCGAAAGCACCGATTATTGTTCAGAACGGAGACTACGATCAAGTAGTAGGTGTTGTGACAGTAGAGTTTTTAATAAAAGGTATTGAATCTAACATACTGAGCAGAACGAAAGAAATTATCCTCTTTTCCGTAGCGGTATTATTAGCCGGAATTGTTGGTGGCATTCTTTTAGCGCGTAGTATTCGTAAAGATACACTCGGTTTAGAGCCGAATGAAATCGCAGCGTTATACCGGGAGCGAAGCGCGATACTACTCTCTATAAAAGAGGGGATTATCGCCATTGATCAAAACGGTTTTATTACGATGATGAATACGTCGGCAGAAGAAATGCTTCATATAAATGGCGATTATATGCAGCGGCACATTTCAAAAGTTTTACCGGAATTTCATATGGAGAGAGTACTAAAAAATGATCAAGAAATCGCATTTCAAGATAAGGTGTTTATTTTAAACATGACACCGATACTTGAAAATAACAGTACGGTAGGAGTTGTATGTAGTTTTAGAGATAAAACAGAACTGCAAAACCTTGTGAATACAATATCTGAGGTAAGAAAGTATTCAGAGGATTTGCGTGCTCAAACGCATGAATTTACAAATAAGCTTTTCGTCTTATCGGGTTTATTACAGTTAGGGCATTACAAAGAAGCGATTGAATTTATCCAACAAGAATCTAACATTCATCAAAGCCAAAACCATATTTTATTCCATCAAATTCACGATGCGAAAGTACAAGCTATTTTATTAGGAAAACTCGCAACAGCGTCTGAGAAGAAAATTGATTTTCATATTGAAGGAGATAGTGCGCTTCATCCGTTACCAGAACATATAAAAGTTTCGCACCTTATTACGATACTTGGAAACATAATCGACAATGCATTTGATGCGGTGAGTACACAAGAGGAGAAGAGAGTTTCTTTCTTTGTTACGGATATTGGGCACGATATTGTGTTTGAAGTGATAGATAGCGGGATAGGAGTACCGGCAGAAAAAATCACGACCATTTTTCAAAAAGGATTTTCAACGAAAGGAAATGATCGTGGTTACGGACTAGCAAACGTGAAAGAAATGGTAGATCTACTAGAAGGAACAATTGAAATTCAAAACGAGAAAAATGGGGGAGCTATTTTTACAATTTACCTTCCGAAAACATTGAGAGAAAGTACATAACAAACAGGGGGATGGGCATATGTTGAAAGTTGCAATTGCAGAAGATGATTTCCGCGTCGCGCAAATACAAGAGGAGTTTTTATCAAAAATAAAGGACGTAAAAGTGATCGGAAAAGCATTAAACGCAAAAGAAACGATGGAACTACTACAAAAGGAAGAAATCGATTTACTTCTATTAGATAACTATTTACCAGACGGAATCGGAACAGACTTATTGCCGAAAATTCATGCTGACTTTCCAAACGTTGATGTCATTATGGTAACAGCAGCGAATGAAAACCATATGTTAGAAAAAGCGATTCGAAATGGCGTAAGTAACTACCTTATAAAACCGGTCACATTAGAAAAATTCGTTCGCACAATTGAAGACTATAAAAGAAAGAAGCAACTATTACATAGTAACAATGAAGTGAATCAAACACTCATCGATAACTTCTTCGGTACTTCACAAACACAAGACATAAAAAATTTACCGACAGGTGTTGATCCGTTAACACTGCAAAAGGTAAAAGGAATAATAAAAGGGTTTGAAGAGGGCATTACAATAGAAGAAATGGGAGAACAAATGGGTGCTTCCAGAACAACCGCAAGGAGATATTTAGAATACTTAGTAGCGACAAATGAATGCACAGTAGAGTACACATACGGCATTATCGGACGACCAGAACGAAAATACCGAATAGGACGAGGACTATGAAAAAACGATTATTACTATGTGTATGGATCATGACAGGAGTAATAGCTGGTTGTTCCTCTGAAAAATCCCAAACGAATACAGTAAACATAGACAAAGTAGAAATCGTTGCGCCAAACGTTCAAGGAGCAGGATGGGACTTAACAGCACGAGCGATGCAAAAAACACTAACAGAAGAAAAAATCTTCACAAAACCAATCAAGGTCACAAACAAAGTAGGTGGCAGCGGTGACGTCGGATGGAAATATACGAAACAAAAAGGCGGTCACGTACTGGCGATTAACTCAAGCTTACTCATAACGAATAACCTACTAGGCCACAGTAAACTAACATATAAAGACTTCACACCGCTCGCGCTACTTGCATCGGACTGGGAAGTCGTTGTCGTCTCAAAAGACTCTAGCGTAGATAACGCAAACGAACTAATGGAACAACTAAAACAAGACAAGCAAAACTTCAAAATCGGCGTTGCCCCAGGCCTAGGAAACGACGATCACCTATCCTTCGTACAAGTAAGCAAAGCATTCGGCATAAACCCTGCCGAACTACAACTCTTCGTCTACGAAAACAAAGAAAAAATCATAAATGCCCTAACGAACAAACAAATAGACGCCGCAACCATGACCCTATCCGAAGCCGAAAAACAATACAAAGCCGACAAAATAAAAATACTAGCCGTATCCGCACCAAAACGACTAGACCGACTACCAGAAATCCCAACATGGAAAGAACAAGGAATCGACGTCATCTTCCAGCACTGGAAAGGAATCATGGGCCCGAAAGATATGACAGAGGAAGAGGTTGCTTATTGGGATGGTGTGATTAAGAAGATGGTTGAGAGTGATAGTTGGAAGGGGATTTTGAGGGAGCGGGGTTGGGAGGGTTTTTATAAGGGGAGTGGGGAGACGAGGGTGTTTTTGGAGGAGAGTAGTGGGTGGTATGGGGGGATGGTTAAATTTAGTGATTAATGAATGTTCGGTTTGAAGAGATAGTATATGTGACATAAATAATGCCACATTATGAGTTATGATTAATTTATAACGACTTATTAAAATGCTTATTAAAGAGCATTGATTCACAAATTTATAAACGGCGGGTGTGGGGAATGGATTATAATTTTGAGATTTTATCACTTTTAGATAATTCGATGGAGTTTGAGAAGTTACATAGTAAGTTTAATCGTTTTAATCCTTTTAAAATATTGAAGGTAGATAAATTTGAGATTAGGCATTCTAATATGATTGCTTGGTTACTTGATCCTACGGAGAATCATCATTTAAGTTCTATGTTTGTAAATAAAATACTTTCTAAAACGTTTGTAAAAGCAGAGAATGAGGAGTTAATCGGTCAATATAATTTTATTAAATTACATAAGCAGTCTCTTCAAGATTTGGAAGTGTTCCGCGAAGTACAGACGAAAAATAATAAACGAATTGATATTTTAGCAATATCAGAGGCGCAGAAAGTTGCAATTCTTATTGAAAATAAATATAAGTCATTAGAATCAGATGGACAATTGGAGAATTACTTAAAGTTTGTTAACAAGAAATATGAAGGGTATACTATCATTCCAATATTTTTAAGTTTAGATGGTAGTGCGCCAAGTCATGAGGCGTATCTTACTTTAGATTATGGGGATGTATTAAATATCCTGAAAGGGCAATTAGAAATTTATAGTGAGTATACTTCTAGTACGATTAAAGATTTTATTTCCTACTATATTGATATATTAGAAGGAGAACTTGTTCGTGATGAGGAAGATATTGAGCTAGCGTTAGCAGTATATAAAAACCATAAAGCTGCTGTGGATCTTTTATACCTAAATGGTGATGGGAAAGTGGCTGGAAAGTTTGTTAATAGAGAACTGCTAGATGCTGTGAATAGATTAAACGCTGAAGAAAAAGAAGATCTTCGCCAAATTTATATGACTTATGCTGAAACTCTCACTTTTATTCATGAAGCAGGAAATAGTGTAATGAGAGAGGCATTCTTACAATTTGTAGATCAAAATCAAATACCGGAAGACTGCTATCATGAACATATTCGAATCCCGTCTTTCATTTTTGAAGAATGGAAACAATTCGATGAAATTGTTGGTGTTCCAAACCATGAGTGGTGGTTAAATAATGCTCTTATAACTTGGTTTGAAAGAAAAGCAGATGGACGTATGAAACTTATCATTGAAGTTGGACCGCTGGAATACAAACAGAGATTAAAGTTATTATGCAAGTTAGAAGAGAATGGAATTAATATTAAAGCGAAATCTAAAGAATCTGGATCCATGTACACAAGAATTTATGCAGGATATGAAAAAATAAGTGATTGGGCAGATCAAGATGAAATTCTTCGTGTGATGAATGATATGTATAACAATGCTGATTTTAATCAAGTGGTGGCAGCTATAGGCGATACTATAAAAGGGCTTGTATACGGGCAAGAAGATTCTTCTGAAATTGTTGCGGTAGAGAGTAGCAAAACAGACGCGGATATTTTAGCTAATGCTTTTCAATTATTCGTCCATGAACAAAAGTTTCAAGAAGGCTTTTATAATATTCATCACCGGCTACCATCATTTATTATGCCGGAGTTCCGCCTACTTGAAGAACAATTTGGTACACCAAAATGGAATTGGTGGTTAAATAACTGTGCAATTATGTGGTTTGAGCGTTTGAAAGATAATAGATTGAAGTTGACGCTAGAAATTGGACCATTAGAATCACAAAAGAGATTAGCACTATTAACAAGACTTGAAGGTAAGGGAAAAAAAGTAAGCGCAGTAGCAAAAAGACCAGGGGCATCTTACACAAGAATTTACACAAATACAAGCAATATAAGTAATTGGTCGGATGAAGACATTGTTATACAGGCTATGAGCGAGCTATTCAATGGTATAGAATGTCAAAATATTATTCAAATGCTAATAGACATTGCTGAAGAGGGCGTTCATATTTAACAAGAAAGATGACGAAATTTTGTAACTAAGGTGCTTAGGGAGATGGAAATATGAAGGTAGAAACATATTCTTATAGATATGCAGAAGAGATATTGCAACACCCTCGTTTTGAGTCTGTATATAACGAATTAATACAGGTTTGTCTGGGTTGTCCTGTTCCAATATACAAAGGGAAATCGGAAAGTCAACCTCAACTGGAAGTTATACAACAGATAATGAATACTTATTTTCTTTTGAGATTCAAAAAGCTTGGCTGGGAAAAAGAGCCTCTAGTTACACCAAATACAGCTGAGGATGAATTACGCTCTGATTTTCGAAAATGCTATATTGATTCTGAGACAGGGGAAATTATTTTAAAAATACAAATTGAAGTTGAGTTTGGTAACGTTGCTTCAAGCTATCGTAATTATTTCAAGTTTCAACTTAGCTTTTCTTATGATTTAGCGGATATATGTGTGTTAATCGTTCCTTCTAATGAACTTTGCAAAAGAATTGATAGTGGGGTTTCAAATTATGAGAAAACAATAAGGGAAATACCGTCTGCAAAACTATCTGTTACCGTTCCAACTTTAGTTATTGGACTTTTTGATGATGGTTCCACGACATGGAATGTAAAAGATATTACAGAAGATTTAAAAGTTCTTAAAGGGGGAACAAAAGGTACTAATGCTAAGCATTGTGAGATAGTGGAAGGATACATAAATGATTTAATAAATATAAAAGGTTAGGTATAGTACTTATTCTTAGTGCTGATGTTGTTTTGGTATACAGGTCGATTGTTTATGTTATTAGAGATTTTAAATTATAAATTCCTATTTATTCTTTTTAGATGCACGATTTGTTGAAATTTAACAAATTGATAAAAGAGCAGATATCTTTAGGAGGAAAAGTGATATTTGCTCTTTTTTGATACATATAGTGAATTCTTCAAACGGAAAACTGAATCTTTTATTATTTTTTGTCAGTAATAATATCAGCTATGTAAGAATTGTTCAACCAATAACACTGCTTTGTAATTTGCTGACCATCAGGTAAAGCTACTTTATCAGCACCATTACGAGCTTTTGGTCTAATATGCGCAACACCGTTGAAATTAATTTTTGGTAGGCTATTAGCTTCGATGACTTTATCACCACGTTTTTTATATTCAATTTGAATGCCTTCATTTATTACTTTATTAACTTCTTCCCATAGTTCACGTACTTCTTTTTCTATTGTAGGGGCAGGCATGTTCCAAAGCTTTATACCTTTAAAGTAGAGTTTACGGTTTGGATTTTCTTTTTTTGTTTGGTTAAATTCAAAAATCACGAATAAAAACTTGGTTTGATAGAATCGTTCACGTATTTCGCTTTCTTCCCATGATTCATTTGCCCATTGATGAAAATCAATCGTTTCAAATGACATGCTTTGTTCTGGCTTTCCATTTGGTTCTAAACGAATTGTTTTGAACTCTATATTGGCTTTTGCAAATTCTTCAATTTTATCGAGTCGAGTTCCTTTAATACCAAGTAAAGAGCTTACTAATAACGGAACAAAGTTTTTGGTTGTAGGTTTGTAATCGATAGATAATTCTTGAGCGATTTCTTGATCAGTTAGGCCTATGTAATTCTCAAATTTTGAATAAAGGATTTCTTCTAAAGATTTTCCTTTTAGTTCATTCTTTGTTGTAAAACTTACTAGTTCTTCGTTTAGGAGATACCTGCGAACTAGTGCTGTCATATAAGATGGCTTTAATGAAAAAGCTCTTTGCATTGCTGTAATTTCAGAATGCGGTTGTGAGCGAAGTGAATTTTTATTGGAACCTTTTGTACAAGCTCCTAAATAGTTTGTATCACCTTCGGATAATTCATGTGCTTTGCCGGCACGAATTTTATTTAAGATGGTTTCCCAATCTTGTTTAATTATTTCTAAATCAGATTCTGGATAGGTGAATAGAAGACTTTTTGTAATGTGAAAATCTTTACGGTCTACGCCAGGTACCCATTCATAGAACATTAGTAGTAGCTTTTCGTTTTTCTTCCAAAAGCTTGATGTCTCAAAGTGTGTATGAACTTCTTCCATATAGTTGATAATATTTAAGACTAGCCGTTCTTTGGCCGATAATGAACCGTTTTTATTTTGTTTAAATGGAGTTACTTTTAGTTCAATACCAAGGTGTTTGAAGTCAGCTTCTGCGTTTGAATTTACTTCATATCCAAAAAAGCTTTCCTCAATTACTTGTCCTAGCCCACCTTTTGACTTTGCATTTGCGAGTCTGTCAGTTGTATCGATTTCACCAAATGTTTTTCCTTCAGCTTCATGTGCTTTTTGCATTAGTTCTTCTATTGTAGTGTAGTCCATAATAATCTCCTTTCTGTATCTATTGCTGCGTTATATCTTTATAAAACATTGCATATAAAGTTATGCTATAATTAAAAGCTGTTTCAATTTTATATAAGTAAAATTTATAAGGAGGAAAAGGCAGTTTGTTCTATTAAATAACTGTTATATTGGATCTGTTCAAGAGAAGCTGTTTCCTTTTATAATATTGATATTGCGGCGAACTGTTTTCTTAATTGCCACAAGCCAGAAAAAGGAATTGTAAAAAAGTACGGTTCTTGAAATGTTATAGTTGATCTTTTCCTCACTTTTTATTATAATGAAGCATAGATAAATAAAATACCGAAAGGATGTTCGTGTATTTATGGTGAAAGTAGTAGAACTTTTCGCGGGAGTAGGAGGTTTTAGATTAGGACTAGAAGCAAACGAAAACTTTGAAGTTCTTTGGGGCAACCAGTGGGAGCCCTCAACTAAAGCACAACATGCATTTAATTGTTATGCAACTCGCTTTGAAAATAAAGGAATACATGTAAATAGAGATATAGCTGAAGCTTGGCCGGAAATACCTGAGCATGATTTATTAGTAGGAGGCTTTCCTTGCCAAGATTATTCTGTAGCACGTACTTTATCAAATGAAAAAGGAATACAAGGGAAAAAAGGTGTTCTTTTTTGGGAGATAATGAACATAGTTAATTCTCGCAAGCCAAGATTTGTTTTGTTAGAGAATGTAGATAGATTATTGAAGTCACCAGCAAAACAAAGAGGTCGCGATTTTTCTATTATGCTGGCTAGTTTTAGAGATGCAGGTTATGTAGTGGAATGGAGAGTCATTAACGCTGCGGATTATGGGAATTCACAAAGAAGACGAAGAGTATTTATTTTTGCGTACTTAAAAGAATCTCATTTTGCATCTGTTCAAAATGGAATGAAGTCGTTAGAAATACTATGTGAAAATGGATTCTTTGCTCCAATTTTCAATGTGCATGAAGCACCTAAGGAAAACAAAAAAAGAGGGCAATTTGAGTTGCCGGTCGATATTATTGAGGTTTCTGATACATTTAAAGCTGAATACTATAATTCAGGTGTGATGATAGATGGACAAGTATATACAGAAGAATTAGTTCCAGTAACTGAAAACCCAGAGACTTTAGGTGAGGTTGTTCAGAGAGTGTATGCTGAATTTGGTCCTGCGGATGAATCATATTATTTGAAAATGGATAAGGTTAACAAAAAGGGAAGAACGGAATTTGAGGAACTGAAGTATCTTAAAGGTCCTAAAAAAGAAGAAAGAGTATCAAAGGCAACAGGACATAAATATTTCTACTCTGAGGGAGGAATGGCATTCCCTGATGATTTAGATAAGCCTGGACGTACAATGTTAACAAGTGAAGGAACATGTAATAGGAGTTCACATGTAATCGAAGATCCTTATACAAAAAGACTAAGATATTTAACACCAGTTGAATGTGAATTGTTAAATGGCTTCCCGATGGACTGGACGAATACAGGAATGCCACAAAGAAACAGATACTTTTGTATGGGAAATGCTTTAGTGGTTGATTTGGTGAAGCAAATGGGTCAAAGGATTTTAGAGATTAACGAAGAAGAAGAGAAGATGGATAGTATTGTGCAGTTGAGTTTGTTTTAGGGGATAAACAGATGCATGCTCATTAAAGATTTGAAATAATAAAGAGTTGGGGTAATCTGGGTTATATAGCTAGCTATATAACCCAGATTATTTTTTTGCAAATTTTTAATTGAGAATGGATAATCCACTAATTCCCTTTTTTCTTAATGCCAACAATTCCTCTATAGATATTGTATAATATGGAATATATTCGAAACGTATTTTTATATTAAGAGGTGTTACATCATTGGAGAAATATACATTTGATTTTCTACAAGAGATATTCCCTGAGTTAGCGGAAATGGGGAGGGATATTGAAAATGTTTTTTACCAAGACCCCCAATCGGTTTTAATTAAAGGAAGAATATTTTCAGAGTTATTATCAAAACGCATTGCTGAAAAAGATAAATTATATAATATTCAATATTTAAAGCAAGTAGATCGTATTCAAGAATTGGAAAAAGAAGGTGTTTTGTCGAAAGAAATTGCACGTGCATTTGATACAGTTCGCTATTTAGGAAATAAAGCGGCACATGAACATATTGAAAGTGGGGTAGAGAGTGCTTTTAAAATGCATAAAAATCTATTCCAAATTGCAGTGTGGTTTATGGAGGTATACGGGAGTTATGAGTTTGTTGCCCCGAAATACAAACATCCACAGCCGAAGAGTAGTGTACATATTGTGGAGAAATTAGAAGAAAAGATATCTGCTAGTTTAGAAGAAAAGTTAAAAATGCTAATTGAGATTGCAAGTAAACAAAATACATCAAATCAAACTGAGGAATTAACAGAAATAAATAACGCTGAGATTGCGGTAGGGTTAGAAATCGAAGATAAACAGTCTGTGGATAATGAAGAAGAAGCAGATAACAATTTTGTGTATGATGATTTTATTTTAGGAGAAGGAGAGAGTTATTTACTAGCAGAACTCTCGAAGCTGAAAGAATCATCTCAAGAGGCTATCGAAAATCCTAATGAATTTAGTTCGTTTAAGGATTATTTACATGTAGAAAGAACGATACAGAACGATATGATGTCTGCTCTAACAGCGGCAGCTGGGAAAAATACAAGTCAATTAATTTTCTTGTGTGGTAGCGTTGGAGATGGGAAATCACATTTATTATCGTATGTGAAAAATAAATATCCTGAATTGATGGAAGAATTTTCGGTTCATAATGATGCTACGGAAAGTTTTGATCCACAAAAGAGTTCTCTTGATACATTAGCGGAAGTATTAAGGCCATATAGTGATAGTGAGATTGACGGTTCTAGATGTAAGTTGATTTTAGCTATTAACCTAGGAGTTCTGCATAACTTTATTGAATCAGAGTATGCAAAAGAGCACTATCAAACTTTGACAAAATTTATTGAGGAATCAGGAATATTCGAGGCAAATGAAGTTGCTACTAATCAACAAAGCGGTAGTTTCCACTTGATTAGCTTTAGTGATTATCAACCTTTTGAATTAACTAGTGAAGGGCCAAAATCAGATTACTTTTCATCTATTTTAGAGCGAATTGTGGTTGAGTCGGAAAGAAATCCATTCTATCAAGCTTATTTGAAGGATAAGCAACGTGGTATAAATGGATTCTTTATGGTGAATTATGAGTTATTGCAACAGCAACCGATACGAGATGGTGTTTTAAGCATATTAATTGAAGCAATAGTTAAGCATAAGATGATTATTTCGACACGCTCCATGCTTAATTTTATTTATGATATTTTAGTACCTTCTCATGGGAATGAAGATTTCCTTGGGGCAGGTATGATGGAAAAAACAGAAGCTTTATTGCCGAATTTATTATTTGATGGTCAAGAAAAATCAAATTTACTAGCAGTCATTTCTAAAATGGATCCTATTCATCTTCGTTCAAATAGTGTAGACCAAATGCTAATTGAGCTAAACAACTCAGTAAATATGAAAAATACTTTCCAAAAACATTTAGATTTACATGGACTTGATGGATGGATAGAAGGGCTAGAAGAGATGGGGCCTTTCTTTGAGTTAAGTGATTCATCTAGACAGGTATTCAATAAAACATTAATACGTATGTCATTCTTTTTATCTCCAGTTTTAAATGAAATGTTCGCGGATGAAAATTATAAAAAATATATGGAATATTTATATGCTTTTAATAAAGGAGATCGATCTGATTTAAAAGATATGTATAATTTAGCGAGAAAATCAATTTTCTTATGGAACGGAAGTCCGAAATCAGATTATGTATTTATGGACTATTCAAATGATACTACTCAGGTGGCACAGTCTCTTAAAATCAAGCCATTTGTAGGACATTTGAAAGGGGTAGAACCAGAGATTTTAAATCGATTTAAATTAAATGTATTACTTGCTTTTTCTAATGAAGATAAAGTAGCTCCTGTATATTTAGAAATTGATTATCCGTTATATGAAATGATGGTTAAACTTTCAAAAGGTTATCGTCCGAATAAAAAGGATAAAGAAGATTGTATTCAGTTCGTTGAATTTGTGGATAAGATAATGAAATTAGGAAATAGAGAAAAAGAATTATTGTTTGTTCAATCTAATGAAAATGGAATGTTTAAACTAACATACGACGAAGATTTTGAAGAATTTACGTTTAGAAGGGATTAAAAAATGATTGTAAGAGAGAATTTAGAGGATTTAAAAAGCTCGCTGAGTATTAAACCAGAAAAATTAGGATTAAAACATACAATAAATAAAAAAGTTCCTCTGTTACCTTTCTCTACCCGAGGAACAGAGCGGGCAAAATTCGCAAAAGGGTTTCAGGGAGTATTAGGAGAGTTTACGCGTCTAGTCAGCGGAAATAAGTTGAAAATGGAAGTTAACCTAGAAGAACTTATTGGAGAGATTAGTAAATCTGTTGATGTATCAAAGCAAGATAAGTCGCAATTTGAACAAATACTACGTACCTTTCTGCAGGATAGTGATAATACAATTAAAATTTTTCATTTGCATTTGTTTCAATATTTACCATTAAGTGATAAGGCTGATAAAAAAGGAGAACAAGATATTGCTAGATTCCTTTTAGACGTCTTATTAGGTGAAAAAGAAACAGTAGAAGAGATTTTTGGAAAAAGCGATTCAACAGATTTAATGTCACGTCTTGTGTTAAAACAATTAAATCATTTGGAGAGCGCCGAAAAAGAACGCCGTCCTTATATTAATCAAATTCCATTTATCTCGAAGCTATTCAAAGAAGATTTTCAATTTTTAGCGGAACATAAAGATTATTTTAGAACTCATTATCACTTGTTTCTTAGTTATTATTACTTTTTATATATTACTCAATTGACTTTAAAGCTTTCACAAGTTGGGAAAGCGAACTTTAGTGAGAACAATGAAGTTTATTTTACACTTGACTGGGAGTCTACGAGTAAGAATAGAAAAGGTTATACTCATGGTTATCAAATGATTAAAGATACAGGTAGACATTTACTACTACATATTAATTGCTTAGAACATTTAAATTTCCTAATGGGAGTAGAAAAAGCAGGTGGCTATCCTGAATTAAAGGAAACATATCAGCAATTATCAGATGAGGATAAAAAATTATTTTTAGAGATGCTTTGTGATTGGGTTATGGAATATAGAGGACATTTAGGTCTTGGGGCTTATGAAGGAAATTTAGAATTAGAATATGATACGCTTGTACAATCCTTATTCCGTAGTATAGAAGAAGCCTATGAAAAAAATACGATGCAAGGACCTCGACATAGATACTCTTTATCAATAGAAGAGGTTGGAAAAAAATATTTCTTAAAAACTCGAGGTTCACTTGGTTATATGCTTAATATTAGTCAAGATATGTTGTTGCTACTAACAGCACTGAGTTTAAAAAAGGAAAGAAAACCTTTGAAGCAAGTATTCATGGATTTAGAGGCTAGAGGCTTATTCTTTGATCGGTACTCAAAAGAAGAAATTGTACAGTTATTTGATAAGCTAAATTTAATAGACAAAAAAAGTGATAGCGGTGATGCACAGTATGTTAAACCAATTTTATAATTATCTTTCAGATAAACTAATAAATTATTTAGAAGCGGAAAATCTTAGAGGTGGAGAGCGATTTTACCTTCAATTTGATAATCATGAACAAGTGCAAGCATTTTATGACACATTAAAAGAACAAGATTTATCGCAGGCGTTTTATTACCAGCATAAGCAAGGAACTCCATACGAAACGATTGCTATTAAGGTTTCAGAGGAAATGAAAGTAGTTGTTGCGACTACCTCGGCAAATGTTACTCCTGACTTTTTAGTAACACTTCGTAATGAAGTCGGTGAACAAAAGGATGTTTGGGAGAAAACAGCTTTACTTAGTATATGTCATGAGACACTGGACAGTATTAAGGGTGGTAGCAGTGATTTGCAAAAAGAAGGTATGCCATTTAATGTGAAATCAATTTTAAAAACATTAAAAGAAGAGATTGAAACTTCTTCTCTAAATAAAGAGGAGAAGGAAGTACTTTCATTTTATTTACGTAAAAAATTAGATGATACAATTGTGCGACCATCTCTTTGGGATTATGAAGAAATTCTTGGATTTTTATCAAAACAAGAGATTGCGAGAGAAGATTATTCTAATCTAGGTATTTTTTATGATGAAAATTTAAATCAATTTACTTCAGCTCAAATGAAAAAAAGGCTAGAAGAAAATGCTTCATTTTTTGAGAAAGTACAACATATGCACGAGTATGAGCATTTAGAGAGTCAATTAGAAAAATTATTCGATGAAAAAGGTGTGTCTCGTCTAAAGAAGGAAGATTGGCAGCAAGCGGATTATGTTCTTATTAAAGATTCTTACGACAAAATGACTGAAATAGATCGCCCTTTAGAATATATTGAATCAGCAAAGAAATATTCAAAAGAAGGTTTGCTATATTGGGAAAAAGCACAAGCTGAGACAAAGGCTGGGAGACGTAAACGTCATATTATTGTTTTTAATCCTACACAGATAGAAAATATCAACCTAAACTTTGAATTTGAAGAAAAGTTAAAGAAGGAATACATTCATAAAAATTCACAGGGTTTTTGTGGAGTATCTGGGAAAAAGCTAACTGTTAGTTTAGCGCATAAGCAAAATGTGACTTCATTCCATAAAGTTGTATATACGCATAAAATGCAATCTAAGTCGAAATATGAGTTTCATATTGCTGTTGTAGAATGTGAAGTCGCGGTTTTACAATCACTTCAAACAATTTATGAAGTGAATGTGAATAAGAAAAATGTAGTTATAAATAAAGCTGAAGAATGTATTATTTTTGGAGATATTTCTAATGACCCAGAAGAAGTATTTATTGAGGAAGATGCGCAGATTATAAATTGGCAAGGTGGAAGTTTTGAAGTCTCTGAATCTTCCCCTGCATGGAATGATGATAGTTTATCGTTTTCTGTTCAAATTGAAACATCTTTAATTCCTATTCTTATTAGAGAGCAAGTTGCAAAGACTGTTCCAGTATCAGGAGAAAGGATATGGAAATTAAAAAGAGAACATCAAGAAAGCTTTGAATATAACCTTGATACAAATAAATTAAAACAAGGTGCGAGGGAATTTTCAGCACGAGAAGGATTCCGAAATTATTTACAAGACGAGAGAGTATGGATTGAAAATGAAATCGCTTTTGCAGTTAGAGGTGTATCAGGCCTAAATAAGGTTGAATTATCAATGAACCCATCATTGAGAGATGCGTATCAAGAATTATTAAATTACTATAAGTTTAATAATACGGTTCCTAGTCTTTGCTTTGTGGATGATCAATTAAGAGAGCTATCTATAAGATACTTGAAAGCTTTTAACGAAAGCGTTGCTCATATACAAGAAAATGTAATGTTAAAAGAAGAAGAAAAGAATCTGTTTAAATTGGGAGTTATTGAAGAGGAACAAAGGGTTATACTAACACCGTTGCATCCTCTTAATGTTGCCTATCAGTTAAGTATTAATGATGAAATTAAAAATGAAGTAGTTGAAATGCATATTTTAAATCGTTTGCATCCTAACAATCTATTACCATACATATATGGGAAGAATGATGAATTGTATCGACCAGTTTCTCAAAATGAAGCGCCTGAATGGACTGTTTATGAACCACTTCATAAGGTTGCAATTGGAGAATCTAATGCATTTTTAGCTAATGTAGTTGAAGAAAAGCTTCAACAATTTGTGGAACATTTCCAATACTTATTTTTACAAGAATCTAAGTCTCCGATACGAATCAATGTGATTAATATAAATAATGATAAAGAAGTTGTAAGAGGTTTAGTACAGTTTATTAAGAAGCAGATAGATAAAAAAGGGCCATCAAAAATTATACCAGTAGAGGTTGCTTTATATCATGAGAGTAATATACTAAGCGCCTTTGAAAAATTTTCTATATATGATGATGTTCAAAAATTCGAGGAGTTCTTTGAATTATCGTTAACATCAAAGAATCTTGATGCTGTAGACGTATTAAGGCTGATTCGAGAGAATGTTTTCTATTATAAACTTATTGGTACGAAAGAATATGGTTACGCTCATATTTCATTCTATAAAATGATTTCAAATGAGAAGCATGCGAAAAGTACAATGGAAGATATTGAAACAGGATTATCTTTAAATGGAATGTTATCATCTCTATCATCTATTAGTACAGAAGTAGATTATCGTACAGGGTTTGGATTGAAAAATGTATTAAATAATGAACATTTGTTAATTCGAACTGCTATAGGAATGAATGAATTAGGAAGTAATTTAAATAACGATGGTACAAACCCTTACCGTAAGAATGAAACAATTGTTACGAGAACATCTACTTATGATGAGCAAGTTCTAGAACATTTATATGAATCTTCTTATTGGGTAACATTTATTGAACCTAATGTAGGTTTAGATTTCTTCCAAGATTCATCACGTAATTTATTGGTCATTCACTATAGTGATCAATATTCTTCATCAAGCCAGTATGATGCAATTACAGTGACGGATAAAGCAAGACAATACCGAGCGGTTATTGAACAGTATTTAGCGGAAAAAGAAATTGTATCGACACCTGACAAAATTAATACAGCTATTAGAGCTTTCAACAGTCTAAATGGTGAGTGGTTGCTAAGAATTATAGGAAGTAAGGGACAATTCTCAAGAGAAAAGTTAAGTATTATTTCAGCTGTGAAGTATATATTAAGTGCTTTAGATCATGAGAATATTTTATGGGTTCCTATCTCATTGGAAGAAATATTGCGTGTTGCTGGAGCGGTAAAATTAACGAAAAGTGAAGGGGTATTCTCTGCAAAAAATCTAGGCGGAAAAGGTGCACATAGTGACGATTTACTGTTAATCGGAGTAGAAATGCAAGATGATAAATTATCAGTGCATTACTATCCAGTGGAAGTGAAAATCGGCTTAAATCAAGACAGTGCTATTGCAAAAGCAAAAGAGCAGATTAATGCTACTAAGCAACTATTTGATACGCAACTTTCTAAAACAAGTGAAGATGGTTTACATGTATTTAAACATAAGTTTTTCCGAAACTTCTTTGTACAGTTACTGCTAGCGAATGCAGAGAAATTTATTGCAAATAATATTTGGCCAGAAAAATCTTATGAGAAAATTGAAGAACTAAAGAAAAGATTATTAAATGATGAGTATGAAATGAGCGGGCATTTGGATGATAAAATCGGAAAAGGAGCAATTTTATCATTCAAAAAGGAACAAGCATGGAGATCTGTTAAAATTGAAGAAGATATTTTATTAGTGGAATTAACCGAAGAGGATGGATATGAAGGAGTAGTCGAAGAAATTGAAGCGCTCAAAACGAAAATCCATTCTGGTGGAACTGATATTAATCCAAAAAGATTATTGAATCAGAATCATGAATCCAATCAAGAGTTAAAAGACTCTAGCAATGAAGTAGTTCCAACTGTACCTCATTCTCAAAAATTAATAGAAGAAAAAGAAACAAAAGAATTAAAGGACATCCGCGTTTTGTTAGGAACAGTAGAGGGATCGACTCAAGAAATATATTGGGAATTCGGAAACCCAGAGTTAGCAAATAGACATATTTTAATCTCGGGTAAATCAGGGCAAGGTAAGAGTTATTTCATTCAATGTCTGCTTCTTGAACTAGCGCAAAATGGAATTTCTAGTATGATATTTGACTATACAGATGGATTTAAGAATTCTAAGTTAGAACCGGAATTTAAAGAGAAACTGCAAGATAATGTTGAACAATTCCTAGTAGCAAAAGATAAATTCCCAATAAATCCATTTAGAAGAAATCAAAAAGAATTGGATGAAGGAATTTATATCGATGAAGATAATACAGATGTTGCTGAAAGAATTAAAAGTGTATTTTCTGCTGTATATAAAGATCTAGGTATCCAGCAACAAAACGCTATATATGAAGCGGTAATGCGTGGTTTAGATAAATATGGCGAGGATATGAATTTAAATTATTTATTAGCAGAGTTAGAAGAAGATACTTCAGGACCGGCTAAAACTGCAAGGTCACAAATTAAGCCGTTTATTGATAAGAATCCATTTAATCATAATGCTGTATATGATTGGGGAGATATACTGAACCAAAAAGGTAAAGTGTTTATTGTACAATTAACAGGATTTAATAGAGATGTACAACTCATGATCACAGAGTTTATTTTGTGGGATATTTGGAACTATCAATTACATCATGGAGATAAAAATAAACCATTCCCGGTTATATTAGATGAAGCGCAAAATCTGGATCATAGAGAGAAATCACCAAGTGCCAAAATTCTAACTGAAGGAAGGAAATTTGGCTGGTCAGGTTGGTATGCAACACAATCATTAAAAGGCCAATTTACAACAGATGAAATTTCACGACTACAGAATTCAAGTCAAAAAGTGTATTTCATGCCACCAGAAAATGAAATTAGTGCTATTGCATCAAACCTTGCTCAAGATTCAGCTGTACGAAAAGAGTGGGAAAAACGACTTGCAACATTGAAGAAAGGTCAATGTATCACTTCGGGACCAATGTTACAGAAAGATGGTACGTTGAAGTCGGGTAGTCCTGTAATTATTAATATTAGTGCGTTGCAGGATAGATTGAAGTAATAATTTAATAGTAATATGAAAGTTTTAGAAAACCACCTTGGACGGTATGTTTGTTTGAGGTGGTTTTTGTATTACTGAGTGTGTTGAGCCTTTGAAATAGTAGGGGACCTCCCTTGTCAAGTTCTTTTAATTTTTAAGTGATTTTCATAGAGATTAATATGAGGAAATTCGTGACTAGATAAACTCTTAGTATTTAAAGAGGAGACATACAGTTGATCTTTTAATTTAGTGGAGATATAATAGGTGAATCATAAAAATGAAAGGAGGAAGAAGGATGAGTTTTATGATTCCTTTGACTGGTATTTCAATTTTGTTTCTCTTCTATTGGTGTGTTGTGAATCAATATATTGTAGTTAAATGGAATGCTGTTTTTAAGAAAGTTAATGAAAATATAGTGTTTGGGATATTTATCACATGTATGTTATTTTGGTTGGAGTATTTATTTCAAATGTTTTTTGATAGATAATCAATTTTTAATAAGATAAATAGACGTAATGGAGTATGTGGGATGTTCCATTATGTCTATTTTTTATAACAAATTATAGTTTATTCTTGCACCTCCCCCAACGTCACCCCCTAACCTAAAGAAGACAAATCAAAAGGGGGGATCAAACCACTAATGAAAACCACCACAAAAGAAAAAAGAAACACCATCATCATGCTACTACTCTCAGCCGCAATAGGAATCTTTTCGCCACTACTCATGTACATCACACTGGCACGGAAAAATGAAGTGTACAAATACCATTGCCGAAAGGCGTTCAATTTTCATTTGTTGATCTTTCTTCTATTTAATATTAGTTCGCGTATTAGTGATGTTTTGTTTTGGATCGTGTTTGCCTTTGAGGTCGTTCAAGTGATCATTGTTGCGTGGAACGTAATACGCGATGAGCCGTATCGTTATTTCATTCGAATTTCGTTATTTAAAGAAGATAAGTATGCATTGGAAGGAGAATAGGTGATGAAACAAGAAGTGGAGATAAAGGGAAAGCGATTTTTCGTTATGATTGCAGTGTTGTTTAGTGCGGTTTATATTGTGTTACGAAAAAGAAAGTATGAGTACTTTTATGATGGTATTAGTGAGTATGAAAATCGTTATAGAGGGAATGTTCCTTTTTTATTGCTTGTTGTAGGTTTGTTTCAATATTGTCGGCAGAATGAGATGAGTTTTTCTCATATGCTTCAGTATGTGAAAGAGAAGTTAGCGGAGTAGGTGATGGTATGGCGTGGATGATTAGTGAGTTTGCAAGTGTTGGGGATGTTACGGTGCGGACGCTTCGTTATTATGACAAGATTAATTTATTAAAGCCAAGTGATTATACTGAGGGAGGTCATCGGTTATATACAAAAGATGATTTGTATGTGCTGCAGCAAATTCAATCGTTTAAGCACCTTGGTTTTTCGCTTGGGGAGATTCAGAATATTATATTACAGCGTGATATAGAGACGGAAGAATTTTTAAGACAAATACATTTTCAAAGAGAATTACTTTTGGCAGAGCAAGAAAGAATTGCGAAGGTGCTTTCGCATATGGATGAGATGACGAAGAAGTTTCAAAAGGAAGAACGCGTGGATATCGCTTTGTTTTCTTCGTTCCTGCAAACTTTCATATGGGAGAAAGAAAATAAGGAATGGTTAGAGGAACATTTTTCAAAAGAGAGTGTTCAAACGTTTTATAATAATAAGGAACTAAAAGAAAAGTTTGATAGGCGCTTTATGGATGTAATAGGGAAGTTAAAAAAGTGTAAGGAAGAAGAGAAGGGTCCGAGTCATCATGACGTTCAAGTTACCTTGAAGGAATTTTTCAATGTAATAGAAGAAGTAACGAGCTATCTTGATACACCTCAAAGTGATATAGAGGATATAATCCAAAAATCAAACCTTCCACTATCCGAATTCCCAACCCTCTTCACAACCGAAGAAGAAAACTATATAAAAGAAGCAATGAAGCAGTTTAACACCTAGTTAAACTGCTTTTCCATTATAATAGAAGAAAAACCAAACGGAGGAAAATCCCATGCCAACCTACAACAAACTAATCAGAAACAAAATCCCACAAATAATAAAAACCAACGGAAAAACACCTACAACAAGAATCCTACCCGAAGACGAATACATAAAAGAAATCTGCAAAAAAACACAAGAGGAACTAACAGAATACATCGAAGCAAAAACAAAACCCGATAAACTAGAAGAACTATCCGACCTACTAGAACTAATCAACGCCCTAGCCGAACACGAAGGCACAACACTAGAAGAAATCAATAACATCCGCAAAAAGAAATCAGAAGAACGAGGCGGCTTCTCAGATCGAATCTTCCTAATCGAAGTAACCGATAACTAGCCCCTCCTAAGCCACTTACAAGCCCCTACCAAGTAATAAATCACTAAGAAAAAACACAACAAAACAAAAACAACTACAAACACCGTAGTAGTAGTCAAAAAAATTTTGAAATAACACGCCCAAAACCCGAACCTCCCGCCTATATATATTACAAAGGGGCTTTTACATTTTGAATGGGGACGGGAGGAATTTGGATGGCGGTGTATCGTAATGTGCAGGTGAATTTTTGGCAGGATGATTTTGTTTTGGATTTGACGCCGGAGGAGCGGTATTTTTATGTGTACTTATTGACTTGTTCGAAGACGACGCAGTGCGGGATTTTTCCTTTTCCGAAGCGGTTAGCTGAGATGGAGACTGGTTATAATCGGGAGACTGTTGATAAGCTTGTGCAGCGTTTTGTTGATTATGGGAAGGTTCTTTATGATGCGGATACTCGGGAGTTGTTTGTTTTAAATTGGCTTCGTTATAATCCGGTGACGAATACGAATGTGGAGAAGTGTGTGCTTCGTGAGCTTAAGGGTGTGAAGAATAAGGAGTTTGTACATATGTTTCTTCAGAAGTGCGTAGAGGAGGAGATGAATGTTCCGATGCTTTTAGCACATTTCGGTATGCCTGGTGATTTGGCTATGGATGATGTTGATCCGGTTTGTGAGGAGACTGAAGAGGAAGAAGAGGTTGTTCAGGAAGAGGCGGGAAGTAAGGTGTTCACGTTTTATGAGCAACATTTTGGTAGTTTGTCTCCTTTTACGGTGGAGGAATTGAATGCATGGATGAATGATTTGTCAGAGGAGCTGGTGCTGAAGGCTCTTCAAATTTCGTATGAGAATAAGAATCGGAAGATGGCTTATGTGAAGGGGATTTTGCGTGGTTGGCACGGGAAAGGGTTTACGAAAGTGTCTGAGGTTGAGGCGGATGCTGCGAATTTCCGGAAGAAGGGTTCGTCTGTTAGTACGGGGGAGACGGAGCATTTTTTGGCGAAGTGTGAGGAGTGGGAGAAGAGTGTGCCGTCAGAGGAAGAGTTGCAGCGCTTTTTAGCGGAGCGCGGGTGGCGGCCATGAGTATTCAAAATGTGGAGGCGGAGAAGACGGTGTTAGGTTCTCTATTAATTGATGGAGAGCTTATTAAGGAGTGCCGTTTGACGGAGCAGTATTTTTCTATGCCGGTGCATAAGTCTATATTTCAGTTAATGCGAAAGATGGAAGATGAGGGGCAACCGATTGATCTTGTGACGTTCACTTCTAGAGTGGACCCGAAGTTTTTGAAGGAGATCGGGGGACTGGCGTATTTTATAGGGTTAATAGATGGTGTGCCTACTACTAGCAACTTCTCGTATTATGAGGGGCTTGTTCGAGGTGCCTGGAAAATGTATCAGGCGGGTGTTCTCGGGCACAAGATGGGAGAGCGTCTTATTGCGGAGAAGAATGAGAAAATTATTGGTGAGACGATTACGGCACTTTGTGAGTTAGAGGAAAAGGACTGTGTATGTGAGTTTGATTTGAAGGATGCGTTAGTTGGTTTGTATGAAGAGCTGCATCAAGATGTGAAAGAGATTACGGGGATTGAGACTGGTTATACATCGTTAAATAAAATGACGTGCGGATTGCAGGAAGGTGATTTTGTCGTTCTTGGTGCGCGTCCTTCTATGGGGAAGACTGCGTTTGCGCTGAATGTTGGCATGCATGCGGCGAAGTCTGGAGCGGCGGTTGGGTTGTTTTCGTTAGAGATGAGTAGTAAGCAATTGTTAAAACGGATGGCGTCTTGTGTAGGGGAAGTGTCAGGAGGTAGGCTGAAAAATCCGAAGCACCGTTTTGCGATGGAAGATTGGGAAAAGGTGAGTAAGGCGTTTGCGGAGATTGGTGAACTGCCGCTTGAGATTTACGACAATGCAGGTGTTACGGTGCAAGATATTTGGATGCAAACGCGTAAGTTAAAGAGGAAGCATGGGGATAAGAAGCTTTTAGTCATTGTAGATTATTTGCAGCTTATTACAGGTGATCAAAAGCATAAGGGCAATCGATTTCAGGAGATTAGTGAGATTTCTCGTAAGCTTAAGTTATTGGCGCGTGATTTGAATGTTTGTGTAGTGGCGTTGTCGCAATTGTCTCGTTCAGTAGAGTCGCGTCAAGATAAGCGCCCTCTTTTATCTGATTTAAGAGAGACGGGACAAATTGAGCAAGATGCGGATGTCATTATGCTTATGTATCGTGAGGATTATTACGATAAGGAAACGATGCAGAAAGAGATGACGGAGATTCATGTGGCGAAGCATCGGAATGGGCCTGTGGGGAGTTTTAAACTGCGATTTTTGACGGAGTTTGGGCGATTTGTGGAGAAGGGGAATTAGTTGGAGGGGAAGTTTGTGTCTAGAAAAAAGTTATGGATTATTATACTACTCGTTTTCATTATTGCGTTAGGCGTGATTGGTTATAGATTGCTAGGTCCTTTTATAGAAGGAAGAAGTTATTATTATAGCCATACTGCTTTTACAGATCTTTCAAATGAATCGATTGGAAAGATGAGGCTTCATGACAATATTGATAAAGAAGCATTTAGAAAAGAATATGGTGAGCCTATTAAGAAGATAGATAATGTTTATTACGATTATTATGATTGGAAGAACGGAGTAGAAACAGCTTCAATTATAAAAGGAAAAGAGAGAGGGAAGATTGTCCGTTTAATGATTGGAGAAAATAGAGAGCTTAAGACGGTAAAAGGGATAGGACTTGGTAGTACGAAGCAGGATGTTATCGATTCTTATGGTTCGAATTATTATGAACGGACAGAGCAGGGTACTACGATTATTGGCTATGTTGATCATAAACGCTATGTAACACTTGAGTTTTGGTTAGGAGAAGGGAAGGTAGCGCATATTCGTTTGGATGATGCGGATGTGGAATAGCATATGTAAAAGTTGTAATTAAAATAAAGAAGGGTAGTTGTGTAAGGTGCTTACATAACTACCCTTCTTTTGTGTATGTTTAAAAACAATATTTGTTATTTATTGTAATTTATTGGTATGATATTAATGTATCAAAAAATGGAAGAAGGAGAATAGGGATGCTTAGTCATGTGAAATTCAAATTGATTGCTGTAGTCTTTTTTTTCTTTGCACTTGTATTTTTACTTGATGGTTACATAGCAATTGCTTTTTTGTTGGTTCTAATTGGTATCGGAATGTGGGCTTGGGGAAATGTTAGACTTAAAGCAGCTAGAGAAGAAGGCGAGATTAAAAAAGATGCTAGAAGACAAGCAAAATACGATAAAGTCTTTAATAAAGAGTATTACAAAGAAAGACGTAAATAATAGCGAAAATTAAAAAGACTAGTTTCCTAGTCTTTTTGATTTAAAAGGTCTCTAATATATATGTTTGTTAAAGGAGTATCTTTCGCCTTTTGTTCAAGGAAATCATATTCATAGACATAACCATTTTTATCTAGTACATAACGGCTCATTACGACTACAGCTCCAGCGTGATTATCTTGTCTTAAAGCAAGTAGTGTATTACCATCATCAGTTGTACCTTCTACATCTACTTGATAGTCCCCAGGGTTGCTTTTATTAGAAATCAAATAATCTTCCACTGCAGCCATAACTTCCTTGGCTTTGTATCCGGATTCTTCTGGTGAAGGAGCAACAAATGTCTTATCAGTCAACTGCTTCTTCAATGTCTCCTTATCAACCTTTGAAGATGATTTTTTAGCTTCTTCTTTCTTATTTTCTTTACTATCATTAGCGTTCTGATCTGGATATTCATTCATTACTTTTTCAGTATTCAAATCAATGACTTTAAGGTTACTTATCGTTGGTGCATCTAAACCGCCAACTTCGAACATAATCGCGTAATTTGAAAGGATTTGTATGACTTGCCCGCCGCCGCGATTTGAGCTAATTGTACCTTTTGTATTGGAGTTTTTCTTAAATTCCCAACCAGTATCTTCAAGGCTATTATCCCAAGGAGAGCCTGTGTAAATGCTGTAGATTTTTTGTGCTAATTTTTTATCTAATTCATACGTCTTTTGTTCTTTATCTGTTTTAGCTTCTAAATCAGCAATCTTTTTCGTTAGTTCTTTATTTGTTTTTTCTAGGGATTCATTTTCTTTTTTCATAGTTTGCACTTCAGTGTTAGAATTCGTAGTTTCATTGGCTTTACTCGGAGTGTTATTGCAGCCTTGCAAAAGTAGTAGTGATGTGGCGAGTGTGAATATGACTTTTATTTTTTTCATAAATACCCCTCTTTTTCTCTTTTATTTCCTTTTATACCATATAACGTATATTTATATTCGTCAAATTACCTTATATAAATTATAAAAATAAAAGGGTGTATTGATTTTGGATAATTTTAACATAAAAACATTAAGATAATTAGTGTATTGGAGAAAAATGAGGTTCATGTTTATGAAAGACAATATTGTATTTTTACATGGGATAACAGGGGATAGAAATGCATTCAAAACAGAGTATGAATACTTGAAATCTGCATATGATTGTTGGTGGTATGATTTCCCTGGGTATGGCTTTGATACTTTAGGGAAGGATGTGCCTTTTTCCTTAGAGATTTTAGTTGAGCAATTAAATAGTGAATATACAAATCAAAGTTGGTTAAAGCAATATGCAATTCTTCAAAATCCAAATAGAAAAGAAATACCTGAAGACTCGCAATCTATTTTCTATAAGTATGGACAATTATTATATCCGAATGTATTCGAAAAAGCAGTTTGTCTCGTTCTGTAGAGTCGCGTCAAGATAAGCGCCCTCTTTTATCTGATTTAAGAGAGACGGGACAAATTGAGCAAGATGCGGATGTTATTATGCTTATGTACCGCGAAGATTATTACGATAAGGAAACGATGCAGAAAGAGATGACGGAGATTCATGTGGCGAAGCATCGGAATGGACCTGTGGGCAGTTTTAAACTACGATTTTTGAAGGAGTTTGGGCGGTTTGTGGAGAAGGGGAATTAGCTGGAGGGGAAGTTTGTGCTTTGAAGAACGGAGTAGAAGCAGCTTCAATTATTAAAGGAAAAGAGAAAGGGAAGATTGTTTGTTTAATAATTGTAGAAAATACAGATTTTAAGACGAAAAAAGGATTGGACTTGATGGTACGAAACAAGATTTTATCAATATTCTATAAAAGTAGTATTAACTTTATTAAAATATCTCTTTTTGTATGTTATTTTCATTTTCTTTGGCGCTTCTGGTGCAAAAATAAAGCATTTCACTCATTTGTATAAACTATAATGTTGCTAATGCCTATCCTTGTTCCGGTCCTGTTTAAATATCGCTAAACAAATGGATTAGGTTGTTACAAGGCAAAGGGAGTCCATTCTACTGGACTCCCTTTATTCTTTCTTTTTTTTATATCAACATTAATGTTTAACAAATCTATTACTTAAAAATCTTTCGCAAAATTTTAATTTTGTTCCTATACGGTGGAAATACAAGCCCTAAATCTATCCTTGAGCTTCTCTTTAAAATGCTTTTACGATGTGAAAAAGCATCAAAACCATGTTTGCCATGATAGGCGCCGAATCCTGCATTTCCTACCCCGCCAAAAGGTAAGTGGAGATTAGCCATATGTGACATTGTATCGTTGACGCATCCTCCTCCAAAAGAAATTCGGTCTAATATCTGCTTTTCAACATTTTTATTTTCGGTAAATACATACAAAGCTAACGGTTTAGGATGGGTGTTAACCATATGAATGACTTCATCTAAATCATTGTAATCCATAATTGGTAAAATCGGTCCGAAAATTTCTTCTTTCATAGCTGCATTATCCCATGATTTTACTTCAAGAAGTGTTGGTTCAATATATAAATGGCTTCTAGATGAACTCCCACCAAATACTATATGATTTTTGTCTTGCTCTAATATAGAAATAAGTCTATCGAATTGTCTCTCATTAATAATTCGGCCGTAATCATCGCTTTTTAATACATCTGATCCATAAAAGTTTGTAATGATTTCTTTCATTTTCGAAATTAGTTTTACTTTGACAGATTTATGTGCAATAACATAATCAGGTGCAATACAGGATTGACCAGCATTTATGAATTTTCCCCAGATAATGCGCTTAGCTGCTATATCGAGGTTGGCAGTTTCATCGACAATGGCTGGTCCTTTTCCGCCAAGTTCCAATGTTACCGGTACAAGGTTTTTTGCTGCAGCTTCCATGACAATCTTTCCAACTTGAATGCTACCAGTAAAAAAGATATGGTCAAATGGTTCATGAATCAATAAAGAAGTAATTTCTCGGCCTCCTTCAATTACACGAATGTATTGTTTATCAAATGTTTCACTTATCATTTTGTTAATAACAGCTGAAACATTTGGTGCATTTTCTGAAGGCTTGAGAACTACACAATTTCCTGCCGCAATTGCCCCAATGAGAGGTTCAATTATTGATTGGAATGGATAATTAAAAGGTCCAATAATTAGCACGGTACCATATGGCTCTTTTATTATGTAGCTTTTGGATGGTGCAAAATGAATAGGTGTTTTTACTTTTTGAGGTTTCATCCACTGTTTTAGGTATTTCATTATAAAATTGATACTGTTAAATGCGAAACCAACTTCTGCAGCGTATGCTTCAAACTCGCTTTTGTGTAAATCTTGATATAATGCGCTCAGCACTTGACTTTCATATTTTCGAATGGAGTATTTTAGCTTTTCTAATTGTTTAATCCGAAATTGAAGACTTCTAGTATGATCATGATGGAAAAATTGTCTATGTTCTTGAAGAAGTTGTTGTATATCATCAACCATTAGGAAATCCCTCCAATAGCAAACAAATATTTACATACCATGTTCATCAATGAGAGTTTTGATTAAACTTTTTTCAAAATAGCTTCTTAAATAAGGGGTTGTAAAACATTTCTGATTGAGCTTTATTTTAAACTAACATCAGCAACAGGAAATAAAGTTCCTGTCGCTGAATAAAAGGTATAGTACGATATGCTGCAGTCACCTGAATATTCTTATGAGGGAAAGGCATCCACGTTGAGAATAATACAAGCGAATTCTCTCAACATGGATGTGTGATTATTTATTTTGGTGAAAAACTTACTCTACATTCTTCTTATAACCAACCCGCAGCACTCCCTTAAAATCCACCTCAGCAATTAACACACTGACTAATATAAGTGTCGCCCCTAAGTATCCTTTTCCTGTAAGTGTTTCACCTGTGAAAACGAAAGCGAATCCTGCGGAAAAGACAGGTTCTAATGAAAAAATAAGTCCTGTATGTGTAGGCGTAGTGTATTGCTGGGCGATAACTTGCACGATGAATGCGACCGCGGTGCAAAATATGCTTAAGGCCAAGATGATAAGCCATGAGTCGATCGTGCTAGGAAGTTTTGGTGTTTCTATCATGAATGAAAAAATAAGACTAAATAGGCCGACGAAACCGAGCTGCACTACCCCTAGTGCAATGGAATTCACATGTTTCGTTACGCTTCCGGTAATGATGACGTGAATCGCATAAAATAGGGCAGACAGTATGCAAAATATATCGCCGTTACCGATCTTGAATTCACTCGTTAATGTTAATAAGCCGATTCCGATTATCGTTAACACAATTCCTACTATCACTTTCTTTTCAGGAATGTGTTTTAAAAAGATAGCTGATAATATCGGAATGAAAATGACTGTGAGACATAGTAAAAACCCTGCATTAGATACGCTTGTATACTTTGTACCAAACGTCGCGAAAATGTAAACGATAAATAAAACAGAAGCTAGTACGAATGCATATTTTACGGTTTTAAAATCGATCTTGAATAAATGTTTGTAAAATATTAAACCTGATAAAAGAAAGGCAATAATAAATCGTAATGCGATTAAATTGTATTCTTCTATGCCTTCAAGTCCAACCTTTGTAAGTAAGATGGATGCGCCCCAAAAGAATGTAACTAGTAGTAGTCCTAAATCTGCTTTTAATTGTAGTTTCATTTCTATTCCCTCGTTATGTATAAATTTTATAATTCCATACCCCTATCCCCATTGTTTATTTTAATATTAATTCCGAATATTTGTAACTTAAATTTATCGACGTTTTATTCCATAAGAAAGAGGCTGTTTATAAAACAGCCTATATGTATTTGAAAATCCCAATCTCTCATAGAAGCTTGGCTAATAATGAGTATGCATATTCACCAATCCATGTCACATTAGAGTTGTAATGTGGTATTTTGATATCGTAAAAGTAGGGTCCCTTATGAGTAAAAAACTTTGAGTCGTACTACACCGATGATAAGTAATCAAAGGTGTAGTAGAATCTCCAAACCTTTTCTTGTTAGATTAATTCCTGCTCTCCCTCTTTTTATTTGTAGATACCCTTTCATTTTCAGGAAGTTCAATCGGTGTCTAACCTGTGCCTCAGATAAATTCATTTCGACTTCTTGGCTCTTTTCAGAAATAATTCTTCTTCCGATTGTTTTTCCTTTTTCTTCATAATTCATGATGAGGGTAAGGATGAAAAGTGATTCTTTATCAAGAGCGTTTGAACTTGAAGAAAAGGATGTTATACTCTCGACCTGGTCGCTATCTGTTTTCTTATGTGGAGGTTTTTGAAAATAATGTTGATTAGGCAAATCATTTTTTGTTATTTGGTTTCCGGTACGGACAGCAAGCATATAATCTATCGTATTTTTAAGTTCTCTTACATTTCCGTACCATGGATATCCTTGAAGTTCTTCAATTAATTCTTGTTCAATTTTGACTTTAGGATCCGATAGCGCAACAAAATGTTTAACCAATAATTCAATGTCATTTCGACGGGCTCTTAATTCAGGAAGGTGTATAAAGAGTACTTTAAGCCTATGGTATAAGTCCTCTCTAAACACATTTTCTTGAATCATTTTCAGTAGATCCTTATTGGTTGCTGCAATAATCCGAACGTCTATAGGGATAATTTGGCTTCCGCCAACACGCATAATCTCTTTTTCCTGCAATACTCGAAGTAGCCGTGCTTGAAGTTTAAGGCTAATATCTCCAATCTCATCTAAAAAAATAGTGCCACCATTTGCTTGTTCAAATAATCCCATTTTCCCGCCCTTTTTTGCTCCGGTAAACGCTCCGTCCTCATAACCAAATAATTCACTCTCAACTAAATCATCCGATAAAGCACTAAAGTTAACGGCAAGAAAAGGGCCGCTATTTCGAAGGGAGGCATTATGAATAGCACTTGCAAACAACTCTTTTCCGGTACCACTTTCACCCTCAATTAATACAGTTAAATCAGTCTTAGCTAACCTTTTGGCAATTTGTTTCGTGCCTTGAATAGTAGAGCTAATCCCAACGATATTATGAAAATTGTATTTTGCTACATATCCTTTTTTGACAAATTCTTTTCTCAATTTACGTTCAAACCCGATGGTCTTAAGGGCATTTCTAAAAGTAACAATAATTGATTGATCATTTATATGTAGGCGTTCCACTATTACATCCAAGTCGTTTACAACAAATATCCCGCTTTCTTGTTGCTTATTCGAAAGGATGAAGTTCACTAAATCAATATTATCAATAATGGCATCAATGGGATGACCAATAGCATTTTTGCTTTTTATTTTCAGCATGCTTTCCAGGAATTCATTAAAGACAACAATTCTTCCTTCATAATCAATAGCTAGTATGCCATCACCAACACCATCAATAACTTGATGAAGTTGTCGATGAGCTTTAGCTAAATTCTTTGTTAAATCTACTATTTTTCGATAGTATCTCTCAGAAACGTGGTTACCTGATTCCTCCATTAAATGAAATCGATCTAGAATGGACATGATTGTAGTAATATCTATTAATCTATGACCAATATTAATTACTTTTTCTACGAAGTCAGGGATAATTTCAAGTTCGCCAGGTGTGATTGCGAGCTTGATCATTTGTATATTCGTTTTTCCAGGATAGTATGGGAAATATTCAATGTGGTTCAGCCCCAATTGACGCATAGTTTCAATTGATTCGTATACTGTTTCATGATTATCATTCACATATAGAGCTTGTGTTCCTTCTGGTAAAAATAAAAGCTGGTCCACGTTTTCATAATTTAATGTTCGTTTTGCTATTATTACTTCGCAATTTTCCCCAATAAATTCTTTCACCGTTTCTATAGTAAATGTATTAGGTAACACAATTAATGTAGAATGAAAGACTTTTGGAATACTTTCTTCTACAGAAAAACTTTCGATATCTATGAGGTCACCTACCATCTCCGTTAGTTGTTGATGTAGGGCTTTTCGTGTTTCTTTTAAAACGGTGATCAATACAATGTGGTTGTTTTCAAATTTGTTCATAGAACACCTCTTTAGTTGAATGTAATTGGTCTAAAGTTGGTTATTAATTAGTTATTATGTAACCAATTAATAACCAATTATAATACATTTCAACATAGTAAACACCGACGAAACGACAAAATATTTAAAAATATGTAAATAATCACTTTAATTTTAATGTTGGCATGATATTTGCTTATATCAATGGTGTGTAAAGAAAGAATGAAATGAGTAGAGTAGTAATTTACATATTTAATTCTTTACCACTTGCTAGAAAAGGGAGGTTAAGAGTATACAATTTCAAAAGAGAAAGACAACGAAACCATTTAAATTATGAGGTGAGAGGAAATGAAACCACTAATTGGTGTTACTGGGTATTATATTGATCATAGTGAAATAGGGAAGGAGGGCTTAAGAGGGCTACCAGGACAAGATATGGCTATCTTTTCTTATGACTACATTCGTTCACTTCAACGAGCAGGTGCAACGGTTGTTCTACTTCCAATTGAGGAAGCTAATCAAATTGAGTCCACACTTAATCAATTAGATGGGTTGTTATTGGCTGGTGGTGCGGACATCAATCCAATTTATTACGGTGATATTCCAAAATCGTATATAGGTACTGTAGAGGAAGAACGAGATAATTTTGAATTAAATCTGGCAAAGCAAGCTTTAGAAAAAGATATTCCTATTCTAGGAATTTGCCGAGGATTACAGGTGTTAAATGTTGCAGCTGGTGGGTCTCTTTATCAAGACTTAGAGCACGAGAGGGGACCAGAATATTTCCATGTTCGGGAGCAGTTCCGTAAATGGCAAGGCTCTCATTCCGTAGATCTTCTGGAAGAGGGAAAAATTTATGAGGCTATTGGCCAAAAATCTTTAATGGTTAATTCTTTTCACCATCAAGCAGTGAAAACATTGGGGAAAGATTTTGAGGTGAGCGCATGGTCCTTTGATGGTGTGATAGAGGCTATTGAATCCAAAGCTCATCGTTATGTAGCAGCGGTCCAATGGCATCCAGAAATGATGTCGGAAAGGGATGCTCTACAGCAGCGTTTATTTAACCAATTTGTAAATGAAATTAGTAAAAAGGTAGTTAAATCCTAGAACGCTATAAGTAAAAGAATTGATGGATAGCTTGGTACGTCATGGTAGTAGGGAAACCAGACTGCCGGCTACCAATTGTTGTGGGCTAATAATCATTGGGGGATGAACAAAACCTCCAATGATTAAAGTTTCATTTTATCCCGCATTAACGGGCAGTAAGACCCCCACCTCAAAATTCAGCGGAAGCAAAGAAGTTAGGTGAGGGATCAACTGCCCGTAAAAGCCCGATTGGTTCAACTAATAATCATTGGGGGAAGAACAAAACCCCCAATGATTAAAGTTTCACTTTATTGCAAAGGGGATTGGTATATGAGTCAAGTGTCAGAAAAAGCAGTTTCATTCGAGCCAGAAGAAAAACAGGAAAAAAAAGAATGGAAAATAAACGTATTTGCGATGTTACTTGTCTTGTTAGTTATTGCGGCTATTATTACACATATATTGCCAGCAGGAAAATATGCACAGATTGAAAAAAATGGGTATACAACAGTAGATCCAAATTCATTCAAATGGATTGCATCAGCGCCACTTGGATTTTTTGATACGGTAAAATCTATTCCGACAGGGATGGTAGAAGCTGCTAATATTATCTTTTTTATTCTTATTATCGGAGGTTTTTTTGGTGTATTAAAGGCATCAGGTACAGTTGAGGCTCTTGTTTCAACAATGGCAAAAAAACTCGCTAACCGTGAAAAGTTAATGATTCCTATTATAATGCTGTTCTTTGCACTTGGCGGGTCATTAATGGGGATGGCTGAGGAAGCTTTAGTGTATGTACCTTTATTTATTCCGCTAGCTCTTGCAGTTGGATTTGATACGATAACAGGAACTGCGATGGTACTAGTGGGAGCGTCCGTCGGATTTACAACTGCAATTATGAATCCGTTTACAGTTGGGCTTGCGCAAGGGATAGCGGGTCTTCCTATGTATTCGGGGATGGGATTCCGCCTAGTTTTATTCGTAGTCATATATGTAATTGCTGTTACATTTGTCTATCGTCATGCTATGAAAGTAAAGAGGGATCCTTCAATCGGAATTTATGGAAAATTCGATACAAATAAGCCAGACAGTCTATTAACAGCGAAAGTAGAGTTAACAAAAAGACATAAATGGATATTAACGGCCTTTTTAATCAATTATATTATTCTTGTATTCGGTGTTATTAAGTACGAGTGGTATATAACAGAAATTGCAGCCTTATTTATTATTTTAACTATAATAATTGCAATCCTTGGCAAGATATCTCTTGATGATACTGTAGAATCTTTTACACAAGGATCGGCATCTTTAATCGGCGGTGCTTTAATCATTGGTGTATCACGCGCTATTTTAGTCGTATTGAATCAAGGGCATATTATAGACCCACTACTTTATCAAGTATCAGAAGAAATGAAACATGTCTCTCCTTTTTTAAGTGTTGTTGGAATGTACAACTTCCAAGTAGCTATTCATTTTATTTTAGCATCAGGTAGTGGCCATGCGATGTTGACAATGCCTATAATGGCGCCACTTGCAGATTTATTGGACATTACACGCCAAACAGCAGTATTATCCTTTTCATTCGCGGATGGTATTGGAAATATTATTTTTCCGACAGGTGGTACGCTAATGGCTGGATTAGCAATTGCAGGGATTTCATGGACAAGGTGGGCAAGGTGGATTCTCCCTTTAATCCTAATTGAATACTCGATCGGTTTAATAGCAGTTATAATTGCTCATCTTATTGGGTATGGTCCATCTTAATAAAAGGTGGATATGCTTTCAATTATTGAAAGTTAGACTTTGAAGAAGATTGGTATGTAGTATGTACAAAAAACGCCTATTTCATATAGGCGTTTTTTATATGGTGAAGTTATTCCTCTTCAAACTGAAAAATATCTCGGTTAATAAGTTGGTGGAGATACCTATCCATTTCAGCAGCAGAAACTTTTCTTTCATTTTTAAACCACCATGCGCTTAATGAGGTGATTGCCCCTGAATAAAATTCAATGATTAAATCATTTGGCATCGTATGATTTTTACAAAGTTGATTTAAAGCTTCTATTTCTTGTTTTCTCGTTTCGTGACTTAAATACTGTGTCCGGTTAATAAATTGTTCATCAGACATTTGCGTCTCTAATATTTTACCGATTTCTTCATGGTGTAGAAATTGTTCCATTACTTGAAATGGTTTACTTAATCGATCTGAAACCGGTATTTCAACAATCATCTTGCCGTATCGTTTAAATCCAAATGCTAATAAAGCATTTTTATCTTCAAAGTGTTTATAAAAAGTTGTTCGGTGTACCATCGCGCGATCACATATTTGGTTAATCGTGATAGTACTATATTTCTGTTTTGATTGCGTCATTAATTCAAATAAGGAATCCCATAGTAATTTATGTGTACGTCTAATACGTAAATCAAGTTGTTTTTCATTATCATTCATCTACAATTCTCCTTTTTTGTAGATTAAATATACAGTGGCTGAAAATTGATTCTCCCTTTTTAATCTACATATGTATATTATATTACATGTGTTCAGGTATATTTAAAGTTTTTTAAGTAAGAAACAGGAGGAGAATTTGCAAATGAATATAACAACTAAGAGCCCTGCAAATGGCAAAGTTGATACTTCTAATATGAAACATACCCCCATTTTAATTGCGTTACTTTTAGGGGCAATGGTTGCATTATTAAACGAAACATTACTTGGCAATGCATTAACGGTATTAATGAAAGAATTTAACGTAACAGCGTCAACGATCCAATGGCTTTCTACATCCTACATGTTAGTGGTTGGTGTTTTAGTACCGATTACAGCACTGCTTCAACAATGGATTACAACGAGACAAATGTTTTTGATTGCGATGGTAACGTTTTTAGTTGGTACATTAATTGCGGGATTCGCACCGACATTTTCCATTTTATTAATCGGCCGTATCGTCCAAGCGGTAGCGACAGGATTGATTTCACCGTTATTAATGAATACGATTTTAATTATTTGTCCGCCTGAAAAACGTGGTGCCACAATGGGATTAATTGCACTTGTGATGATGGCAGCTCCAGCAATTGGTCCTACATTATCTGGAGTAATCGTTGACTCATTAAATTGGCGCTGGTTATTCTATATCGTTATTCCTATCGTGATCATTTCAATTATGATTGGGATGAAGTACATTCAAAATGTTTCAGAGTTAACAAGACCAAAAGTAGATTATCCATCTATCCTTTTATCGACATTAGGATTTGGCGGGCTTGTATATAGCTTTAGTGCATCAGGTGACTTAGGGTGGTCTGATCCGAAAGTGTATGGCACTTTAATTGTTGGGCTTATCTCATTATGTATTTTTATCGTGCGACAATTAAAAATTGAGAATCCAATTTTAGAATTACGCGCATTTAAAGTTCCGATGTTTACATTATCAGTTGGATTAATCGTCATTGTGATGATGTCGTTATTTTCAACGATGACTTTATTACCGATGTTTCTGCAAACCGTTTTACTCGTTACAGCCTTTAAATCAGGATTAATAATGCTTCCAGGAAGTATTATTAGTGCCGTAATGGGACCAATCGCAGGTAAGCTATTTGATAAATTTAGTCCAAAAGTTATTATCGTTCCCGGTATTGTGTTAGTAGGTATTGCAATGTTCTTATTTAAAGGCATTACGCCTGACACATCAATGTTGCAAATTATTATTATGCACAGCGTATTAATGGTTGGACTCATGTTTGTCATGACAGCACAAACATACGGTTTAAATCAATTAACACCAGATTTATATCCGCACGGAACAGCGCTGTTTAATACTCTGCAGCAAGTAGCTGGCGCAATCGGTACGGCTATCTTTATTTCAAAAATGTCTTCAGGAACAACTCAGTATATGGAAAGCTCCGCAAATCCAATGGATCCAGTAGAGAAGTTAAACGGTTTAACATCAGGATTCCAAGGTGCATTTGCACTTGGATTAATCTTTATTGTTGTTGCTTTTATCGTATCGCTATTCTTAAAAGAAGAGAAAAAGGGAGTAGAAGTAGCCGGGGTTTTACAGAACGAAAATTAAGGTTTATATAAAAAGACATCTTTCCAAAGGAAGGATGTCTTTTTACATTTCCTCCGTAACATCATACCGTAGCAACTGCCCCTGATCATAAAACTTCTCAAAAATAATCCCCATTACATAGAAGAATACTAAACCGAAACAAATATGAATGAGTGTAAAGGTAGCTCCAAATGAAGAAAACTCGTATACGATAATCGGCAATTTCGCAGTGGTCCAAACGCCTAAGAAGAATACGATGTACCGAATGCTGGCGCCTTTTTTTAATAGTAGTGCGGCGATTGGAAAGGCGACGTAAAGGGGACCAGCTGCAATTCCTCCTAATAATAAAGAGAATAAGATACCATATATGCCCGATTTTTCGCCCATATATTTGATTAACGTTTCTTTCTTCACCCACTGATCAAGTAGTCCTACAAATACGAGGACAGGAGGGAGGAGAAACAGCATATCTAAAATACTATTGCCTGTTAGTTGTAATGCAGTCCATCCTAAAGATTGATTTATAAAAGTTAATACAAAGAGCCCCAGTAGTAAGATGAAAAAGAAACGATATCTTTTTAGTTCTTTCATACCATCACCACCCAAATGATATAGGAGAATAGGAGAGACATGAGTAAGGCAGATGCATTACGTGCGTAAGCAAAGCTTCGCCCGAATATTTTTTGTTCCATTGGCAAAGTTGTAAGTCCTACTGACATGAGTGTAGACATAAGTGCCGCAACTTGCGGGAGGCCTGCACCGTGTTGGACTAACGTATTTCCAAGAGGAAACACGACAAAGCTTGGAATAAGTGCAACAGAGCCGAGGATTGCCGAATAAATAATACCTAACAATCCGGACTGTTCCCCAATGATAGAAGAGATAAAGGACGGCGTTAATATAGAAAGCGATAAGCCAACGAAAAGCATGATGGAGAGCATCGCAGGGAGAAGGTTGCGAAACATTTTCCACGACTTCATTAGAGCATCTTTCGTTTTCGTACGGTCCTTCATAAAAGAAATCCCAGTAAGAAGAATGGCTAACGTGTAAAGAATCACGCCGTTAATCATGATTGGATTCCTTTAAATCTTTATATTTGCCCAGGAAAAAGGATAAGTTCTTCATTTTTTCTTCGATATCCATTTGAAAATCTGCTAATTGTTCCTTTCCAGCAGACGTAATTTTGTACATCTTTCTCGGCTTGTCTTGATGATCTGTACTTACGTAAGATTCAATTGCACCTTCGTTTTCTAATTTCTTTAGCGTACGATATAAAATGGCACTATCAATTGGATTGACGGGAAGTTCTTCTTCGCATTTTTGCAATAATTGCCCGCCGTAGTTATCACCTTCTGCTAAAAATAACAAAAGAAATGCGCCTGTATGTCTTCCAGTATGTTTCATGGATATACCTCCTAGAATGAATTATGTTACTGTTAATGACAGTATACTGTTGTTAACAGTATAAGGTGCATGAAGTGCTATGTCAATTTTAAAAATTGTAATTTTCGAGAGAGAAACTCACAATAATGCTTTTTCAAATATTCGAGTGAAATCTTGTATTTTGGTATATTCAAATAGAACTTCCCTTGATTCATATTTTATGAAGCCACTGGAAGTTGCTCCGTTGATATCTCTATTAAGCCTAAGATTTCAAACAGAGTTGTTTTTTCCATTCTTGCTAACTTTTCTTTCATTTTTAAAGAATCACGCGCTTAATGCGGTGATTACTTCTAAACAAAATTCCATTATTCAATCGTTTGGCATCGAATGAAGCAGAGATTAAAGGTTCAAATGCACAACTTCACATCACTAAAAGTTCTACTGAAGAAGTTATTTCAGCTATGCATAGCATGACTCATCAAAAGGTAAAAGCGAGTGACGGACGGGGCGCAACTCCTATGTCTAAAAAGAATGCAGAGAAAGTAAGAATCATTTTAAATGAAAATGATTTTAAGAATAAAGAAAAACTATTAGCAATCACTGAAAGATGGATAAATAGGGATTTTAGTAAAATCGTAGAAGAACATAACTATTTCTGGGAACTTCAAGACGGCAAGATAGGTGAAGCTACAAAAACGGATTCGTTAGACGAGCAAACATTCTCTCTAAATAATTTCGGTGATGAAGTAACAGCCGCATTAATTAAATCCGGAGATCTTCAGCATGTTGGAGAATAATAAACATCTATAGATTATAGTTAGAAGCTTACCTTTTTGTATTTACCTTTTCTAAATTTCTTCAATACAATAGATGTGATTCTCAAGTAAGAGGAAGGCACCTTAGGGTGTCTTTTCTTTATGGGGTACTGACGCATGCCCATCAACCTAACAGAACAGGTTGCCCCCAAAAACGAAAATTTCATCTTTTCATAGGTGTCCATGGGAATTTAGTTCATTTTTTTCGTTTTGGGAACAATTAATTTCTTAAGTTGATGGATGTGGGGTAGCACCACATTGCTATCAAGCTAATATTTTGAAGCATCCCCAAAACAAAAAAATTGTACATTTTCATCTGGAGATGTCAATTTTCTCGTTTTGGGGTATTTGCTTTTCTTAGGTTGATGGGAATGGGGTACCGCCAGCATTTTGGGAAAAAATCACGCTAAGCAAAAAAATAAGCCATCCATTTGGACAGCTCCTTTACATAATTATCGTTGTAGGAAGTAAAAGCAAACTCTTTATAAAGAAAGGGCAAGTTCACACAGTAAGAGTTTGGTTTTTTTGTATATTTAGAATATAATGAGATTTTGTTATAATGTAATAGATAAATATACGGTAAGGTTTAAAACACCTAATAGAAAGTATATTTGATTAAATAAGAAAGGAGGTGTAGTTATGTTGAAACAAGGATGGAGAAAGTTTATACGTAAGTGTAAATCCCCTAAAGACTTTTTACGAAAAGCTTTAGACTTTATTTTTAGCGAAGTCATATGGGATTCTATTTTCAAAGTTTTCCTTAAACTGTTATGGGCGTTTAAAGGTATGGGAAAAGGTTTGAAACGCCTAATAGATAGCATACTTACATAATTTTCGTTCTCGGAAGTAAATTACTTTTAGAACTTTACTTCTGAGAACGATAACTATGTAAATCAACGTGGTTATCAAATCGGAGGAAGGCACCTTAGGGTGTCTTTTCTTTATGAAATAAGAATTATGTAAAAGTATAAATCTATCCTTTGTAATTCATCTATTATAATCATGGCTAAGTCAAAGAAAGGCGATCCGGGGGATTTAAATAAAAAAATCACTTTAAAATCCTCCTAAGTTAATAATTATTTTAAATTAACTAAAATGTACATCAATAAAAGATTTAGCTCTAGTCCCTATTGGTTTGCTATAAATAAGTGATGTTATATAAGAAAGTTGGTACAAGTTAATAGATGGCAATAGATAAGATGACTTTAACAGGTAACTCAAGGGTTAATCTTATCTATTATCATCTATATTCGAATGTAAATTATTAGAAATTAAGGTTATGGATAACTGGTATATCTATTCTAGGGAAACCACCCATACCTGGAAACCGCCCATACCCATTCCAGGGAAACCACCCATACCTGTTCCAGGGAAACCACCCATACCTGTTCCAGGGAAACCACCCATACCC
>NZ_QOSD01000013.1:107775-213825 GCF_008368905.1 Bacillus sp. SH5-2
GTTCCAGGGAAACCGCCCATACCCATTCCAGGGAAACCGCCCATACCTGTTCCAGGGAAACCGCCCATACCCATTCCAGGGAAACTACCCATACCTGTTCCAGGGAAACCGCCCATACCCATTCCAGGGAAACCTATAATACGGTGAGAATCTAATGTCATGTTTACACCCACTCTTCATAAATATTTCATATTCTTTTACATGCTATGCTTAAAGAAAATAAAAGAGCTTATTCTCATTTGAAATTAGGCAGACTAACTACTGATAAGAGGGTTTTATGTCAATTAGTTGGTGAGACCCCTACTAATAAAAATCTTCTATTGCTATAAAAATAAAGAAAAGGCACTGATAAGAGTGTCTTTTCTTTATGGGGGATTGACGGCAAAACGCAGATTTTATACGCTAAGAATATGCAGGATCTCATGCAGACTACAAGAACTGTTTGAGCTCCCAAATACTGTTGTGACAGGAATGTATGAAATCTTGCATACAAAGAAGGGAACGGAAAGCCAGGAACCTACTGATAATGAGACGTTATGTTAACCTCAGATGTATAGAATATACAATTAACTAAAAATGAACAATAAAAAACAGTAGTGTATAAAAAAATCACTACTGTTTTTTATTGTTTCTTACAAGTAAATTATTTAAATTCTTGTCTATATAATTTAAACGAATAAATAGCTCCAACGAAGAATACAAAGGCTTCAAATAATATAAAGATTTGACGGAAATTCTCGATATCTTTACCAACTAAAGAAATAAATATGCAATTCATTAGAATTTGAGTAGTAAACATACAAGAAATAATTTTAAAATAAATAGGATTTGTTTTTTCATCTGGTTTACCAATTTTTTTGTAAATAATAATAAGTGCAATTACTGAACCCAAAAATAGAAGTGCTGTAAGTCCTACAACGATATTGAAATTGCCTGTACTTTCTAACATCCATTTATTTAATAGATCAATCATTATTATCTTCCTTTCCTACATAAGAGAATATTTCGTTCTTCTTCTTCACTATAATAAAAAAAGAAAAAGGAAAACATCGAACTTTCTTACAAACATTCGTGTATTCTTACAGTTTTGTCATTTTGTAAATGTATTCATCGCCGTGCCTTTCACTATTTTCTTTGGAAAACATAGTGAATTACGAGAAAGAGCGCTACAAGATCAACTTCCAAGAAGTAGTGCACTAAACCTCTTAATTAATGCAATTAGTATGTAGAATACTATTTATTTAAGTGAAGCAATAAAAGCTTTGAAGAAAAAACAACATTTTGTTGGTGCTACCCCATGCCCATCAACTTAAGAATTTAGAATTCCCCCCAAAAACGAAATTTTGTTACAAGTTATCACAAAATTTCGTTTTTGAGGTAGTTTTATTTTCTTAGCTTGATTTCGATGAGCGGGACCCCATAAAGGCCCCTGATACATAATTGATGTTCTGCCATTTGTAGAAAACAATCCACTTATACCATTTTAACAAGAAGAAATATCTCGTCCATGTTGTAATATTGGCTTACGTTAAGCTTGTGAAAAAATCATATTCATGTATAATACAATTGATGTATGATACAATAGTTGTAGGAGGGTGACCTTTTTGAAAAGAGAAGATGCCTTAAAACTAAGAACAGATATTAAGAAAATGATTATAATAACTGGGGTTTTTGAATCTCAAAATTTGCCCAATGGACCATTTGAAAAACCTTTACCAACTTCTCAAATGATGGCGTTAGAGGAACTAGAGGTGGAAAAATTAACTGTTTGGCAACTATCCAATAAACTTAGATTAGAGACTTCAACTGTAAGTAGATTGGTAGATAAGTTAGTAAAAAAGGGGCTTATTTATCGTGAAGTAAATGAAAAAAATAGAAGAGAACTTTTTCTGCACCTCACAGAAAAAGGTCACATAACTGTTAATTGCTTAAGAGAGCAATCCATTACGTTTTATCAAAGTATTCTCAATAATTTATCAGAATCAGAACAAAAAATAGTTGTGGATGGTTTTGAATTATTTATTGATTCTATTTCTAAGCCTTTTGATTAGAGTGAGGTAAATCATAACATTTGGAGGATAAAATGAGCTTGGATTTTGAACGTCCTATTATTGAATTAAAAGAGAAATTTGATGAATTAAAGAAAATTATGAAAGAAAATAATGTAGATTTATCGTCAGAAATTCATGAATTAGAAAAACGTTTAAATAAAATGCAAGATAAAATTTATTCTAATATTACATCTTTTCAACGAGTTCAAATTGCAAGGCTACGTAACCGGCCCACGACATTGGACTATATACCTTTATTGTTTACAAACTTTCTCGAACTTCATGGTGATCGATTATATGGTGATGATAAAGCAATGATAGGTGGTATTGCAAAATTTAAAGGGATGCCCGTTACGGTTATTGGTCATCAAAGAGGTAGAAATACAAAGGAAAGTATAGAAAGAAATTTTGGAATGGCACATCCAGAAGGTTATAGAAAAGCGCTAAGACTTATGAAGCAAGCTGATAAATTTAATCGCCCTATTATTACATTTATTGATACAATAGGCGCCTATCCAGGGATAGGGTCTGAAGAACGTGGAATTTCTGAAGCGATAGCTCGAAATCTATTTGAAATGACTATACTTAAAGTGCCAATTGTTTGTATTGTAATTGGAGAGGCATCAAGTGGTGGAGCTCTTGGCATTAGTGTCGGTAACCATATCCATATGTTAGAGTATTCATGGTACTCGGTAATTTCGCCAGAAGGAGCAGCATCTATCCTATGGAAGGACGCTAAGTATGCTCCAGAAGCTGCTGAACATATGAAAATTTCAGCAAAAGATTTAAAACATTTAGGAATTATTGATGAAATCATTCCTGAAATTAAAGGTGGAGCACAAAATGATATAAAATCACAGGCAAAAATGATTGAATCTGTAATCGAATCATCTCTAAAAAAATTGATACTATTATCCTCGGAAGAGCTTATACAACAGCGATATGAAAAGTATAGACAAATAGAGAATTATAAATGAAAGTATTTAAAGTCCGTATTACATTTCGGAGGATTCTCGCAAAAAAATTCTAAATATTTTGTAAGTAGCCTCTTGAACTGGGATATGCTGATACTATTACTCTACAAAAGATGTGTGATCGGTATGGAAAAGGAAAATTTGTTCAAATGGAAGCATTATCACATCGCCATCAACTTAAGAATTCAGAATTACCCCAAAACGAAAAAAATGGGTTCAATTCTTATGGACACCTATGAAAAGATGAAATTTTTACTTTGGGGACACTTCAAAATATTAGCTTGATGGGCATGGGGGACTGACGGCAAAACGCAGATTTTAAACGCTAAGAATATGCAGGACTTCATGCAGACTACAAGAACGGTTTGAGCTGCCAAATACTGTTGTGACAGGAATGTATGAAATTTTACATACAAAGAAGGGAACGGAAAACTAGAAAACTATTGATATGAATGACTTTCCGGGATTTGGTTACCACTGATAATGGGACGTTATGTTAACCTCACATATATACTATATACATTCAAAATTGAATTTAAGTAGGCTACTAGGCATACATCCAATCTAAGCTTTGCCCCTGAGCATAAAATTAGTTATAAGTCTAATTTCAATAAGGAGTGAACCTCGAATCATGGTATATATACGACAAATGCCACTCTATGCCCAGAGCCCTTGGGGTCTTCAAAATTGTATATTTCGATTCACGTATCTGTGGCTTAGAAACGAAGACAATTTCTGGTTTTTTTTGACGACTGTTGGGCACGAAAGAGTTTATGGCTATAGGTTTTTCGGCGGGAGATGGAATCATTATTCGGTTGCTATAAATGATATTGTTTCCTTCCATTGTTCTCCTCCGACTCCAACTCTGTATTAAACACTACGCCTGACCTTCGTAATCTGAACTAACCCATTAGATTTCCATCCTGAACATAAATGATAGAACTTCTGAGAACAAGAATTATGTGGACACGAAAGTCCTCCAGATTATTTAACTGGAGGACTTTTAATAGTCTTCTAAATACATTGAATCCCGATAATGAGACGTTATGTTAACCTCTTGTGTATATGATATACAAGAAAAATTTCTTTACTACCGTATTATTCAGATGGTAAAATTTAGAAAAAGAGGTGAGAGTTATTTCGAATGTAATTAATAAGGTTGTATTTAAAAGAGCTACTAACTTTTTCATATTAGGAGTAGCACTAACAGTTATTGCAACCATAATAACCTTTGTAATCAATCCCGATCTAAAAGAAATAATGGAAGGGCTAGGAAATAGACTGCCAGACCAAGTAAAGGAATCAACAGGTATAGAAAAGGTATGGTCATATATTGTTAATAATGGTTTTATAGTACCTTTACAAATGTTTATATTAGCTTTGATACCAATACAATTTTTATATGTTATACATATAATTTTAACTGTTTCACTTCCTGGGATTCTTTTTGGAATTGGATTACAAGCTGATTTTCAAAAAGGTTTTGGGATAATAATTTCTTCTATCCCTCATTACCTTTTTGAAATTTTCGCTTTTTGTTTATTTGCGGCCATTCTTTTTGAATTAAATAAATGTATTAGAATCAAATTAAAAAATTTATTCAAAAAGGATAAAGAAAGAATATCTCTTGGTAAAAAGATTTTAGAAGTAATAAAAATTTATGTTGTTTTAACTTTACCTATAATTATCATTGCTGCATTCTTAGAAACTTACATAGCTAATATCATACTTGATTTATTTTAGGAACTTTATATGCTTAATGAAAATTGAGATTTACCTAAACATAATACAAACTATGCTTATAACTTCCAATAACGAGAATTATGTAAATGAGCTGTCCAAATGGAGGGCTTATTTTTTTACTTAGCGTGATTTTTTTCCAAAATGCTAGCGGTACGCAATAAATCCTAATGAAATGTAATAGAATCCAATAATTCTATTACAAGCATGAAGCAAATCCGCTTTCGAATTTCAGTTAATGACTTAGGTCATCTTAACTTTCACACTCGAGTATTTATGCATATGATATTAAAAATACTCGAAAGGACAAGTGAGATCATGGATAAAAAACAAGATTGCAAGTGTAGAGAACGAGATTGCGAGTGTACAGAGATTATTAGTGTTAAGGAAATGAGAGAAGTCTTATATAATTTTAGAAATTCACCTAGTGACATTCAAACTGTTAATAGAAGCAATACTGTGTTGAATTTTTCGAATGTTTCCTGTGGAAGTGTTACAGCAAATCTTCCTAATGATGGTGGACAATTGGATTTGGCAATATGTTTTATTTTTTCCTATAGGCCATTAACAAATTCGTCAACATGTGTTCCGGCAACATGCGTTCCGCCAACATGCAATAATTGTCGTTGTCTTGTAGACACCTGTGTAATATCCATACGCAAACGGTTGAAATTACACAAAAAAAATAAACAATTATTAAATATTCATTCAGTTGGATTACAATCGATAAACCGAGTAAAGGTGATTGATGTCTGGGATGGTATAGCTGTATTAAAAGAACCTGGTGTAGAAGATGTAATTTTTGTATCAATATCATTAATTGAAAGTTTAGAACCCACAGTTTAGTAAGTACATCACTCGAAGACAAGGCTCTCCCCAGTAAGCCATAGTTTTGTATAAAGAAACGTAGGAGAAAAACCCAGGAACAATAATAATAAGTTATTGTGTATCATGTAGGGAAGGGTTTGCTTTTACTTCCTACAACGAGAATTATGTAAAAGAGCTGTCCAAATGGATGGCTTATTTTATTTTTTGCTTATCGTGTTTTTTTCCAAAATGCTGGCGGTACCCCTTTTAAGTTTACAAACGCTCTTACCATTAGTGTTGATATGTGATTACCTACTATATTTTAGGAATTTCCCTAAGTAAACCTAGAAGCTGTTTTTTCCCTTGTAAGTCAAGTTGGAAAATTGTGATGCTTGAAATTATTCTTGTTTCAAAACAGCTTCATTAAAAAAACCTTTTCCTTCCTCAGTCAATGAAAGGTATTTTGTTTTCCATTCCTGTTCCCGATTAATTAATCCCGAATCTTCCATTTTGGTAACGTATTACAGCATTTATTTTCTGTTCTGAATTAAATTTAGTCATAAAAAACCGCACCTCAATTGTTAGACTGTGTCTAACAATTGGGGTGCGGTTCAAGTTTTGATACTGGTTTTTTTGATGCTTTTATTTATGTAGTTGTTAATTTAGCATAGATGATAAAAAATAGGGTTAATTGCCCTATTATCACAATATTTGGTACTACTACAACCAAATTAATAACAAAAAAGACTGCTAAAATCCCTAAAAACAAGCATAAATGATAAATTTTCAAACGGTGTTTTTCAAACCTGTATTGATGAAAAACAATTGTAGTTGATAGGAAATAGAGCAATGCAGAACCAAAAACAAAATATAAGATAAAAGAATAATAGACCTCATGTAAAAATAATAGTCTAATGGATGCCGCAACCATACTCAAAGACATTAAAATAAACAGATGACCGTAAATAATAATTTGACCGGAAGTTTGTCTAGACTTGTCGAGTTTCTTCTCCATGTTATCGAAATATTGCCACCACATCGAAATAATGAGGATAAATGAAATGATCGCGAAGCTTATTGAATCCCAATTTCCTTGTTTAGGTTGAATGACCACAAGAGTACTTATAAGTGCTTCCCCAAAGAGAATAATGGAAAATAGACCAAATCTCTCTAACAAGTGAGCTGTATTTGTAGGAACTTTTTCTAAACACTTTCTTCCAAGCAGTGGGACAATAATATCGATAAAAATTCCTAAATACAACGCAGCATATCGAATCCAAGAATCAAAAAAGACGGAGAATAATGAAATAACGATTCCAATCCAAAAATATCTTCCTAAAAAGAGTGCTGCTTTTTTTCGAGCTCCCTCTTCTATACGCTGGACAATAAGATATTGGATTGCAGTCACTGCCCTTAAGCCAATATAGCCAATTAAAAAAGAAAGATAATAAGGATCAAAATCAGCGGATAAGCTTGATGTCATTATTAGGACAAAAAACATCTGCAGGATCAAAAAGATTCGTTGATGAAATAAATCTTTTCCAAACCGGTTAATAAAGATGGTTTGCCCTACCCAAGCCCACCAGATTGGAATAAAAATTAGGACAAACTTTACTAAATACTCTGCATGGATATGACCATCTTCAACATGGAGTAAAACATGAGTCGCAGCCGTCACCGCTGCCACAAATAACAAATCATAAAAGAGTTCTAACCACGTCACTTTCTTTTCTTCCATTTCTACACTCCCTCCTTATAGTTAATAGTATGCTAAAAACATATAGTAATTGGAAGAGAAAATAATACAGACATAGAGCATTTGTCATAGCTTGAAAAACTCGGACCAATAATAAGAAAACTAATGAGAAATCCTTACATCCTAGGCCTTTTGTAGTAAACACTTCATTAAATTGGTTCTGGTGCAAAGATAAACTAAAAGAGAATATAGCACATATATTTCTAGCGGAATTGTATTTTATACTGTTAGCCCGAATAATTGATGGATAAATTCTTTCTGTTTTTGAACAGACTGATCCTGTAAATCAATCTGTTCTTTTTTAATCATATGCATTGCTTCTACTCCTGCAAGAATGGATGTAGCTGTGCTAAAAGACTTGAACCCTAACATAGAACGCACACGTTTTTTAATAAAACGATAATCTTGTTCTACTATGTTATTGGGATATCTAATTTGTCTTAGTTCTATATCTTTGGGCATATGCTTTTCTTCTTTCAACGCTCGAATTGCTACAGGATAAGCGGGGGTCTTATCTACCGTTATCACGCGAGGTTTAGAAACGTATGAAAAAGCCAAGGCTCTCTTGAAAAAGCACTTGGCTGCTTGTTTATCTCCTGATTTACTTAGATAAAAATCAATGGTATTCCCTTCTGAATCAACGGCGCGATACAGGTACATCCATTACCCTTTTAATTTAATATAGGTTTCATCGACTCTCCACGAGTCATTTGTTGATGTCCCGTACTTTCTCTTCTAATTGAGGTCCATATTGATGAACCCAGCTCATAATGGCTGGATGAGCAAAGGATAATCCCTTTTCCTCCATCATTTCCACCAGATTACGAAAGCTTAAATTGTACCGCAGATACCACCTTACTGTTAATAAGATCAGTTCAGACTGATAATGCTTCCACGTGAATAGGTTTTGCTTTTCCATACTGATTACGTCTTTTTTTAGAGTAGTAGCATCAGTATGTCCAAAATTTATAGATGTCCTAAAGTTTTTGCACCAGAACCAGTTATATTTTCAAATCTGGATATGTGATATTAAAAGTCTCTGAAACTTTTACAAGTTTTTGAAGTTCTTCTAAAGAAGGTGGCTTCACTTCAGGAAGAGGTGCATTTTTTGAAACGAGAGTTCCCAATTGTTTTACAAATCGATCAAAACCTGCTGGAGTTGCAGTAACAATAAATTCAGATTGTTCTGAGCCTGATACGAATCTATGAGGAATACCTCGAGGAGCAAATACATAATCTCCAGCTGATACTTCGATAATCTGGTCCCCCACAAAGAAAGTAAATTGTCCTTTTAAAATATAAAATGCTTCGTCTTCATCTTTATGAATATGAAGTGGTGGTCCTAATTTTGGGGGTTCTATAACATGTGCAATAGCATATTCTCCATTTGTTTGTTCTCCTGATACTAAAACCGTCACTTTTTCACTTAGAAAATGATATGTGTTTTGATTGCTTGGAGTACTATGAAAAGCTTCTTTATTTTTATTGTTAATTAATTCCATATTTTGAATCCTCCTTGATTTTTTGAATGAAAAATAAAAATCCAAACAAATAAATTCTACGTAGAGGATTAAAGAACCTTCTTAATACCAAACACGTAAATTTTGTGATTTTAAGCTTTCTCCTTGTTTTTGACTTAATCGGAGATTCCTATAACCTTTAACATTTTTTCAATCTCAAAATTTCATTTTCTCGTCCTAAAACGGTTGTCGCTTCGCTCGATTTTAAGTGAAAGTAAACTTTTAAATATTATTTAACATTCAGATCCCCTGATATCCTCAAAATACAAAATAAAAGTATACATTCAAAACATAATTAAAAATTAAATTACCGCGTATCACCTTTCAGAAAGCAAACAATAGATTGGGATCATACTTCTCAATGAAGAAAATAACTTAACATGGTAAAATAAGTCCAATACATATTATTAAAATTAAAGTGGTTCAAGTCAGAGGAAGGCACCTTTAGGTGTCTTTTTTGTTACCCTCCGACAAAATACGACAAAATAATTGTAACTAAGTCTGTTATGATATTTCAGGAAATCTTACATTTTGCAAATTGCATCCAGGAAAAACAACAAGAATTGAGGACAACTATGAAAAGAATCATTTTAACTATTATCACAGCAATGTTAGTTTTATCAGGTTGTGGTGGACCAGAACAAACCACTGAAAATTTGGATGGTATTGTATCCGGAATATCAAAGGATAAAGAGATTAAAAATCATCTGAAGTCTGTAATATATAAAGAAACGGAGAAATCAGACCAAAATGCTAAAAATCCATATTATTATTATGACATTGTAGCGTACCTTAATGATTCATTTGATAACTTACAACCTAAAGAACAATATGAATACTTGACAACTATAGGGAAAATAATCAAAAAACAGAGCGGAACACCACAAGGTAATGACCGAGAGGGAGAGGTATTCTGTGGTAAAGGTGTAAGATGTGAATTGGGTAATGTAGTTCTAAAAACTGATAAACATGAATACTATGCAAACTATGATCTTCCTGGCTTAATTGGGGAGTGGCTTCGTTTAGATGATAAAGGCAAAAGTGCGGATGAGAAGAATATTATTTACGATGCAAGTGCTAAAGATGGAAAATATATTAAACCTGATATAAGTAATCAACCTGCAAGTAGTAATCCATCACCTTCAACTAGTACTTCTTCACCAGCTAATGAAGAAGTAGAAAAGATTAAGAATGCCACTGGTAGAGATTGGGTTGAATTATCATTTGATGACAAATTTATATATGTTCAAACAGTTATTGAATCAATGAAATCTGCAGGTAGATCGGTAACAGCCGATGCATATTGGTTTATTGATGCATTAAACGCCTACTATGGAGGCGGAGAAGAAGCCACTGTATCAGATAAGATAATTGATATTATGGCAATGTCCGGAGTTTCTGGTGGTGTAATCAAGTAAATTAATAATAACGCACTCGAGAGAGTGCTTTTATTTTATTATCAGACATAAATAAAATTAGGGGGGATATATGTGAAGAAAGGATTTATAGGGATATTATTGGCTGCTTCATGTCTTATGTTCACTGGCTGTTCGGCAGATATGAAAGCAGTGGAGACGGCTACTAAAGATAAATTAGAAGATAGTCAGTTAGGGCCATACATTGAAACAGTTACTTATAAAGCTGGCGAAAAGGAAGATGATGCCACGCCTGTGATTGTTCAAATAAAAGCGAACGAAAAATTCTCTGACTTATCCAAAATGGAAACATACGCAGCTATGAACGACGCGTTCGACAAAATTATAGGATCTTATAATCAGGTTTCTTGTGGAGGTAATAACAACTGCAGATACACAGATATCCAAGTATTAGACAACCAAGATACATATGTTATGAATATCCTGTATAGAGGGCTTCTTATTAACGATTTTGAAACATATACAAAAAATGATTATATAGTAGATGCTGATAGAAAAGAACAAAAAGAAAAATCAAAATCAACTAATAATACTTATACAGGTAACTCCAATAATGCATCTAATTACACACCACATAATAAAGAACAGTATTCTAGTAACGGGATTAATTACAAATCAATATTCACATTCATGAAAGAGCAATATAACATCCTTACAAATTATGATGAAAACTACATCCCTGAAGTACATGATCCTCAAGTTGCTGAAATAGCTGCTAAACGTTTTGGAATCACAGCTGAAGAGGCTGGATACATTTATGAGAAAGTACAAATGGATGCTTTCAACTAAAATATAGATTTGAACAACATTTCTCAATGTGTGAAGTAACTTAACATGATAAAATAATATGTGGATGGGAGTCCAATACATATTATTAAAATTAAAGTGGTTCAAGTCGGAGGAAGGCACCTTAGGGTGTCTTTTCTTGTACATAATAAAAGCCTCACCATCTTATGAAAACGGTAAGACCTTTAAAACGTACAATAATTGCAACTATATTAATTTTACATTAGATTAAAGGTTAGAAAATATTCTTATACTAATAAAGTGCTAAATAGTAGGGGGAAAAATGGAATTTAACGATTTGGGTATCACCATTAAAGAACTTAGAATTAAAAAAAATATGTCACAATCCGAATTATGTCATGGAATATGTTCACAAAGTCAAATTAGCAAGATAGAAAAAGGTATGATTTATCCATCTAGCATATTGTTATATCAATTATCAGAAAGACTTGGTATTGATCCAAATAATATATTTGCACTAACTCAAAACAAAAAAATAAAATATGTAGAAAATGTAAAATACGTAATAAAAGATTGCTTAAAGCAAAAACAATATAAAGAACTTTATGAAATAGTAAAAAAAGAGAAAAATTTAAATAATTTTCAAGCAAAAGAAGAGAAACAATTTCTAATATGGCATGAAGCAATTGCTATATTTGTGGTGGATGAATCAATAAAAACGGCTTTAGATCTTTTAAATCATGCATTAAAACTAACTTTAACTAATTCTGATTTTTTATCAGAAAGAGAAATAGATATTATGCAGACAATGGCTATATTTCATGGGGAAAATAAAGAATATGAAAAAAGTATTAATATATTAAGAAGATGTTTAACTAACTTTAATAAGTTAGATTTTCCTAGAGATAAAGAAATTAAATTAAAAATCGTTTTTAATTTAGCAAAATGTTTAGACCTCACATATCAACATGAAGAGGCAATAAAATACCTTGATAAGGGCATCAAATTAGCTATTAATCTAAACACTTTATATCTATTAGGTGAACTATACTATTTAAAAAGTCAGTATTTATTAAAGGTTAAACAACATAATGAAGAAGACGTTCTTAATAATATGAAAAAAGCATTATTTATATTTGAATTAACAGAAAAAGAACATTATATACAAATGATTAAAGATGAACTTATTGAAATACAGAATAAAAAACACTCATAATTTCGTAAAAACTACTTACAAAGTCCACAGGAAACATCCCTATTAGAACTATGTTATTAAAATTAAAGTGGTTCAAGTCGGAGGAAGGCACCTTAGGGTGTCTTTTTTTATTTCTTAAAGGACCTGCTCATTCATCATTAAAAAGCATAAGGTTATGTAAACTTTATTTTTTATTATTAAAATAAAATGGTTAATTGATTTAGATCATTTTAATAAAGTATTGAATACTATGAAACTATAATCTATAGATTATTAATCCTTTAATTTAGTGGGAGGTGAATTTAATATGCCTTTCTCTACTGGTCCAATTGAAAACGTAGGAAATCAACCTAGTAATGCAACTAGAGCGAGGGTTAAAATTCTCAATCGTACTGCAGGTCCACTTACTGGGGTAGTTAGATCTTTTAGACTTGACGGTACAAGAACATTAATCGAACAGGTAAACTTTAATGTGGCTGCTAATGCTTCTGGTTTTGTAAATCTAAGTTTAGTTCACTCTACTTTGGGACAAGCTCTTCAATACGAAGTTGAAATTGTTCCTAATCAAAACGGTGGTTTATACAGTGTCTACGGAATAGCACCTGGTAATGTTATTATTACTGCACAACGAGTCTTGAATTCAGAACTAACGCAGATTCTTTAGTTTTAAAAGTAAAGTGATTCAAGCCGGAGGAAGACACCTTAGGGTGTCTTTTCTTTATTACTTCAATTTGTAAATTAATAAAAAAGACTAGCAGTATATACTAGTCTTCTAAATGGGGTACCGCCAGGATAGGAATGTATAAAAAATGAATAGATTTATAGAAAAAAAAGTGGATTTCTTTTGAGAGTAGGGATTCGCTTTTTTCTTGCTACTGATAATTTTATGTTATGTTAACTAATTTTGAATATCGTATACAGACTAAAAACAAAAAAAACTTCCTGTTGTGTAGGTTGTTTTTTCTGTTTTTTTGATGATAGTTGTTAACTGATATCTCACATTTCAAAAAATAACTATTTTGTTTGCTTGTCCACACCATTTCACCTCTTTATGAATTTTATAGTATTAAAGGAGGTGAAAAGAATGAATGAAGATATTATTTCAATTGGAGCAAATTGTATAGTGAGAATTAGAAACAGATTCTTTCTTCTAGTAGAAATTGAAGTGGAAGTTGGAAATGTAGCCATAGAGGAATTTGTTTTTATTCGAATATCTGAGCAAGAAGCTAGAACATTATTAGCAGCGGGTATTCAACGTTGTACTATTTCTAATTGTATTCCTAGGTCTCATGATGATTTAGAAGTAGAATTCATTTGTGTTTTAATCGTGGGTAGGGAAGCATTTGCGGTTTTTGATGTAGAAGACGATGTTGATGAAGCTGTACTTGTTCCAATTTCATTAAGAGAAGCCGAGCGTTTAATCTGTAGAGGAGCAAGACGATGTACAGTTATTAATAGATAAGAATAAGCCTTTTGGGAGCTAAAGAGGTTTCATTTTGTGTGGCTTTTTTTAAGAATGATAATGTAAATATGAATATCCTCCAGAGTGCTTAACTGGAGGATATTTTTGTAGACTTCTAGATGTATTAACTACCAATAATGGGACGTTATGTTAACCTCACATATATACTATATACATTCAAAATTGAATTTAAGTAGGCTACTAGGCATACATCCAATCTAAGCTTTGCCCCTGAGCATAAAATTAGTTATAAGTCTAATTTCAATAAGGAGTGAACCTTGAATCATGGTATATATACGACAAATGCCACTCTATGCCCAGAGCCCTTGGGGTCTTCAAAATTGTATATTTCGATTCACGTATCTGTGGCTTAGAAACGAAGATAATTTCTGGTTTTTTTTGACGACTGTTGGGCACGAAAGAGTTTATGGCTATAGGTTTTTCGGCGGGAGATGGAATCATTATTCGGTTGCTATAAACGATATTGTTTCCTTCCATTGTTCTCCTCCGACTCCAACTCTATATTAAACACTACGCCTGACCTTCGTAATCTGAACTAACCCATTAGATTTCCATCCTGAACATAAAGGGTAGAACTTCTGAGAACAAGAATTATGTGGACACGAAAGTCCTCCAGATTATATATTGAATCGCAATAATAGGACGTTATAAAAACCTTTTGTGAATAATCATTCATAAAAGGTTTTTTCTTTTTATAATTATGTTCTTATCTTTTGATCTAGAATACTGATTCGTCGTGTAGGAGCGAAACTTCATAGTATTAAACGTATCAACTTAATAATATCCAAACTCAATCCGAAAAAATAAAAAAAGGCCTGACCATTTTTTAGTCAGGCCTCGTATTAAATTACAGATTATTTCCCTTTAAGCACTAGGAATGTTTGGAATCAAATTCTGAACGACCTTAATGAGGTTATTTGCAATATCTTGTTGTTGAGATGTAGCTGTACCAGATCCCTCAGTAAATACTGTAACGCAGATTGGGCAAGCTTCGATATGAATCCCCAATAGATTTATAGCTAGACCACCTGGTATATCCACAGTGAGGATCGATGTGGAACCTTCAGGAGGCGTACAAGTCTGACAGTTCGTTTCAAGGGCCATAGAGTTACCTCCTTTCTTGATAGAGTTAATATATAAATATGTTCGGAGATACTCAAATGACAAAGGTATTTGTACAAGCCTGGAGAATTGTGTTAGTGACTCAGATTCACCCCCAATGAACTCAAATCCTTCAGCAGATGTTACAATTATTGGATTAGTATTAGTATCCTGTACAATGAAAATTCCACCAAGTTCAATGAATTCAGCAATGATCCCTCCTGGCTGCATCATTGCTATAATGTCCATATCAGTAATATTCCCTTGAATCCCCATCCAAACACACCAGTAATCCGCTGCCAATTGTTTACCTGTAGTGTATTGATCTTTGATAATTGATGGGGATATCTGCACAACAGTATATTTAGTGAGTGACCAGAGCTGTTTAGCAAAATCATAGGAAACAACACCATTCTCAAGGAGTAAGACACCCTTACCAAAGCTGAAAGCTTTGCCAGGAAAATTCATACTGATCGTTTCATTCATAGAAACTGTTCTCTTTATATCCAACGTACAATCATTGGATTCCTTTAAAGTTTTCATTTGAACCACTGGTTCAACAACGGTGAGAAAACTATCCGAACTCATGATTCCGTCTAATCTTGCAAAAATCTGAGCTCCCCCAGTATCAATTGCTGTAGTCAAACCCTTTGTTTCTTCCTCATTTGAAACTATTACACTTGAAGAATTACTGGAGTACCACTCTACAAGATTTGTAATGTCTCTAGTTGATTTATCGGAATATATACCTGTCGCAGTAAATTGGTGACTCGAACCTGAACAAAGAGATAAAATCTTGGGATCTATCTTAATAGAAACCAAGACAAGTATTCTTTTTTCGTAACATCCTTTCTCTTTTGTGATAAACAAAAGAGGGGGAGGGAATTGATGGGGAGTGTTCACCTGTTTTAGCCTCACTTTCTTTATCAATACATTTAATCAATATATGTTGCATACAAAAATCGGTTTGGACTTGATCGTTCTCCTGATTATAGAGGGTAATTTTAGTTCATGTTAACTTGGAACCATCCACTTCCGGTAAAAAAATAATAAGCTGTCTGGACAGCTTATTATTTTTTTACTTAACACGGGGTAGAACCAACATGGCTTTGTTCGGATCTTTTGGTTTAAAATTTACTTTTTGGCTAGAGTGCTGGCTCGTCGTGTGGGGGCGAAACCCCACGTATTACGTATCTATTTTTAGAATAAGAGCGATCTTGGAACGTATGATCTAAGCGGTTCGGCTCGTATACTTGCTAGTCCAAGTCGAGAACCATTGCTTTGCGTTTTGTCTGTCAGCTTGGCGAGAAAAGCACACGAGCCGAAAAAAGTTTTACAAGGGGGACCGTCACATACCCATCAAGCTAAAATTTTATAGTACCCCATCGCCATCAACCTAAAGAATCAATATCCCCCATAACGAAAATTCTATTAATTATTAACTACTGATAATGGGACCTTATGTTAACCTCACATAAATATGATATACAATGATAAAATAGAGATTAGAATTACTATGAGGGAGAATTTTTATGGGGAAAAATATAGCGTTCATAACAGATGTACACGGAAATGCGGTAGCATTACAGGCTGTCTTACAGGAAATAGACAAACGAGAAGATATAGAACACATATACTGTCTAGGCGATATGATTGGTATTGGCCATCAAACAAACGAAGTTTTAGAAGCACTATTTTCTCGTAACGATACCTCAATGATTACAGGTAATCATGATGAAGCTATATTGGCCTTAATTAACGGTGAACAATATCCGGAAAGTCATAATATTGGGGAATTACGTAATCATCATGAATGGATTGCGCAAGATTTGGATAAATCCTTTGTTCTTAAATTAAATAAACTTTCAAGATATATAAAAACAACCATCGAACAAACACCTACAGCATTAATCCATTACCATATTAACCATAACAAACTATCTGAACATATAAGTAAAGATCCTTTCAGCCGAATTGTTCAGCCGATACAAGAACATCTTTTAGACTTATTTCATGACTATGGAGAAACACTAATTTGCTTTGGGCATCATCATCCTGTTCATTTTTTTCAAACAATGAACAAAACTTTTTTAAATCCAGGTTCACTAGGATGTAACCATGAACCATTCGCTCAATACGGTATTGTTAATTTTGATGCTGGGCGATTCTCTGTTGAATTGAAAAAAGTACTATATGATAACGAAAACTTTATAAATCAATACTTAAAGTTACAAATTCCAGATTATAAAACCATTTTAAAGATTTTTTATGGCAAGAACATATAAGCTGATTAAACTAGTAGATTCATTGAATTCCGAGAACGATAATTATGTAAATCAACGTGGTTATCAAGTCGGAGGAAGGCACCTTAGGGTGTCTTTTTTTTATTACCGTCCGCAAAAATATAACGATATAAAAATAAATCATTTGCTACTATGAGATGAGAAATCTTACATTTTCAAAAGAACTAATACAGATCGGAGCGAAAAAAATGAAACAAAAAAAAGACACTCTCAAGAGTGCCTCCCCTTAGCAGCCGAATCCGCCGCCCCAACAGCTAGCTCCTACGATGATTAATAAGATAAAGAGTACAACAAGTAAAGCGAATCCGCCGCCGAAACCGCAGCCACCACCACAACTACCGCCATAGCCCATATTAACTCCTCCTTCCATAAAGACCATTTAATAATGGATTTAATTCACTTTATGTTTTTACGGATAAACTTGAGCAGGTCCTTTTGAAAAATAAAGACGTCACGAATTTTAAAAGAATAGACGACCTTATTTTTGTCACCGGTATTTCATCGTTTACATATTGTATTTTATTCTGTGTATTGGGGGAAGGAGGATCTTTATGGCTAATTCTGAAATGATTTTACGTTTACTTACGGATTTAAAGATTGAACAGCAAGCTTTAAAAGAGCAGTTGGAAAAAATACAAACAGCTGTGAATACTCTTGAAGAAAAATCAGCGATTGTGGAAGAAAAACCAAAGACTATTGAAGAAAAACCAGCTGTTGCTGCTGCGAAGCAAAGAGCTCATTCTGGACACCCAACATCTTTTCGTGCTTGGAGAGCATCTGCTCAAAGGAATTCATAAAAATATAAGAAAAGAAGACATCTAGTAAGATGTCTTCTTTTACTTGTACAATCCAAATGAGTTAAGAAGGTATATCTATATTACTTTAAAAATAAGAAGAAAATAACGATTGTCGACTCCTGTTTTAGTATAGCATGTAATAATAAAGAATTTTATGTAACGTTGCATATATATAGATTATATGATGTTATATAGTATATATTGTAGTTGTCTGTTATTTGTTTTAATTCATTTACTTATATTATTTTTTGAGCGCCCCAGTGAGTGATGGAGCCTTTTTTTATAGTTGTTTTAAAGCGGAAACCCCTGAAGCACAATGAGGGGTTTCATAACTAGGCAAATGATTTCTGGTGCATCTAAATGAATTACTACTTACTTTTAAACAGTTCCCCATAAATGATAAACCATACCGAAAACAAAAAATGCTAGTCCTACAAATAAAACGATTAAAGCAAGCATTCCGTTTTTATTATGTTCCATAAAGTTAGCCCCTTTTCATTTACTTACATACAAAAAAGCCTTTAGTCGTAATTATGTCTAAAGGTTTTAATCTTCATACTTTGTAGTTTATAAAAAAGTTGTACTTCTGTATTAATTTGGAATATGATTGTTTAAAGAGTAGGTGATGAGTACATGCAGGAAACAAAACAATTCCCGCTTATATCTGGAAATCTCTCATTAGATTTAGTAAATACAGAGCTAGTTAGGCGTGGACAACGTTATGATTTATTAATAACAGATGAAGATGTATTAGAATGGCTACATGTAATAAAAGTTAATCTGCCTTTTTGGAATGAAAAAACACTTATAGGGATTCAAGAGCGCATGAATCAAGTTACATCTAGCATATTAGAGGCAAGAGAAGTATTGAGAAAACAGTTTGAGGCAATTGCTGATCAGCACGAAATTTCTAATGATTTTATTACATATTTAGAAAAACAAATTGAAAAGGCACCATTTACATATAAAGTCATTGAACAGCGTCTAGTGCCTATCCCAGTTGGAGAAATTGAGGATGTACTTGTATCGTTAATTGCATTTGATGCTTTAACGTTAATAGCAGAGAATAAGCTTATTTCTCTTAAAAGGTGTTCAAACCCTGACTGTGTTTTATTATTTATAGATAAAAGTGGAAAACGAAAATGGTGTTCTATGAAAATATGTGGGAACCGGAAAAAGGTAGCAAAATTCCAGGATCGAAAATGTGAAGAAGTTTAGGGAATCAACTTATATGAGTTGATTCTTTTTTTCTGCATTTTTAAACTAACCTCTAAAATGAATGTTGACCGGTTAGTTAATTTGAAATATAATTGTTGGTAAATAAAGGAGGAGAATGATGAATCATATAACAGCAGCTAAGCAGAAAGAAGCTCCACCAATAAGTGTGCGATATTTTGCAAAAATGAAAGGGAAAGGAAGAAGTCCATTACAAGTAAATATAAAGGACTCTTTAACGGGACTATTAGGGGGATTTTTAACAATTCTCACCTTAACATATTTAACGAGTATAACTTCTACAGAATTACTAATGGCTCCATTTGGGGCGAGTTGTGTATTAGCGTTTGGAGTTTGGAATGCACCGCTATCTCAGCCGCGTAATATTATTGGAGGACATTTGATTTCAACTTTTATTGGCCTATCAATATATCATTTGTTTGGGAATGAATATTGGACGATAGCTTTAGCAGTAGGGACGGCAATAGCCGTTATGATGTTAACAAGAACAACGCATCCTCCGGCAGGGGCTGATCCAATTATCGTTATTTTAGGGGCAAATAGTTGGAGTTATTTAGTAACACCGGTTTTAGTTGGTTCTCTTGTTATTGTAGTTATTGCTTTATTTATTAATAATATGAGTAGTAAAAGAAGCTATCCAACTTTTTGGATATAGTTTGTAAGAAAAAAACAATGTAAGTATAGTATTTTACTACGTTTCATTTTTTATATACAAAAAAGCCTTTAGTCGTAATTATGTCTAAAGGATCGGATTCTCATACTTTTTTAGTTTACAAAGAAAAGACACCCATATAAGAGTGTCTTTTCCGATAGTTTGTTTAGCAGAAGCAAGCAGCTCCAACGATGATTAATAAAATGAATAACACAACTAATAAAGCAAATCCTCCAGCAAAACCGCAGCCTCCGCCGCAACTACCACCAAATCCCATAATAGTTCCTCCTTTAATAAGAGGGGAAAACAAAGGGTCACTCATGTTTTTTAACGGATTCTATTTACTTTATGTTTGACGCATGAATGTGAGCAGGTCCTTTTAAAAATAAAAAAGACACTGTAAGGTGCCTTCTGTCTAATGTAATTTCATTAATATTCGTTAGCATAAAACTCTTTTATTAGCTTTATTTCATTTGTATCCGGATCAAACTTGAATATTCTAATTTGATTAGATTCGTCTTTATAGGCAAATGTATTATCGCCAACTTGGGTCATGTTGCTGGTATTTAAGATAGGATCGCTACCATGATCACTGATTTCCACAACGCTTTTGCGGTCCCAAAATGCAATGACAATGATTAAGATGATAAGGCATACACGTATGAAACGCAGTTCTTTTGCAATAGGATGTTCCATTTTCTAGTCTCCTTTGCCATGTAATAGATTTTGTGTATAGAAGAGATAGTTCTTATGAGGATATAAATAAAAAAGACACAGTAAAGTGTCTTTTTTATTTGGTTTATGCGCATTACTTAATAAGACGCTAGTTCCTCAGTCCGGATATGAGGAACTATGTAGGGTAATTAAATTATAACATTTTAACCAGTAATGGGTCTATATGGAATTTTTATCATTTGTGTTTAATTATTCGGAATAATAAATATGGTGAAGTATATGCGTTTCCTGTAGTAATTGTAAAATATAATTATATGCATAACTAGTCTTGTAATGAATTTCTTCTGTATTTAACATTGAAGTAGAAAAGTATAAAGAAGGAGCTGTGGAATATGGGTGCTTGGGGAACTGGATTATTTGATGATGATACAACTTGTGATGTGAAAGATCAGTTTATTGAATATATAGAAGAAGGTAACAGTGTAGAAGAAGCAACGAAGCTTGTTTTAGAAGAGTATGTAGATGAGTTTGATATAGGTGAAGATTTAGAGGTTATGTCTTTAGTATACATCGGTCTTGCGGCAATACAATTGGAGAAGGGGTGTCTTCAAGAAGAAGTTCGCAGTAATGCGATTGCGTTAATTGAGCGTGGCGCTGATCTTGAACTTTGGGAAGAAGCTGGTGAAGAAGAGTATGAAGAGAGAAAGAAAGTTTTAGATGAATTTAAGCAACAGCTGATCAACGGTTAGTATTTTTCTTTGTAAAAAAATATTCAATAATTTATCATTGCAACCGCTTACTTTTTATGTATAATAAAGGTAAGTTAATAAGTAAAAGGATTGTTACTGTTCGGCAGGCAAAACCTAAATTGATCTAGAGGCTACGGGTGTAGTGTGGCTTTTGGAATCAGTTTAGGTTTTTTTATTACCCTTTTGTGACTTTAAGAAGAAGAAGGCGGAACAATATGAAAATCCATAAAATCTTAAATAACAATGTTGTTTGTACGATGAAGGATAATGAGACAGAAGTTGTACTTATGGGCAGAGGTTTGGGATTTCAGAAAAAAGTTGGCGATGCGATTGATGAATCTAGGGTAGAAAAGACATTTGTTTTGGAAACAAGAGAATTATCAGAGAAACTTGCTAGGTTGCTAACTGAAATTCCTGTACAAAATTTAGAAATTACAGAGAGAATTATTCAGTTTGCTAAGACAGTTTTGCCGGGGACCTTAAGTGATTATATTTATCTTACATTAACGGATCACTTAAGTTTCGCCTTAACTCGGCATAAAGAAGGAATGGATCTTAAAAATACTTTGCTTTGGGAGATTAAGAGATTTTATCAGAAAGAGTTTGAAATTGGTCTACAAGCTTTGAACATGATTGAAGAGGAGACTGGCTTTAGACTTTCTGAAGATGAAGCAGGGTCAATTGCTTTGCATTTCGTTAATGCGCAGCAAGGAGAGCCGGCAATGCAGCAAACGGTGGCGATGACGAAAATCGTCCAAGATATTTTAAATGTTGTAAAGTACCACTATAAAATGAACTTAGATGAAAATTCATTTAATTATAGTCGGTTCGTAACGCATTTACGATACTTTGCCCAGCGTTTAATGCAGAAGGAATTGCATTCGGCAGAGGATGATTTTTTATACGAGCAAGTGAAAAGTAAGTATGAAGAGGCATATTGTTGTACAGAAAAAATTGAAGCATACTTACAAAAAGCACATAATAGTCATCTTTCAAAAGATGAAAAAGTGTACTTGACGTTGCACATTCATCGTGTAACGAAACGCAATGAATTATGTAATTGAATAAACGGGATTGTTACTGTTTGGCAGGCAAAACCTAAATTGACTTGTAATGGAGTGATTCGTATGTATCGCGCCGTTATGGTTAGTTTAGGTTTTTTCTTTTATAAAAATGGGATGATTGTAGGGAGGGGAAATTACTATGAAGTATGAACAATTGGCAAAAGACATACTGAAACATGTTGGCGGGAGAGAAAATATAAATAGCGTTGTACATTGTATAACTCGCTTACGATTTCAGTTGAAAGATGAGGGGAAAGCAAATACGGAAATACTGAAAAATATGGAAGATATTGTGACTGTTATGAAAAGCGGTGGACAATATCAAGTTGTTATTGGTAACCATGTATCCGACGTGTATAAAGCGGTTATTGTTGCTGGAGGATTTCAAGAAACAGAGGAAGAAAGTGCGGGTGAGAAGAAAAAGAGTAGTCTTATAGATGTTCTTTCTAGCATTTTCACTCCTATTTTAGGAGTACTAGCTGCAACAGGGATGATTAAAGGGTTTAATGCACTCTTTATAGCGTTAGGGTGGTTAAGTAAGCAGTCAGGGACGTATCAAATATTAAATGCAGTCGGCGATTCGTTATTTTATTTCTTCCCAATCTTCTTAGGATATACAGCAATTAAGAAATTCGGAGGATCACCATTTATCGGTATGGCAATTGGGGGCGCTTTAGTTTATCCAGCTTTAGCCGGTTTAAAAGCAAGTGAGCCATTATATACGTTATTTACAGGAACGATGTTTGAATCACCCATTCATATTACGTTTTTAGGAATACCAGTTATTTTAATGAATTATGCATCATCAGTTATTCCAATTATTCTCGCTTCTTATTTTGGAGCGAAAGTAGAAAAGACTTTAAAGAAAGTTATTCCGGATGTTGTGAAAACATTTTTAGTGCCATTCTTTACATTACTAATCGTCGTACCAGTTACATTTCTCGTTATTGGTCCAATCGCGACGTGGGCAGGGCAGTTTTTAGGACAGGCGACACTTTGGGTTTATAATGCAAGCCCGTTAGTAGCGGGTGCTTTACTCGGTGCTTTCTGGCAAGTACTCGTTATTTTCGGTCTTCATTGGGGAATTATTCCGATTGGCTTTAATAATTTAGCAGTGCACGGTATCGATCCGATACTCGCACTTATATTTGCTGCTTCATTTGCTCAAATTGGTGCGGTGCTTGGCGTTTGGATGAAAACGAAAGATAAGAAATTAAAAACACTTAGTATTCCAGCTTTTATTTCAGGTATTTTCGGTGTTACAGAGCCGGCGATTTATGGTATTACACTTCCGCTTAAAAGGCCGTTTATTATGAGCTGTATTGCCGGAGGAATTGGCGGCGCAATACTTGGTGTATTTGGTACACAAGGGTATATGACAGGCGGACTTGGTATATTTGCGATTCCAACATTTATTAGTCCGAAAGATGGGATTACAGCTGGATTTTGGGGAGCAATCCTGGCGATGGCTGTCTCTTTAATAGTCGGTTTTATTCTTACTTACTTATTCGGTTTTACGAAAAAGCAAACATCTACAGAAACAGCTGAGACAAGTAATAAAATTGCTGCATCAAACGATGATGAAGTAATATTTAGTCCTTTTCATGGCGCCGTTATGCCGCTTCAAAATATTGACGATGCAGCATTTGCATCGGGTGCGTTAGGGGAAGGAGTTGCGATTGAGCCTTCAGAAGGAAAGTTGTTTTCACCAGTTTCAGGTACGATTTCTGCGCTTTTCCCGACGAATCATGCGGTAGGAATTACGGCGGATTCAGGTGCTGAAATTTTAATCCATATTGGAATGGATACTGTGAAATTAAATGGCGAATTTTTCTCCTCTCATATTGAACAAGGAGCGAGAGTAGAAAAAGGACAATTACTTATTGAGTTTAATATAGCTGAAATTCAAAAGGCGGGTTATATTGTGACAACACCAGTTGTTGTTACAAATTATGATAAATATAACATGAAAAAAACAGAAGTAGAAAAGATACAAGCAGGAGATTCCTTACTAAAGTTAGGAGTTAAATAGTAGTACATTTCATACAGGTTCACACGAAGAAAGGTATTCTTTAAAACTTGCAATACCTTTCCTCGTTCATTCTTATATAAAGGAGTTTTTCTATATGTCTAAAGTTATTTTTCCTAAAGGATTTTTATGGGGTGGAGCGACTGCAGCGAATCAAGTGGAAGGAGCGTATTTAGAAGACGGGAAAGGATTAACGACGGTTGATTTATTACCAACTGGTGAAAAACGTTGGGACATCATGAAAGGAAATATTCATTCCTTTACACCGGTAGAAGGGGATTTTTATCCGTCACACGAAGCGATTGATTTTTATCATCGTTACAAAGAAGATATCGCTCTGTTTGCAGAAATGGGCTTTAAAGCGTTACGCGTATCTATTGCTTGGACACGTATTTTCCCAAATGGTAATGATGAAAAGCCGAATGAAGCAGGGTTACAGTTTTATGATAATTTGTTTGATGAACTGCTGAAGCATGGCATTGAACCAGTCGTTACGATGGCTCACTTTGATGTCCCTGTTCATTTAGTAGAGAAGTATGGAAGCTGGAGAAGTAGAGAACTTGTAAACTTCTTCGAGACGTACGCAAAAACGATTTTTAGTAGATATAAAGATAAAGTGAAATATTGGATGACATTTAACGAAATTAATATGCTGTTACATTTACCTTTCATGGGAGCAGGTCTAGCGTTTAAAGAAGGGGATAATAAAGAACAAATTCAATATCAAGCAGCGCATCACCAGCTTGTCGCAAGTGCGTTAGCTGTAAAAGCGTGTCATGAAATCATTCCAGATGCAAAAATCGGTTGTATGCTTGCTGCTGGTGCAACGTATCCATACACATGTAATCCAGATGACATTCAACGCGCGATGGAACAAGACCGTGAATCATTCTTCTTCATTGATGTACAAGCAAGAGGAGCATATCCTGGATACGCAAAACGCTTCTTTACAGATAACAATTTAATAATTGAAATGGAAAAAGAAGACGAGGCAATTTTAAAAGAGCATACAGTTGATTATATTGGCTTTAGCTACTATTCAAGCCGAGCAACAAGTACCGATCCAGAAGTGTTAAAAAGCATAACGAGCGGAAATGTATTCGGTTCTGTTCAAAACCCATATCTTGAAAAATCAGAGTGGGGATGGACGATTGATCCGAAAGGCTTCCGCATTACAGCGAACCAACTTTACGACCGTTATCAAAAGCCTTTATTTGTCGTTGAAAACGGCCTCGGAGCAATCGATCAATTAAATGGTGAAGACGAAGTGAATGATGAATATCGTATTGATTATCTAGAGAAGCATATGATCGAAATGTCCGAAGCGATACAAGATGGAGTAGATATTATCGGATACACAAGTTGGGGCCCGATTGATCTTGTAAGTGCTTCTACTGGAGAAATGAAAAAACGTTACGGATATATATACGTTGATAAAGATAATGAAGGAAAAGGTTCATTAAAAAGATCGAAGAAGAAAAGCTTCGATTGGTATAAGGAAGTAATTGAGACGAATGGTAAGAGTTTGGAATCTTAAGTTTGAAGAGGGGACATCTTAATGGATGTCTCCTTTTTTCATTGTGAATAAAGCGCAGAGATCGATTTCCCTTTACACAAATAAAACTGTATACTATAGTTAAGTTAAGTGAACTTAACTATTAAACTGGAATAACAGCATGGAGGACGAATGCTATGACTAGAACGTATAAAGAAATAATTAATGAAATGAACCGAGCCTATAATGAATTTTACATTTTACTATTTCAGGAGTTGAAAGATGAGTACGGTCTTACAGGCCAGCAAGAGAGTATGCTATTTCATATCAATTTAAATGAAAACACGACAGCGAATCACATTGCGACTACTTTTAATATATCGAAAAGCGCTGTGAGCCAAGTTTTATCGAAATTAGAAAAGCAGAAGATGATTTCAAAACAAGTAAATCCTAATAATAAAAGGGAGTATTTCCTTACACTTGGTCCGAACGGTAGTAAGTATATGGAGCAGTTGTCTGAGTTAGATGATGTATTAATTGAGAAATACTTTTCTAAAATCGATATAAATGCTTTAGAACAAATGACGGATACGTTAAAGAAGATAAATAAAGTGATATTGGAAGAAAAACAGAAGGATCTTGATCGTAATGAGTAAGAACCTAGATGAAGCAATGAGTAGAAAGGAGGAGAAGCGTGTGATGAGTTACATACCAAATATGATGACGATAGCGAATTTTATGTGTGGAATATTGGCCATTTATTCTATTTTCTTTCAAGATATATATGGTGCAGTTATGTTCATTATTACAGGTATGGTATTTGATTTGTTTGATGGCATGGTCGCTCGGAAACTCGGTTCTGTTTCAGAAATTGGCGGAGAGCTAGACTCCTTTGCGGATTTAGTTACCTTTGGTGTGGCACCATCTATTCTTGCATATACTGTCGTGTTAAAAGATTTGCAGTCTATCGGGATGATATGTGCGCTTGCTTATAGTGTGTGCGGAATGATTCGGCTTGCGAGATTTAACACGCAGCAAAGTAAACTCCCGACATTTATAGGTATGCCTATTCCATTCGCGGCAATGTGTCTCCTCATTTTATGTTTTTTAAAGAATCCAGTTTCCGTGGCGTTTGGTACATGCATACTCGCGTATTTAATGGTGAGTAAAATCAAATTCCCTCATTTTAAAAAGGATATATCGGAAAAGTTGGAGTCTGAAAGATGGAATTAGTACAGCAGGTTATAGCAGATTATGGTTACCTCGCGATTTTTTTGATGCTTCTTCTTGGAATTATAGGAGTACCAATCCCTGATGAAGTTATGATGACAGTCGTAGGTTATTTTACGAATATTAATGTCCTGAATTATGAGCTTGCTATTTTAGTTAGTTTTGCAGGGGCGTTGTTGGGTATGTTGATCAGTTACATGATTGGCAAAAAGGCAGGACGTCCTTTCATTGATAAGTATGGCAAATGGGTTGGTTTGAAGGAAGAGAGGATGAACAAAGTTTCCAAATGGATGGAGAAATATGGACCATATTCTCTTATTTTTGGTTATTTCATTCCAGGCGTCAGACATATAACCTGTTACCTTTCGGGGGTTAGCAAAATGAAGTTGAAAACTTATATTTTGTTCGCTGCTATCGGCGCATTTTTATGGTGTTTCACTTTTATTACTATCGGTAGGGGTATAGGAATTATCCATGAATAAGAAGGTACTGAATGATCGAAAAGGTTCTAACTAGAAAGATAGTAGTAGATATAATTGGAGGATACGTAAATACAATGAGAAAGATAAAGGAGCATAGCGTGATTCGTATGGCACTAAGATCATTCAACATACAAATATATTGTTTGCTAGGGGTAATGTTATTAGGATGGCTTATGACACCTTTTTCAGCCCAGTTCGTAGGGATAGGCATTGGCCTTTTAGTAAGCATGTACTGCGCCTGGATTTTAGGAAGGCGCATTGAAAAGTTCGGAGACAGCATTGTAAAAAAAGAAAAAGCACCGATGCTTGGCATGATGAACCGGTTCGCAGCCGCAATACTCGGTGCAATTATTATGTACGAAATTGAACACCATGACTTCATGTGGACATTTGCTGCTGGAATTATGGGTGGGTATTTCTTGATTATTATTAATTTGGGGTATTACAGTATGAGGGATGGGAAGGAATAGATGAGTAAACTTTAATTAAAAATTAAAACCCCCTCAAGCATGGAATTACATACTTGAGGGGAGATTTTAACGAGTACAATCAAACCATTTTTAATTTATCTTTCTTCCGAAAAATGTAAAAACAAAAACATCTTTTGTCCATTTTCCTTTCCCATACATATATAATACGAACCCACTAATACTAGTTAGTATAATAAGTACAGCGAAATATATCCAATTTTTGTTATTACCATTCTTTAAGCTATCTATAATTTGCTCCTTAGTATGTCCAATATAAACAAATTTCCCGTATCTATTAGGTAATTCTTTTATTACTTTTCCATCTACTGACCCAAGGACAACTACATTTTCTTTATTTTCTACTGCTCTAAATGAATAAAAACGTTTTTTTCCATCTGTTAACTTTGTAGCATTCGCCTGAATATCATTTATTCTTGTTGAAATTACACTCTGATCATTTAATTCCATAAAGGGTGTTTCCAGAGACGCATTTTCTTTATTTATTAATTTTAATTCTTTATTTCCAATATGTATTGGTTCATTATAAAAAGCTGTTACTTGGCCGTTACTCCATAACGAACGATTTGGTGCAGAAGTCTGTGTATAATATGTCGTTTTTTTCTTTTGAATTCGATTCACTACCGCATACCCATCAGCAAGTAGCGTTTCATCTCCTGTTACACGTTCAGAATATATCTCTCCCCTTACAAAATATATACCATTTGCAACCTCTTTTTCACTTGAAATCATCTGTATATCACCGAGTTCATTCCAGACTAAAAAACTATTTAAACTCTTATACCCATAAAAAGCACATACAATTAATAAAATTGTAAACAATGCCCCTATTTTAATTGTTGCCTTTTTATTCACTGATTGTTATTCCCCCATATACTATTAATATTTTCATCTTAATTATAATTAGAACTATTATTGATGTACATCTATTCATCTTTTTTGCTCTAAGTTAGCTTTGTTACTTCATTTTTTTAGCACTATACATCTAGACGGTAAATCCATTGACCACGACGGCAAGATCTTATCACTTTCTTCTTTATTGTTTAAATCGTTATTGGATAGCGCTTCAAACAAATAACGAAGATAATGATAGGAACTTAGATTGTTCTCTTTTGCGGTTTTAACCGGAAGGTTCTGTACAGATTCATCCCCATGGCCGTGTTTCTTCTTACGACGATAAGTGATTGTTTCAAAGGTTGGTTCGGGAGATCAGAATCCCTTTCTTTCGCAGCCTCATTAAACAGTTCTAAAGCGAGTTTATTATTAGGTGTCTTTTCATAAAAAAATCTCCACATGTAGTATGTAAGGAGATTATCTCATGGGGTATTTACAAATAGTAGGTGTGGAATATTTGACGCTTACTTTTATTTAGGTAGATTATTTTTATGTTTTTTAAACATAAATTTGTAAATTAACCATGTAATAATTATTACCACAGGGGTAATTAATGCACCGTTAAACATTTTTTGATATATGTATAAAACATTTAAAATTAATAAAGAAACTATTGTAATACTCATATTATATTTTGAAAAGGTTTCTACGAATTTAGAATGTGCAAATAACTTTTTGTATATAAAGTAAAAGATTACAAAAAGGATTGTTGTTACTAAACTAAAAACACTAATTTGAATATAAAATATAACTATTAAATTTGTTACTGCTATTATCATTAACCAAAAAATCACAAAAAAATTAGATAAAACTTCTACACTTACTAATAGAGCTCCTAGCGTTGCAATAAAAGCAGCAATTTTATTAGAGGAATCATCTTTGTTATGAGAAGAATTTTGTCTATGCATGAATAAAAATCAGCTCCAATTTAATTTCAACGATTATTATGAGAGAAGAGAAGAAGTAGATGAGTAAACTCTCAAGTATAGAAAGATATACTTGAGGGTTTTTATTATATAAATTTTTAGTTTGTAAAATTTATATAGATGTTTTTACATAAAAAAGTTTGCTCATTTTATACTTGCGTATCTTCCTCAATTGCGCTCGATTGTTGAATAATGAAAAAATCTTTATAAACGGAACATCAGTTATTGACGTTTAATAATTCTCTTTCAACTAGCCTTCCTTCATAAACAAAACGTTTAAATATGCTACACTCTCCTGTAAAAAAGCTTGATGCTCTTCAATACCTCTTCTTTTACACCAACCGATTGCATTAAAAGCATCAGTAAAGCGATAAAACGGTAAAACTTCTTGTAAATTAATAAGTGGACGAATGGATTCATAGCCTTTTTGATACGCATCCCATGTTCCAGGAGATTTCATGAGAATGTCACTATTAATTTTTGTAAAGTCTATTTCGGTTGCACCAATTCGGGTACTTTCAAAATCAATGATGCCGACTACTTGATTTTCATGAACTAAAATATTACCTGGTCGAAAATCCATATGTATAAAACTAGGTCCATCTGGAGCTGGAAGTAATTTCACTTGACGGTCAAAATGCTGCAATGATTGTTCGTATAAACAAGGATCAATCACTTCTTTTACATCTTCTGCAAAGGAATAAAATTGTCGCTCAATAAAATCAGACCATTTCCCATATACATTGGAAACGGGACTTTTGAAATCATGTTCATTTGGAATGATTGCATGCAGCATTGCGTGGTGTACTCCGATATCATAAGCTAGAGCCGTATCCACCTTCTCTGTAATCGGAACACCTTTAATTTCGGATAATAATAAAGCGCCAGTGACATCTTCATTACCTTCCCAATAGTCTAACATTTCTGGTACAGGTAGCTCATTGCGTAATCGTTTAAGTACAGTATACTCACGTTCAAGTTTTACTTTGGAATAAGGAATTTTTATATATACCGTACGATGATCAATTAGCTGGATTTTATATACAGTCGAACTAAAAGACTCAGGAACGTTCTCGACTGCTAACACATTCAACTTAAATGTATCTATTACTTGTTGCAACATATCCATTAGAAAAACCCCCATTTCAGTACCTTGAACAATATAACATATATATTCATTATTTTTGGAAATCTTAATCTATTAAATGTCCCTTTTCTGGGGGTACTCCATTTATATAGAAGGATTTTCTATTTTTACCAAGAATGAACAGTAATGTATAATCTAATTTCCATGAATGTAATAGGGAGGCAGTAAAATTTGAACAGGAAAATTTGGTATGTATTTACTTGTTTTGCTCTTTTAGTATCTAGTTATATTGTTGTCCAATATTTTATTATGAATGGATTTCAAACAGGACTTGTAAAAGTGAAGCTTATGTATGGATCTAAATTAAGTGAATTCTGGTATAGTATGTTATTTACACATATTACAACGAGTATAGTAGCATTAGTAATTGGTCCGTTTACATTATCCACTAAATTTAGAGAAAGGAATATGAACCGTCATCGAATAGCTGGGAGAATCTATATGGTTGGTATATTATTAGGCGGCGTTTCTGGACTATACCTATCCTTTTATGCTACGGGAGGATTGGTAGCGAAGCTAGGTTTCGGTTTGTTATCCGTATTTTGGCTAATATCAGCATATCAAGCATTATATAGAGTTAAGAATAAAAAAATTAAAGAGCATCGAAATTGGATGATTAGAAATTATTCTCTAACCTTTGGAGCAGTTACATTAAGAATTTGGCTACCGTTGTTTATCGTTCTATTTGGAAGAGAGCGGTTTGAACTTAGTTACGCTATTATTGCTTGGTTAGCGTGGGTACCCAATTTAATTGTTGCAGAATTATTTATAAGACAAAGACTTAATAAAGGAAAATACGAGGGAAATGAGGATTTACATTTTTGATGTGAATCTGCTGTCATATTGAGGACAGAATTTTTCAATAGTTCAATGTTTTTATAGGTGTAAGCATATTGCTATCTAACAACGAATAGCGGATTCCTAACAAGATTAATAATAAAAGCCAACATAAAATTTAAGAAAAATTTTATATTTACCCCACTTTTTATTTTAAAAGTTTTTCCTATCCTATAAACAAGTTATAGCAAGGAGGAGACTGAAAATGAAGAAGTGGGGATTTTTTATTTTTAATATATTCCCGATATTTGAAGCGAAAGTACTATTTTTTAAACTATGTTCTAAAATAATAGATGAAAATGTAAAGTTAGGGGATTCTACATGCATACAGGAGTTTTGATGAGTTATTTGTATACTTATTTTTTTACAATTATGTTTTGTATTGTATTTCAAATTGGATGTTATTTTAAAGCGAAAAGAACTATATCTATCTGGCATTTTCTATGGGTGTATGTTTTTCTATTCTACCTTTCGCTAGTGTATAAGGTGACGCAGATCGCCACTGTATGGGATATAAGTCGATATGAAACGTGGATTCGTGTAAATCAAATTAATTTGACTCTATTTGATACGGCAGGTAGTACGACGTATCTTTTGAACATTGTACTGTTTATGCCGTTAGGTTTTTTATTACCGACTATTTGGCCGCAGTTTAGAAAAATAAAAAACACCGTATGTGCAGGATTTCTTTTTTCATTGGCAATTGAGTTAAATCAATTACTAAATAATAGAATTACAGATATTGATGATTTATTTACGAATACTCTCGGGGCGGTTATTGGGTATTTATTATATAAAGCATTATTTAAAATGATATGTAAAAGAGAGGGAAAAAAGCTTGATACGAACTCTTCTCTAGTCATAAAATACGAGGCTATTTTTTGTTTAGTGTGTTCATTTGTAGGGGCGATGTTAATTTATTATCCAGCTTTATTTGGAAGACCTGTCATCCTTCAGTGAGGTGATTACGAATTTCTTTTGAACGCTCGTGCGATATTTCAATTTGCAAAAAGCCTTTAACTCATTATAGTTAAAGGCTTTTATCATCATAATTTTAGTTACCAATTACCCACTCGAGCATCAGCCTTCAACCACTTCACCCAATCCAAATCCTCTACCTTAAGCAAACTAAGCGAAACACCCTTCATATCTAAAGAAGTTAACAGCGTACCAACCTTTACGAATGTAACTTGTAATCCTTCCAATTCACACAAACGGCGAATGTCATTTGCAAAAATGTATTGTTCCATTAATGGTGTCGCACCTAATCCATTAATGAGGATCGCAAAGTTGTCACCTTTTCTCCAACGGTAAATGCTTTTTAATTTGTTCATCAGTTCGATCGCTAATATTTCAGAAGAGGATAGTGCTTCTTTACGGTAACCTTTTTCACCGTGGATGCCAACGCCGTAAAAGACTTCATCGTCGTTTAATGTGAATGAAGCTTTTCCCTTTACTGGATCATTTGCAGGTGAAAGAGCGACTCCTAATGTGTGTAAGTTTTCAGTGATAGAACGGCCGAGTGCTGTTAGTTCTTCTAAAGAATGCCCTTCAAGAGCGGCCGCACCAAGTATTTTTTGAACGAAAACAGTGCCAGCGACGCCGCGTCTTCTTTTATTAAAAGAAGCATCATCTTCAATTGAAACGTCGTCATTTACGATGATGTGGTCAATTTCTCTTCCTTCTTCTTTTGCGATTTGTTCTGCCTCTAAAAAGTTAGCTACGTCATCTTTAAAGTTTTTTATGATGAATAAAATACTTTTTTCTTTTGGTATGAGGCGAGTTGCCACCACAATTTGTTCCACTGTAGGCGGAGTGAAGATGCTTCCGTTTACTGCCGCTGTAAGCATTCCTTTTCCTACATATCCAATATCAGCAGGCTCATGTCCGCTACCACCGCCGCTTATAATCGCGACGTCTTGCTTTAGTTTTTCGATATCTTTTACATAAATGATGTTATGTGATTCATCGTAATTTACTTTGTCGTTATGTTCAAAATAAAAGCCATGCATCATATCTTGAACGATATTTTGTACATCATTCATAATCTTTTTCATTGCTTTTGCCACCCTTTAATTACTTTGCTGATTGCTCAAGTAGAAGTAGTAATTGATTGTTTATCATATTTTTCATGAGAGAAGACATAATGGACGGATTTACTTCGCATTTACTTTCAATCCAATCTTTTATCGTTCCAACGAAGCCGTGACTATAAAAAGAGGCAATCGTATTTTTTGTCTCATCAGAAAGGCTGAATCCACAGCTCACAGATAGTTCATCAATAATCTTCATATATAAGTTTTTCGTATGCTCAAATAAATAGTGATTAAACGAGTTTTGTTCAATGACTTTAAAAGCATTTCGGTAAAATTTTTGATTTTCATAAAAGTAATCAAATAATAAATCAAAAATGTTTTCCCACGTTTCATAGTCGAGAAAGTCGATAATGTTTTCTTTCGTTTCTTCTCTATAAATCCAGCTTAATAGTTCAAATTTATCTTTAAAATGATAGTAAAAAGTTTGCCTGCGCATTTGACAGTGTAACATAATATCGCTTACTGATATTTTATGAAACGACTCTGTTTCCATTAAATACTTCAATGAGTTCGCGATTATCTTTTTAGAAATTATAGAAGAGGTCATCTGAATCATCCCTAGAATGTTAGTAATATGAAAATCCTACCCATAAATGAGAGCGGTGTCTTTAGACAGATTGTCCATTTTGTCCGTTTACTATAAAACGCTTTCATTTTAACATGAGTAGTAAGAAGAAGATTTCAAATATATCACAATATATTAAAGGAATTGAGGGAGAACTACAATGAAAAAGATTATAAACAAACCAGAAACATTAGTAATGGAAATGTGTAACGGAATGGTTATGGCTCACCCAGAGCTTGAGCTTTTGAAAAAATATAAAGTGATTAAGAAGAAAGAAATGAACGAAAACAAAGTAACGTTAATTAGTGGCGGCGGTAGTGGTCATGAGCCAGCGCACGCAGGATTAGTCGGAAAAGGAATGTTAGATGCGGCAGTGTGCGGCGATGTGTTTGCTTCTCCTTCGCAAATTCAGGTATACCAAGCGATTAAAGAGACAGCTAGTAAAAAAGGTACGTTATTAATTATTAAAAATTATAGCGGCGATATTATGAATTTCAAAAACGGTGCACATTTAGCGACGGAAGATGGAATTGAAGTAGACTACGTAAAAGTGGATGATGATATTGCGGTAGAAGATAGTTTGTATACAGTAGGACGCCGCGGCGTTGCGGGCGTTATTTTAGTTCATAAAATTGCCGGTGCAGCAGCGGAAGCAGGGATGGATTTAGGAGCGGTGAAAGCTGTAGCGGAAAAAGCAGCTGCTAACGTGCGCACAATCGGTTTAGCGTTAACGTCTTGTACAGTTCCAGCGAGCGGATCACCTACTTTCACACTTGCTGAAGATGAAATGGAATACGGCGTAGGTATTCACGGTGAACCAGGAATTAAACGTGAAAAAACGATGTCAGCTGATGAATTAGCAAACCGTATGACAAATGATTTAATAAAAGATTTAGGCGTAAAAGATGGCGAGGAAATCGCACTTCTAGTTAACGGTTTTGGTGGAACACCACTGCAAGAACTTTACCTATTTAACAATGCAGTTACGAGAGAATTAGCTGCTAGAAACATTAAAATCAATAGAATATTCGTTGGCAACTATATGACGAGTATCGATATGGCTGGTATGTCTTTAACAGTAATGAAATTAGATGACGAGCTAAAAACATTACTATCGAAAGAATGTAATACACCTGCGTTTAAAGTAGATGGACCAGTTGAAAGTGTAGAGTATGTAAATGTGCTTGAAGAGACAGAAGAGAAGGAAGTTTCCTTTGAACTAGAAACGGCGGAAGAGCACGCTATTATAAAAGATAATGTTATCACATTAAACAATATGATTTATCTCGTTGATAAAATGAGCGACGTTATTATTAAAAATGAAGTACCGTTCTGTGAGTTAGATACGCATGCAGGTGACGGCGACTTCGGAATGAGTGTGGCAAAAGGATTTAAGCAATTAAAACGTGAGTGGCATTCGATTGTAGAACAAGAAAACGTAACGATCGGATCATTCCTTGACGGCTGTTCGATGATTATTATGGAACATTGCGGCGGCGCATCTGGTCCAATTTGGGGCGGTGCATTCCGCGCAGCTAGTAAAGCAGCAGGCGAAAAACGTGAGCTAACAGTGAAAGAATTCGCTGAAATGCTGCAAGCAGCACTGCAAGGCATACAATCTATCGGTGAAAGATCATTCGGTAGAGGAGCGGTAGTTGGTGATAAAACGCTTGTTGACGCACTTGCTCCATGTGTAGACTCTTGGTTAGCTAGCGCTTCAAACGAAGAAGACATGAAAACTGCCTTTGAAAAAGGAGCAGAAGCAGCCGTTAAAGGCGCAGAGTACACGAAAGAAATCGTAGCTCGCATGGGCCGCGCGGGTACAGTTGGCGAAAGAAGTTTAGGCTATCCAGATGCAGGTGCACATGCGCTTGGGGTTATCTTTACGGAGATTGCGGGTAGTTTGAGATAAGAATGGTGTTAGTTTGAAAGAATCCCCTTCATGGTAAGTTGTTTACTGTGGAGGGGATTTTTCTATAAGTTTGAAACGTTTTTATAGACGTATAAATAATTATTTTTAAAGTATGAAGTTATATTTTTTCATCCTGTAATGATAGATTATGTTAATTTCACATGAATGCGATATACAGAAATCCGCAAGAACTGTTACCAAGACATGTTTACAAAGTATGTTGGACAAGTATAGATAAACATACAAGCAAAACAGTCTATTTTCACATTGAATATACTATCATGAATACAGGAGGTTATTGATTTTGTCGTCACATTGTGAAAATGAATTTGATTACATCGTGATTGGTGCCGGAACTGCCGGAGGGGTAATCGCAAAAAAGTTAACAGATGATAAATGTACATCCGTGCTAGTGCTTGAAGCGGGAACGAATATGGAGAATAGCAGTCCTTCTATTGCAGTAGCAGAAATTCGAGCGAATGATAATGAACTGTCTTTTAATATTCTTTCGCAAACAGAGGAACATATTGTACGTCAAATTAGATTAAGAGCAGGGAGAGTAATAGGGGGAAGTTCGCAACATAATTTTATGGCTGCAGTTCGCGGGAGCCGTGAACTTTATGATGAGTGGGCAGCTCTTGTTGGTGATCAGTGGAGTTACAACAAGATTTGTTCTTTATTTAAAAGAAATGAAAACTATAAAGGAGCATCACAAAGCCCTAACCAAAGGGGAACGGAAGGGCCTATTTTTGTTAGGCAACAAAACATACCGAGTAATGGGCTCATCCAGACTTTAGTTGAGGCAACATCTGATGTTCTAGGGATTCCAATTGAAGAGGATTATAATACTGGTATAAGAGATGTTGTACCTTTCAAAACACAACTTCTTCAACAAGAAGTAGAAGATAATATATTTATTCGATCGTCTACTGCAACTGGTTATTTAAATGAAAATATTGTAACACAAGGGGATGAGTCCAATCCGGATGAGTTTGGGGTTGGTAGGAGAAAGTTGGTTATATTCGCAAAATCAACAGTAAACAAAATTCTTTTTGGGTGTAAAAAGGGTGTTAAGATTGCTGTTGGCGTTGAATATGTGAAAGACGGAGTGACACAACGGTCTTTTGCTAGAAAAGGGATTATTGTCTCAGCGGGTATTTTTTCATCGGTCATTCTACAACGTTCAGGAATCGGTAATTCGATAGATTTGGAGAAAATTGGGGTGCCAACTTTAGTAGAAAGTCCAAATGTTGGTCAAAACTTTCGAACGCAGTATTATGTTGGAATGGGAATAGAAGTAGAAACAAACCGACTTTTACAGGTAATATCTTCTGACCCTGTACCAATAACGATAGGTGCTTTTAAAAAGGGAGATGGACCTGGACGTCGCCTTCAATTAGTAGGGTTTCCAGTATCTAATTTTGTTCCAATTCAAGACGTATTCATTAATAATTGGCAATTTAACCCAGGGAAACCTAGCAATGTCATGAGTATCGCAATTGTCGATTTAAACCCAAAAAGCAAGGGCACAATAAAGGTAGCGCATAGCGATCCTGAAGCTTATCCATCGATTAACTTCAATCCACTCGAAAATCCGGATGACTTAAATTTTGTAGTAGATCAATATATTGAAACTTTTAATATTATGAAGAAAGCTCGTGAATTAGATCCAGATGGTATTTATAAGGTTGTATACCCTCCTGAAAATATTTTTAATTTGCCGAATGAAGAAGAAAAGAGAAATCAGCTTGCTACTTATGTAAAGGCCTCTTATGCAAATTTTGACCATTTTGGAGGGCACTGTAGAATGGGTAGGAATATTCAAGAAGGAGTTGTAGATGGATTCCTGAATGTCTTTGGCACCCAAAATCTTAAAGTAGCCGATCTTTCTATTGCTCCCATTTTACCAGATGGCAACACTTCCATGCCTGCTCAAATGATCGGTTTAAATGCGGTACGATTTATTCGAGAGGGCAGATAAGGTCTAGAAGGCATATTTGTGACACTAAGCCCTTTATAAAATAAGTTTATTAGATTGTAAGTGATGTAATTAAATAAAAAAGATAAATCTCCTCGTTTTGTAACCACCTTTTTACACGTTTTTCTATCTTTGAAGCAGGTAATTTTCCGGATTTGATATATGTAAAGACAGTAGATGGTGCTACATTAAGAATTTCAGCTTCCTCTTTTTTCTTTACTGTTTGTCTTGTAATATACAATAAATCTTGTTTCATGAAAGGATACCTTCATAACTATTGTTTGCTAGTATTTTAGATATTTATATATCATATCAGAATCTGATTTGTATTTTAAAAAAGAATTTTGAATCATTGGCTTAGTAAAAACGAGGGTTATTATAGATATATTAATCATATAATTTGTCCCTATCAAAATGAACGTTTTTTGCATTTAATATATTGTAAATATATTTTATTTTGAAAGGATGTGATTATATGGCTCATAAATCTACTGGAGTGTTTCGAGTTCCAGTTTCTGAAAATGGGATTATTCCAACTGCTCTCAACATTATGTTAAACAATGATTCACGCTGCCATACTAGTAATGTAACGGTAACTGTTAAGAGAAGTCCAAACACTTCTTTCCCAACTCAAAATGAATTAGTTGAAATCTCTCGTACTTTTGTTTCTTTAGAACCAAACAGAACAACTAAGATTGTGTTGTTTACTCCAGAATTCCAAATAGAAGATTTCCTTGATGTTATTATTAGTGGAAATAAAGATGATGTTAAGGATGTTCTTGTATATTCTTTCTTAGCAGATTCAGCAGGTCACAATCTGCCATCTACTGTTTTCAGAAATGCAGAATACACTTTTGCTTGCTGACGCGCTTGCTCCATGTGTAGACTCTTGGCTAGAGAGTACTTCAAACGAAGTTTAGGGTATCCAAATGCAGGTGCACATGCGCTTGGAGTTATCTTTACGGAGATTGCGGGTAGTTTGAAGTAGGAATTAGAAGATCCCCTCTGCCTTAAGGTGGAGGGGATTTTTCTATATAGTTGATTGGTAACTTCGCTAGGTGCTCTTAAATCCGAATAGTGGTTTTCATTTGAATGGGTTGTCTATGAATTTAAGTTGTTTCTGCAGTTTTTAAATTTACAAAAGAACTGATAAGCCTCTATAAAAAGTATTTAAAGTAGTAACAAATAGGCACAATAATTCCAACTATAGAAAATACAATGCTTCCTAGATTAAATGCAGAAAGTTTTGCACGATGAACTTGGACTTCACCTAAATCTACTCCTCCACTAAAATGCTTATCCATAACTTTAGCAACGTTTTGTTGCTGAGTAACAAAATAAGGTATTAACCATATGCAGCAGAACAAAATAATACTGCCGAAAAAGAGGGTATCAATAATAGAAGATCCCCAATTGAATGAAGTAGTGACTATGATAGCGAATTCGACCACCATAACGATCATCATAGTTACTGCATATCTAGATTTCTCAGAAACATTTTTAAATACAGTATTGTCCAGAATGTTTTCTATTTTAGCCCATATTATACTGATTAACACGATTAGGCTAATGAAGAAAATAGTAAATAAGACTTTAATTAAAAGATATTCAAACATTACCGACACCACCTGAAATTTTCTAAATTAGAATGTAAAGTTGATTGTACTTAACTCTAGCTTCAAATTTTATTAATTTTTAATAATACAAACTAACTGTTGTGTCATTTGTTTATTTTTCTTTCTTTTTTATATGTAAAGAAAAAACAGATCGTTTAAAAAAAGAATTAGGCTATGAGTAAAACACTACCTAACAAGAAGACCCTTTACAGCAGAATTTGAGGGTCTTGAATGTATTTTATTCTTTAAATTTTTCTGGTTTTTCCACTCTAAATGATTTTACCTCACCGCACTCTAAACAAAATGTGGTTAATAGTTTTGAACTCTTTCCTCCTGAAAAGAACCTACTAGGTTCATCATCGCAAACATACGCATGAAAGGCGTTTCCAACTCGTCCTTCTTTAAAATTAGTAGAACCACAATTATCACATCTTTTATTTTTCATATTATTAACACCTCTTTAGGTTGATATTTATGTTGGTGTATTCTTTACTTCTTTTATGAATAGAAGTAGAGCAACTGGGTTGTAAATGGTATTTTCGACATAATACACTATACCCCTTTATATATTTACAAATAAAACAGCATAATATCACGATGAACTCCTATAACAATATGAATTTTTGCATATTTTGAAATTTAATATATCCTCCAAAAACTTTTAATTGTATAATGTGTCTTGTCATAGTCTTTTAGATTTTTCGACAAAAAAATACAACAATAGAAGACGTATTGGGAGAAGACATTATGTACACAAAATTATTAAAATCAATTACATCATTATCACTTATAGGTGGTGCTTTATTATATACAAATGGCAGTGATGTAAAGGCTGCTGAAGCAGGCATTTTTTCTGATGTGCCGACATCGCATTGGTCGTATCCAGCGATTAAAGATTTAGCGAGTAAAAATATTATTTCAGGTTATGGAAATGGGATATTTGGTTTTGGAGATGTTGCGACGAGGGAGCAAGTAGCGGCTTTAGTATATCGTGTTATGCTTCCGAATAAACAAGGTGGAACGTTTAGTAGCAATAATTCTCTTTATATATTAAAAGATGGATCTAAGTTTAGTAATCCTTATGGCGATATTAACCAAAACTCTACGATGTTCCCTGAGGAAATTTTAATGTTAACGAAGGCAGGGGTATTTAAAGGGGATGAGAAAGGGAACTTTAGACCGAAAGCTCCTGTGAATCGTGCAGAAATGGCGCAAATTCTTACAAATGCTTTTCATCTTTCGGCGAAACAAAAACATACATTTAGCGATGTTCCAAACGATTTTTGGGGCGGAAATGCGATTAGTGCCGTGCAATCAAATGGGATTGCATCTGGTACAGGCGAAGGGAAATTTGATCCATACGGTGTGGTAAAACGTGAACAATATGCGCAGTTTTTATATAATACTTTGAACTATAAAAAGCCTGAAGTTGCCGTGCAAGATACAGGAGATGCGGCGTTATTAACAGCATTTAAAGATGAAGTACAAAAGCGTATTAATACATACGAAACAAATATTACACTTCCATATAAAACGAAAAATAGCAATATGCAAGAAGTGATGGATACGCTTTTTAACGCATATAAAGAAGTTGCAAATAAAAATGAGTATACAAATTATAATAGATCGAATGTTTCATATGGGCTTTCTGGATCACCTGGAAATTACACATTTACGCTAAAAATTACATATCGTGAAACGAAAGAACAAACGGAATATGTAATGAAACAAGCAAAGGCAATTGTCTCTTCTATTATTCAAGTTGGAATGGATGATCATGAAAAAGTGAAGGCGATTCATGATTATGTCGTAAAACATGTTTCTTACGATACGTCTTATAAAGCGTACACAGCATATGAAGCACTCGTAAATCGTTCTGCTGTTTGCCAAGGTTACGCACTATTAACCTATCAATTATTAAAAGAAGCTGGTATTGAAAATCATTTTGTGACAGGCACTGGGGACGGACAACCTCATGCTTGGAATTTAGTGAAAATCGAAAACAAATGGTATCATCTCGATACAACATTCGATGATCCAGTGCCAGATGAGCAAGGCCGCGTAACGTATTCATACTTCAACTTATCGGATGAGCAAATCGCAAGAAATCATGAGTGGAACCGCGGGGACTATCCGCAAGCTACAACAAACTATTATAGTACACTGACGAGTAAAGTTGCGGCAGGTGGCATGAAAAAACCTGCATATGAGCAAATATTAAAAGACACGAAGCTCAACTATTTAGGAAATGAATACATCGCAAATAACTATACCGAATTAAAAAATAAAATGCAGCAGCGTTATAGTGCAAAACCAGAGAAAATTGAAGTGCTTTATAAGCAATCAATGAACGGTGCACTGCAAGATGTGAAAAAGGCAATTGGAGAAATCGGTTATCCGAAAGGGTCCAACCGCGTTTCTTATAAAGCGGAGCCGTATAATGCGAAAGAAGGGTATTCTTTAGTGACGATTACGTTTACGTATTAAGAAGGAAAAACTCCACGGGTTCGATTTTGAAGTACAAAATTGCAATTTGCGGATAAATAATAAAACTAGCTTTCGAATTAACAACATACACAATAATTAGCGTTTAAATTGCTCAGGGCATAAAAGCTCTGAGCGTTTATTATACATTGGCTTATTGAACTAAAGTCACGTTAATTACTTAAATATTGCCAGGATGGATAGAAAAATACATATAGCTGCTGAAGTAAATAAGATGACAGAAGTTACAAGATTTCTCCTGAATTTAATAGCATATGCACAAAAAAAGATTGCCGCAGTTAATTTGGAACAGCTTTGAAAATAAACATATGATGTATTTTTGAAAAGTAATACTTATCTTTTGCAATGGTTGTAATATATGTATTAACAGCGTGATATGTAAAAATCACGTACTAATTCTTTTGCCATTCCCCCGACGATAGTAAGTTCTCTCTTTTTTTGGATATTTCGACAAAATATAACAATATAAAAATGGATCGTTTGTTACTATAAGATGAGAAATCTTATATTTTAAAAAACTATTTAAAATAACTACTACAGATAGGCGGAAAAAAATGAAACGAAAGTTACTTCTGGTGTTAACATGCGGTACATTGCTTATGGGGATAGCTGCTTGTAGCTCAAATGAGAAGACTATAACGGAATCAAAATTTAAACAAGAAGAAAATGTTCAGGAAAAAACGAAAGTTCAAAAGCAACAAAAAGATAGTTATGTAGTAAGTGAAGATGAATTATCTAAAGCGGCACAGGCGATTGGAGAAATCCAAAGCGAGCAAAATATAAATGACATGATGATACATATGTCTTTACAAAAACTTACATTCAATGGGAATAATCTTCATGTTCCTGGTACTCGTGAGGTAGGGCGATTCCAAATGACGAAAGAGAACATTCAATACTTAAAAAATAACTTAAATGTTATCAATAATGATGAAAGACCGAAATATGAATCTATTTTGAACAAATGGTACGATGGAAATTTCGAATCTGCAGTTGAAGACTTTAGAGAAATCCATTATTTACGTTCTGGAACAAAGCAAATTATGAAGGGATCTAAACTAGCTAAAAAAACTTATAGTGATGAAAAAAAATTTATTTGCCATTTCTTTGGTCAAGAAGGATTATATATTCATGATAAAGAGTGGGAATATGGAAAGTCATCTCGCGATAACGGGTAGTAAAACTCCCACCTCAAAATTTGGCTGGAGCAAAGAAGTTAAAGTTTGTTTAATACTATTTTTTTTCGGGAAAAAATGATGAAATTTTCTTAAACATAGTTCTAGTGGGTGGTTGTTTATAATGAGATTCAATACATACACAGTAATGCTCATTTTTCTAGCCATTGGTTCAAATTTCGCATTATTTATATTGCTCAAGCAAGGACTTTTAGGTGTCATCGCTGCATGGACTACAAAAAGACCTCATACAGACGACCAGAATAAATAAACTATTATATTTCTCAATAAACAAAAACAGCTTAGCATAGTAAAATAATAGTTGGATGGGAGTCCAATACATATTATTAAAATTAAGATGGTTCAAGTCGGAGGAAGGCACCTTAGGGTGTCTTTTTCTTTTTTAAAATAAGAGTTTTTCCTTAAAGAAGATATATTTTCAATGGATGATTACCATGAGTATATAGATAAAGTTCATCCATATATTTGTAGAAAGGAGGAATTCAAATGAAGAGAGATGATAATAAGATTGGTCACTTTATATCCGAAAAAGGGAAGGAAGATTTTCAAATCGCCTACGATGAATCAATGGCACTCCTTCCAAAACCTAACGAAACGAAAGATATAAAAACTAAATATGGCACAATTCGTGCTTATTACTTTACTAAAGAGGAAAATAAACATAAGGAACCAATGCTCTTACTCCCTGGACGCGGTGCATCTACTCCAATGTGGGTCCCAAATTTAGAAGGGTTAAGGGAGAAAAGGCCTGTTTATACGATAGACTTACTCGGTGAACCTGGAATGAGTGTGCAAACGAAGGTGATAGAAAACAAAAAGCAACAAGCAGAATGGCTAAATGAAGTAATTGAAGGATTAGGTTTAGAAAAAGTGCATATCGTGGGTGTCTCCATTGGAGGTTGGACAACAATGAACTTGGCTAGATATAATCCTGAGCATATTGCTACGGCTAGTTTATTGGACCCAGTCTTTGTATTTGCGCAAATATCCATAAAGATGATTCTAGCATCTATTCCAGCTTCCGTTCCTATTGTACCTAAGTTTATAAGAGAAAAGATGTTAAGCTATGTTTCTGGAGGAGCAGAAATAAATGACGATGAGCCGATCGCTAAGTTAATCGAATCGGGTATGCGTAACTATAAACTGAAAACGCCAGCGCCTGATCTATTTAGTAAAGAAGACTTAAAGAATATCAATATTCCAGTACTTGCATTAATGGCTGAAAAAAGTACAATGCACAATTCGGCAAAAGCAGTTGAAACTGGGAAAAAATATGTGAAAGATATTGATATAGTTAATTGGAAAAATGCATCTCACGCAATCAATGGTGAGTTTTCTAACGAAGTTAATGCTAGAATCCTTGATTTTGTAGAAAAACATTCTAATGATAACTAAGTTGTAATGACAATTTTACTTCTTCTATTTTCATGAATATGTATAATTACATAAAATTTTAGAGAAAAATAGAGTATACTTTCATATTGTGTAATAAAGATAAAGCCCGCCTACGGAAATAGGCGAGCTTTTTTAACATATAAAGAAAAGACAACTTTTAAGGTGCTTTCCTTCGAGTGGAAACATTTTACGTATATTACTTTACTAGGTTAAGTTTTGTGATGAGTATCTCTTTTAATTTAAATGAATCAGAGTAGTGTATCACTTTATTTTTACGCATCCTTCTCAACAAATGTGAATACTTTCATTATCCTTTTCACTACAAAGGGTAGTAATTTAGAAGCTAAAAATGCAAGCACGAAAGCAATTCCCCATGTTTTTATCCATGATTTGAGAAATAAAGCTGTATACCCAACATTCATTGAAACCATGACGAAAGAGATAATACTAGATATACCTAAAATCATAAAGATATTAAAAATTATTGGTTCAAATTTTTTATTGATTTTCAAAATTAACACCTATTTTCTATATATGTTTTGCTGTATTTAATTTTAACAACATCTAATCTTACAGTTTGCAATCTAGGTTGTCCAGCCTGTTGTACTTTTCTGCAATAGCAACAATTGTTATATAACTACAGAGTAAATAAACGTCTTCATAATATATAATTAATATTTTTGCTTTGGATGATAAGGAGCAGAACTCGATAGGCTGTATGAAGAGAGAAAGGATCCCCTTAAAGGAGATCCTTTTTACATTTAAAAAAAATCTTTCATCATTTTAATGTCTGTAATCTTTACTGTCACACCTTCAACTTTATCTTTCTTCTCATCTTTAGCAATCGTAATTTGTTCTTTATTATCAACCCACGCAAGAAACTCTTCTTTTGAGTCATCTTTATATGTAATGGTTATAGTAGAATGAGCGGATGCTCTCTTTTTTTGATCTAATGTGATTGTTTTAGGAGTGCCATTTTGGACTGCTGAAACGATAGATTTTATCATTTCTTCATTATCTGTTTGAGATTTGGAAGTCTCATTGTTGCCTGTTCTAAATATTTCAATGTCTGTAATATTCGCGGAGTTTAATTGAATGGTTTGTGTATGTTCTTGCTTAGCTTGTGAAGCTTTATCTGTAGCTGAGGTGCTTGTACAACCAATTAAAGTGAAAGATAGAACGGTTATTGCGCATACATAAGTGATTTTTTTCATGTTATCCCTCCTCAACTTTAATTGTAACAATTTTCTGTTAATTTGTGCAGTTATTGTAAGAAAATGGTGGGGATAATATATTACTCTTACAAAATTGTCACATTCATGTAAGGTAATTCAATAGATTAGTTACTTTTTCCATGTCATAATAAAGACATAAGAAAGCGAATGAAAAACAACAACTTATTAGGAGAGTGTCAGTCATGATTGTAACAACAACTTCTGGAATTCAAGGTAAAGAGATTATTGAGTATATCGATATTGTAAATGGTGAAGCTATTATGGGTGCAAATATTGTCCGCGATTTATTTGCTTCCGTTCGTGATGTTGTCGGTGGTCGTGCTGGTTCTTATGAAAGCAAGCTAAAAGAAGCACGTGATATCGCAATGGATGAAATGAAAGAACTTGCAAAACAAAAAGGTGCGAACGCTATCGTTGGTGTTGACGTAGATTACGAAGTAGTTCGTGATGGAATGTTAATGGTTGCTGTAAGTGGTACAGCTGTACGTATATAAGTAAAAAAACAGGCTCACCCCTTGAAGCTTATGCTTTGAGGGGATTTTTTGTTTTCAAGTTGTAGAAGTAAAAAGAATGTAATGTATTCTTTAAGAAAAGAGTCATCTTCAAAATCTTTCACTTCTATTGTTCTTTTATTTATGACTAAAATTGAAATGAAAGATTTATAAATCGAATAAAAAAGGCTAGGATTGCTCCTAGCGCTCAATAAAAGATATGGCATGGAAGATGTTGATAATAAGCAGACGCGTTTGCTTATTTCAAATGTAGTATATAACGTTTTTATTGGGAAAAGTAAGGAATGTAGCAATCTTTATATATGTTTAAAGAAAGTGTTAACTTTATGTTAAATAATAAAATTATTGTTTTGAGGTAATGGGAGAATTAGTGGTATGAATAACTTTAGAGGTGGTTAAGAGGGAATTTGTAATAAAAAACGAAGGTAACGTTGATGCAGAATAAAGGACAATACATATTTTATTACTATGTACTGTCCCGCGTATTCCTTTTGGATTATGAAAAGTTATTTCCTGTCTTGCTATAAAATTCATAGGCGAAAAAACCAAATAAATAGCCCATTCCAGCCCCTAAACTAATTGAAAGCATTAGAGAAGCCGGGAAAAATATGCCGAAAATCAAACCGATTATACAGCCGATAAGCATCCCTATAGGTATTAAACTATCTAGTAAATTTTGAGCTTCGTTTGATTTTTTCTTACCTAATGTTCCCTCTTTATATTTATGTTCCATTCTTTTTATTACATATAATACAATGCCTCCGATTATTACAATAGGCGCAATCGCCGTAATGAACCACATGTTAGACCCTCCTTTCATCTTTTAATAAAATTTTACCATATGTTTACAAATGGATATTCCTAAATGTACTATCTAGTCTATTTAAAAGGTGAGCCAAAAGACCTCTTCAATTGTATTTAATAACTAGTCAAAAACACTTTCCCTTTCGTTTTCTCAGCAGACTGCACAACATCAACCGCCGTTTTCACATCTGCTAGGTCGTATGTAGAATGGACTTTCATAAAACATAATTGTTTATTTTCCACTAAGCGAATTAAGTGACGAAACGTTTCTTGCCATTTATACGGCGGTACGTCTTTATTCCAATGTCGTAAATGAAATATGTTCGCGTGAACCTTTGCTTTCGTGACAATCTCTGCCCAGTTTACTTGTACGCCTGATAGAAGACCGATCGTTAAAAAGTGGCCGTTTGGACGTACACAAAATGCTAATTCATTTCCGTCAGGTCCTCCAATAGAATCAATCGCAGCATCGGCCCCGGTCCCGTTTGTTAACTCCATAACTGTTTCGTGAAGCGGAGCAGTGGACGTATCTATTACATAATCAGCACCCAGTTGAAGTAATTCCTCTGTATGTTTACTATTTCTTGCCACTGCAATGAGTCGGAAATTCAAAATTTGTGATAACTGCGCAAAAAGGTGACCAATAGCGGACCCACAAGCATTTACTAATAAAACGTTACCCTGTTTTAAGTTTAGTGTTTCTGTACACGTAACCCATGCTGTAAGGGGATTAATGTACATTTGTGCCGCCGTGAAATCATCAATGGAATCGGGAATAGGGACGACAAAATCAGCCGATGTTGTAACGAATTCTTGCCAAGTACCTTCCCCGCGTAAAGGTAAAACGCGTTTGCCGATAAAGTCTCTAGAAACGCCCGCACCTACATCTTCTACAATACCAACACCTTCATAACCAGGTATGTTAGGTAATGGGATTCTATGTGCATAAGCTCCGGTAATCGGAATTAAGTCAGACGGATTAATCGGTCTAACTAACATACGAACGAGAACTTCATTATCTTTTAATGATTCTATATTTCTATATTCAACTTGCAATACATCTTTTGGGTTGCCAAACTCATGAAATTGAATGTGTTTTCCGCGCAAGGTAATTTTCCCCCTTAGTGTAGTTGGATTTATTATAGCATTTGTAGTTCAATTGCTTGTTTCATTTACATATAGGAGGGGATATACGCAAAATAAAAAGGAAGCAACCGTAGTTGCTTCCTACATCTATTAAGCCGAAGCCTTCTTCATTCTCTCAAGTAAACTAGATAACACATGTGTACGATACGATTCTAGTTTTTTACCTTCATAAGTGCGGATACCTAATTTTTTAAGTTCTTTTACATACCAACCTTTGCTTCCGAAATACATGTGATCGCTCCCCTTCAACTTTGTTTTTGTTTGTTCTGATCGTACTTGGAGGTACGGGTATTAATGAAGGAAATGAATTTCGCGCGAAAATGGTTAACTTTGTTGCAAAAGACATATATACTAAAGGTAGTATACAACGAGGTGGACAAGACGTGATTATAGAGAAGCACGAAATTCAAATTGACCAAATTACGAGCGGTAAAGTGAATATCTTTACTTTCTATCGAAATAGAAAGCAAATTGATGATCATTTTTTACGATTGCAAGAACCATCGCTTACAGCAAACTACTTCTTCCATTTTCATTTTGATGCAGAGAGTTTGCATCTACTGCAGAAAGAGTTTCCAGGCGTATATCCGTACGAAGGCGGTGAAACAATTCACGACTGGACGGAAAAGATGAAAGCAGAATTGCAACATCAGATCCAAACAGGTAAATGGAATAAGCGCGTACGTATCGGTAATCGCATTCTAGATGTGGTGTTTACGTGGTGTGACGAAGATATAGTAGAGTGAAAAAGAAGCGGATGACGCTTCTTTTTTAGCGCTGGAATAAAACGAGCTTACCTGCAGAAGATGTGCAGCGATGTGTTTTTTCATACAATCCTTTTTCTTGTAAAATAGATTCACCTTTTGCTTTCGCTTCTTTTTCAGTTGCCGCCTCGAATGATTCGTCTAATGCTTTTGAACCATCTTTTTCAAAGACTGTTAGAACGTATACTCCCATGAAATTTCCCTCCAATAATAAAAATCAGAATCTTATAACTATTTTGGCATAAATCACTAGAATATGCAAAGAAATATATGACATTGCGTGGTAAAATAGAGTGAAAGTTTTATGAGCACTAGATTTACTATTCGTAGTAAAGTACGGAAAAGGAAAGGATCGTTATTTGTGAAACAAGTGAAGTTTATACATGCGGCTGATTTGCATTTAGATAGTCCGTTTAAAGGGATGGAGATGAATGTACCGCAGTCTGTTTGGGAAAGAATGAAGCAAAGTACGTTTGAATCGTTCGAACGTATTGTTGATAAAGCGATTCAAGAGCGCGTTGATTTCGTATTACTAGCCGGGGATTTGTATGATGCGGAGACGAGAAGTTTGAGAGCGCAAGTGTTTGTGCGTGAGCAAATGAAGAGACTTTCGCAATACGATATCCCTGTTTTTATTATTCACGGTAATCACGATCATTTAGGAGGAAGCTGGGCAGCGATTGAGTTTCCGGAAAATGTTCATGTGTTTACGGAGCCTTATGTAGAAGAGAAATCGTTTTATAAAAATGGTGAGTTGTTAGCTTCTATTTACGGGTTTAGTTATTTGCAGCAAGCGGTAACGGATAATATGACAGCGCAGTATACGAAAATGCGTGATGCGCCTTTTCATATTGGCATGCTTCACGGGAGTGTGGAAGGAGATGCAGAGCATAATCGCTATGCACCGTTTCAAATTCGTGAGCTGAAAGAGAAGCAGTTTGATTATTGGGCTCTTGGCCACATACATAAACGTGAAATTTTATCAGAAGAGCCGTATATTATTTATCCAGGTAATATACAAGGACGTCATCGTAAGGAAACAGAGGAAAAGGGCGCATACCTTATTGAACTAACAAAACAAGGAACGCATTGTTCATTTTTCCATACGGCAGATGTTGTATGGGGTGAGATTGAAGTGAGTATCGATGGACTGGAAACGGTTGATGATCTTATGACGGCAGTGTCAACAGCGATGAATGAATGCCGAAGAGAAGAGGAAGGGACGCTTTTAACTGCCGTATTTACAGGACAAGGCCCACTTTCTCCTTATTTGCGTGATGAAAAGCGCGTGGAAGAGATTTTTCATATTTTAGCAGCTGGAGAAGAGCGAAAAGATTTCGTATATGTGATGAAGTGGAAAAATGAGACAGTTTCGTTTGCGGAAATCGAGCGTTTGAAAGAAGAAAATCATTTCGTCGGTAGTGTGCTGAAGGAGTTAGAAGCTTTCACAAATATGGACGGCGTGTTGCGCACCATTTGGACATCGCCTATAGCGCGTAATAGTATTGAATCTTTTACAGAAGAAGAGAAGAGAGAGATTCAAAAGGAAGCGGAAAATATTATTTTAGAACAATTATTCCAGCAAGAGAGGGATAAGAAATGAGAATTGAAAAACTCCATATTTATGGGTACGGAAAATTAGAAAATGTGGAAATGGATCTTTCCTTGTTGACTGTGTTGTACGGTGAAAATGAAGCTGGGAAATCGACAATTCGTTCGTTTATGAAAAGTATTTTATTCGGTTTTCCGACGAGAGGACAACGCCGTTATGAGCCGAAAGAAGGCGGGAAGTATGGCGGTGCGATGACTGTACAAACAGAGAAGTACGGTCGTTTGAAAATTGAACGATTGCCGAAAACAGCAGCTGGTGAGGTGACCGTTTATTTTGAAGACGGGAAAACGGGCGGCGAGGAAATTTTGCACGACATATTAAGCGGGATGAATGAAAGTTTATTTGAATCGGTCTTTTCTTTTGATATGCATGGCCTTCAAAACATTCATCAGCTTGGCGAAGCGGATATCGGCAATTATTTATTTTCGGCAAGTGCAGTCGGAAGCGATGCGTTATTGCAGCTCGATAAAAAGCTAGAGAAAGAAATGGATCAGCGTTTTAAGCCGAGTGGTCGTAAGCCAGAAATTAACGTGTCACTGCAAGAGATGAAGAAGCTGGAAGAGAAGATGAAAGAGTGGCAAGGGAAAATTGGCACGTATGAAAAACAAGTGGAGCAGTTAAAAGAAAGTGAAGAGAAACTTGCTTCTGTTCGCGCAGAAAAAGAGTTAGCCGAAAAGCGAAAGCAAGATTATGAAATATTAGCAGCGCTTGAACCTCTCGTTATTGAAAAGCGTACGCATGAGAAAGTGTTAGAAAACGAGCGCGGGCAGTTTCCTGTAAACGGAATAGCGCGTTATGAGGCAATCAAGGCAAAGATGGAGCCGCTTCAGTTGCAAGTTGATTCGCTCCATAAAAAAATAGAGACAGTGCAATCGGAAATGGAATCGATTCAAATAGATGAAGAGTTTTTACGAAAAGAAAGTTACGTAGAAGAACTTCGTATGCAGCATATGTCTTATGAAAATGCACGCCAAGAAATGCGTGATATGAGCGGGAATGTTGCGAATATAAAAGAAGAAATTGCAGAGCTGGAGCAACAAATCGGTGCTACTTTTGAAAAAGAAACGGTTCTTTCGTTTGATATGAGTTTGGCGACGAAAGAGTTAATGACGCAAACAGTGCAAAAGGCGCGCGAGTTAGAAACGCAAAAAGCACAGCTTGATGATCATTTCAAAGTAGCGCAAGAGCAATTAGAAGAACAAGAAGAAAATATAAGACAGATTCAGAAACAAATGTTAGCTGATGAAGAGCGAACTGCATTAGATGAGAAAGAAAAGTCGTTCCAAGATGCGGCGTTTATCGGCATGGGTGCAGAGAGAATGAAGCGTAAGTATGAGGAAAAAGCAGGAGCGGCTATGCAAAAGAAAAAGCAGTGGCAAAGAGTTTGTCTTCTGTTACTTCTTATTAACACGCTTGTTTTATTCACGAGTTTATTTATTGATAACCGCCCGCTTTTGTTTATTAGTGTCATTGTTTTTGTAGGGATTGTTCTTGCCCTTGTTTTATATAAAGATCCATCAAGCGGATTACAAGAAGAGCTCCTTACTCTTCAGCAAAGCGCTGGCGGGAGACAAAGTGAAGAAGCGATGTCTGTGCGCTATCAATTAGAAAAGGATGAAGAAATTCGTAAGCTATTTGAGCGTGAGTCTTATAAGTTACAGCAAATGGAACGTGCTTATGATAAAGTCGTTTCATCGTATGAGGAATGGGAGAGAGAGACGTTCCGCGTCAGCGAACAAGTAGATGCATATAAAACGCGCTATATGTTCCCTGATTTTTATACGTATGCACACATATTGCCGGCGTTTGAGCGTATTGAAAAAATGCAGCAATTGTATCGTGAATTAGAGAAGAAAGGCGCGCGGAAATCCTCATTATATGAAATGATTTCGCAATTTGAACATAAACTAGAAACTGTTATCGGTAGCGCAGAGTATAGTAATTTGCATGAGGCGCAAAGTCGTATGCAAATTGAGAAAGAGAAGCGTCAAACTTGTAAGCAGCTGAAAGAGAAGCTAGTGGAATGGCAAGAAGAATATGAATTTACGCAAGAGCAATTGAAACAACTGTTAGTAGAACGAGATAGTTTATGGCATATTGCAGAGGCTACAGATGAAGAGATGTTTTTAGAAGTAGGTAAACTAGCGGAGAAACGTGAAGATGCCGATAAGCAAGTGGGGCGTTTATTACCCCAAATTGATCTGTTAGAACAACGTTTAACGAGTTTATCATTAGCTGAACATTATGAAGCTGACGGTTATGAGGAGAAATTAAAGCGAGAAATTACAATCGTACAAAACTGTCTTACAGGGGAGAAAGAACTGACAGAGCGTATTGCGAAACATCGTATGGAAATTGCAAATTTAGAAGAAGGAAGTACGTACGGTGATTTGATGCACGAATGGGAAATGAAAAAAGCGCAAGTGCGCGAACAAGTGAAGAAATGGGCTGCTTATGCGGCGGCAAAGAAAGTATTGACGAAAACGAAGCAATATTATCACGAAGTACATCTTCCCCGTATTTTACAAAAATCAGAAGAGTATTTCGTCTATTTAACGGGCGGACGATATAGTAAAATCTTTTCACCGTCAGAGGCGGAACCTTTCATTGTTGAACGTAACGACGGCATGCGTTTTTACAGTCATGAACTAAGCCAAGCGACAGCAGAGCAGTTATATTTATCGCTGAGATTTGCACTTGCGAAAACATTTGAGCATGACTATCCATTTATTATTGATGATAGTTTCGTACACTTCGATGCGGTAAGGACGAATCGAACGATTGAACTGATAAAAGAAATCGCGAAAGATAGACAAGTCATCTTCTTTACATGTCACGTTCATTTATTGTCGTTCTTTACGGAAAAACAGATTATAAAATTAACGCATAAGCGTAAAGAAAATGAGTTGTAATGTGCTATACTAAAAGTAACTGATTTGGTGGAGGAATTCGAATGAAAAAGAAAATTGCAGAGTATGAAGTTGGTGAACAAGTCGATGTTTTCTTGTTAATTAAAACAGCGACGAAAGGTCTCGCGAGTAATGGAAAGCCGTTTTTAACAGTAATCTTACAAGACCCAAGTGGAGATATTGAAGCGAAGCTATGGGACGTATCACCAGAAGTTGAGAAACAATATGTGCCAGAAACAATCGTTAAAGTAGCTGGAGATATTCTAAACTACAAAGGCCGTATTCAATTACGCGTGAAACAAATCCGTGTTGCGAATGAAAATGAAGTAACAGACATCTCGGACTTCGTAGAAAAAGCACCAGTGAAAAAAGAAGATATGGTTGAAAAGATTACGCAATACATATTTGAAATGAGAAATCCGAACATTCAACGTCTAACAAGACATTTATTAAATAAGCATCAAAACGAGTTTTTAGAATATCCAGCAGCGACGAAAAATCATCACGAATTCGTATCTGGACTAGCTTATCACGTAGTATCGATGCTAGATTTAGCGAAAGCAATTTCAACTCTATACCCATCTTTAGATAAAGACTTACTATATGCAGGCGTGATTTTACACGACCTTGGTAAAGTAATCGAGCTATCTGGCCCAATTTCTACAACGTATACGTTAGAAGGAAATTTACTTGGTCACATCTCTATCATGGTGAATGAAATTGGTAAAGCTGCAGATGAGTTGCAAATCGATGCAGAAGAAGTATTAATTCTTCAACACATCGTTCTGTCTCACCACGGAAAAGCAGAGTGGGGTAGCCCAAAACCACCATTAGTAAAAGAAGCAGAAATTCTGCACTACATCGATAACTTAGATGCAAAAATGAACATGATGGACCGCGCATTAGGACGTACAAAACCAGGCGAATACACAGAACGTGTCTTTGCGCTTGATAATCGTTCGTTCTATAAACCGACGTTCCATAATTAATAATGTGAAGCAAATGGCCTCATTAAGTGTTAGTAAGCTTAGTGGGGCTGTTTTTTAATTTCGCTTTTCAAAATATTTTTCTTTAATTATTTTTAACTTGTCTTTGTTTTCTGTTAGTTCGAATATAAATAACGCTTTTTCCATGTTATTAGCAATATCTTCTTCGTTGGAATGTTTAAGTTTCAATAAATTCCAAGCCTTCCCATAGTATAGTTCACCCAATAGGTAGAAAGTATTTAGATTAATAGCGAATTTGATGCCCATATCATTGTATTTTATTGCCTCTTCATGTTGATGTTCATGGCCTAAAATTTTTGCTAAATTAAAAAGGATTTTTAATTTAATTTCTTTATCTTTAGGAAAATCTAGCTTATTAAAATGAGTTAAACATCTTTTTAAGATAGTAATGCTTTTTTCGTATTCTTTGTTGTTCCAATGAAATATAGCCATTGTCTGCATCATATCTATTTCTCTTTCTGATAAAAAATCAGAATTAGTTACAGTTAGTTTTAATGCATCGTTTAAAAGCTTTAAAGCAGTTTTTGTTGATTTATTTACATAAAATCTAGCAATTGATTCATGCCAGATTAGAAATTGTTTATCTTCTTTTGATTGGAAATTATTCTCGTTTTTTTCTTGTTCCACTATTTCATAAAGTTCTTTATATTGTTTTTGTTTTGTGCAATCTCTCATTACATATTTTACATTTTCTACGTATTTTAATTTCTTATTTTGAGTTAGTGCAAATATATAATTCGGATCAATACCAAGCCTTTCAGATAATTGATACAATAATATGCTAGATGGATAAATAATACCTTTTTCTATTTTACTAATTTGACTTTGTGAACATATTCCATGACATAATTCGGATTGTGATATATTTTTTTTAATTCTAAGGTCTTTAATGGTGATACCCAAATTATAAAACTCCATGTTTCCTCCTAATATGTAACACTTTATGAGTATAAGAATAATTTCTAACCTTTAATGTAATGTAAAATAAGTATGGTTGCAATTATTTATTATTTTGATATGAATAATTTTGAATGAGCCTATGTTATAAATAAAATGTTACTGAAAAAAAGTTAGAAGTGGTTATTTGAAGAAATTAATAATATCGTGTTTATTGGCTACATTCCTTCTAAATATTGTAGGATGTTCTAATAATATTGGTACACTAAGGTATAAGTCTAAAGCTTCATCATCTGTGAAGTCTACACACATCAACAAAGCCTGGTACAAACATATGCAATGGGATTAAAAAAACTTGAAATGATTAGTGCTACAGGTTATAAGGGAAGTTTAATAAGGTCAATAGTAGATGCTGCTGTAAATCGTGAGAAAAATATAATAAAATTATATTTGAATTTAAGTAATTAGAACAATTGAATGTAGATATTGATTATGACACTTTTTCTTAATAGGTAATCTTGAAAAAGTGATCAAAAAAACTTTTACAGTAGTTACATAATAAAAGAATCCTTCCATAGAGGTAGGATTCTTTTTGTTTATAAAATCTTTGGTTGAACAAGTGAATTAGAAGCCTTTAATAGGTAAGTAATTGTTTTACAAAAGAACCATTCACCACTCTAAAATGTTATTCAATAAAAAAATATCTTGAATTCGAGATTTTATCCTTGCTTTTTAATCACTTGAGGTGTAAAGTGATAGTAACGAAAGCAAATGAGTCGTATGAAAAACATATACTCATTTGCTTTCGATTTACAAAACAAAGTAACTTATTCAGTAAAAACTAAGATGAATTTACAAAAACATAATTAAGAATAAATTGAAAAGCTAAAAACCATATTAGTTGAGGGAAATGTTATTTTTTAGTTATCACTTGACTAGTAAAATGAAACGGAGGAATTATCGATGTATGAAATTAAAGGGCACCATCACATTTCAATGGTTACGAAAAACGCAAATGAAAATAATCATTTTTATAAAAACGTACTTGGTTTACGTCGTGTAAAAATGACAGTAAACCAAGATGATCCGTCTATGTATCACTTATTTTACGGAGACAAAACAGGAAGTCCAGGTACGGAATTATCGTTTTTTGAAATTCCTTTAGTAGGAAAAACATATCGTGGTACGAATGCAATTACTCGAATCGGGTTACTTGTTCCTTCTGAGGAAAGCTTACATTACTGGAAAGAACGATTTGAGAAATTTGATGTGAAACATAGTGAAATGACAACATATGCAAATCGTCCTGCTTTGCAGTTTGAGGATGCTGAAGGTCTTCGCTTAGTACTACTCGTTTCAAACGGAGAAAAAGTAGAGCACTGGGAAACTTGGGAGAAATCAGAAGTTCCTGCAAAGCATCAAATTCAAGGAATGGGTTCTGTGGAAATGACAGTTCGTAGACTTGATAAAATGGCAAGTACACTTACAGAGATGTTTGGGTATACAGAGGTTAGCCGAAATGATGAAGAAGCAATTTTCCAGTCCATTAAAGGAGAGGCTTTTGGAGAAATTGTTGTGAAATATTTAGATGGTCCTACTGAAAAGCCGGGCCGTGGTAGCATTCACCATTTAGCAATTCGTGTGAAAAATGATGCAGAGCTCGCTTATTGGGAAGAACAGGTGATACAAAGAGGCTTCCAGTCTTCAGGAATCATTGACCGTTTCTATTTTAAAAGCTTATATTTCCGTGAATCAAACGGAATCCTATTTGAAATTGCGACAGATGGACCAGGATTTACAATTGATGAAGATGTAGAACATTTAGGAGAAAAACTTGACTTACCGCCGTTCTTAGAAGATCAGCGAGCAGAAATTGAAGCGAATTTAGCACCTATTGAAGAGAAGTAATAGAAGAGAAAATATAAATTTAAAAACCATTGGAGGAATATAAAATGAACCAATTAAAAGGAATTCACCACGTTACAGCGATTACAAGTAGTGCAGAAAAGAATTATGAGTTTTTCACTCACGTTTTAGGAATGCGTTTAGTTAAAAAAACGGTAAACCAAGATGATATTCAAACGTACCATTTATTCTTTGCCGATGATAAAGGTAGTGCCGGAACAGATATGACATTCTTTGACTTCCCAGGTATTCCAAAAGGCGTACACGGTACAAATGAAATTTCAAAAACTTCATTCCGCGTTCCAACTGATGCATCGTTAGCATATTGGGTGAAACGTTTTGACCGTCTTGAAGTGGAACATACAGGCATTAAAGAGCAATTTGGTAAGAAAACTCTATCTTTCGTTGACTTTGATGATCAACACTATCAATTAATTTCAGATGAACTTGATAAAGGGATCGAATCAGGTACACCTTGGCAAAAAGGTCCAGTTCCATTAGAATATGCAATTACCGGTTTAGGACCTGTATTCATCCGTATTGCAAACTTTAGTTTCTTCAAAGAAGTGTTAGAAAAAGTTCTATTATTTAAAGAGGTTGCGCAAGAAGGAGAATTCTATTTATTTGAAGTGAACGAAGGCGGAAACGGTGCATCTGTTATTGTAGAACATAATACGGTTCTTCCAGAAGCACGACAAGGTTTTGGTACAGTTCACCATGCTGCATTCCGCGTAGAGGACCGTGCTGTATTAGAAGAATGGATTGAGAGAATTAGTAGCGTTGGGCTTCCTTCATCTGGCTATGTAGACCGTCACTTCTTCGAGTCATTATACGCAAGAGTTGCACCACAAATCTTATTTGAATTTGCAACAGACGGCCCAGGATTTATGGGAGATGAGCCATACGAAACACTTGGAGAAAAATTATCATTACCTCCGTTTTTAGAGCCAAAACGTGAAGAAATCGAAAAATTAGTTCGTCCAATTGATACAGTGAGAAGTACGAAGGAATTTATTAAAGAGTAAAAATAGAGATAGTAAGTAGGAGAGTAAGTAGTTTTAGCTGATAGCTGAAGCTGCTTGCTTTTTTTATTAACTAAAAGAAGTAAGGACACCAAGTAATTCGGCAATGCAAAGGAAGGTAGCACCAATTGATTATTAGCTCGCATCAATCGGGCTGCCCGTTAATGCAGATAAAATAATTGACTTACTTTTTATATGTAACTATAATGGTTACAAAACAACCATCAGTAATAGAAGTGAGTAATATTTTTTTAGTATAATTGTAACTGAATCGGTTACAATTAAAATTAATCATAAAATAACCAAAAAATGTAAAAACTTGAAATGGCAACTTGAGAAAGGAGACGGAAATTTGAAACGGTTTAAGTTTTATATAATTAGCGGTATTGTGCTCGTTTTACTTGTAGTGTGTAACTTCGTTGATAAGCCGATTGCGAAGGTTGGAGAAGTGAAAGATACTGTTATGATGAAGCTACATACGAAAGAGAGTATGGCGCAAATTGATGGGCAGACAATTTATTTTAAGCAAATTGGTGAGGGGAAGCCGCCTTTACTTATGCTTCATGGGTTTGGTGGTTCTTCAGATGGATTTAGTGATATTTATCCGGAGCTTGCAAGAGACCATACGATTATTGCAGTTGATATTTTAGGATTTGGGCGTTCTTCTAAGCCGGTTGATTTTGAGTATTCGTTTCCTGCGCAAGTGAATTTATATTATAAGTTAATGAAGAAGCTCGGATACGATCAGTTTGCGGTGCTCGGTCATTCTATGGGTGGAGAGATGTCCCTTAATTTAGCGTATTTATATCCGGACGCAGTGACGCATCTCATTTTAGCAGATTCTACAGGAATTGAGTCTTTCCAGCAAAAAGAAAGTTATGAAGTGCCGCCGCTATCAACGGATTTACAAACGGTAACAGAGATTACGGACTATAATAAAAATGCAGTGAAAAATAGCCGCGATGATAAAGAGCATTATGATCAACTAACGAAAATGAGAGAGCGCCGCATTGCGATGGAAGCAGATAAAATTAAGGTACCGACTTTAATTATATGGGGACGACACGATAAGAGCGTTTCTTGGGAAAATGGTGAGTTGTACCATCAGCTATTTGCAAATAGCACGTTTCATATTATTGAAAAAGGATACCATGCGCCGTTTCGTCAGGAACCAATTGAGTTTATGGAATACGTACAAGCATTTTTCTCGAAGCATCCACAATAAAATAAGCATAAATCCACTTCTTTCCTCATACAGTGAAACTAATAAGGCTTGTCTAAGGAAAGGAATGAAGTGATTTGGAAACTTTACCATGGTGGGTTTATCTTGTAATTGTTGGGATTGTACTAAGCGGCTACATGGTTTTATATACTTCGAAAAAAGAGCAAGATATGGATAATGAGTTTATCGAAAAAGAAGGCGAAGTATATATGAAGCGTTTAGAAGAAGAACGCGAGAAACGTAATCAGAGTAGTGATAAGGATTCGGTTTTGCTTTAATAGAAATTTTGAATGGCTACCATCTAGTAAAAGTTTACATCTAGGTGGTAGCTTTTTCCTTTTTGGGGAGCATGTATACGAAATTCATCATGAGCTTTTATTGATGGTATTTATATATATTTTTACTCATAAGAATGGAACTAGCACAGTATTTACTGGGGGGGATTAACAATGCATAGGGATGACACTACATTACATCCTGATACAGGTGTTACATCTGTAATGTTTGTTGAGCGTTCATTAAATGAAATTCGTTTTTGGTCTAGAATCATGAAGGAGCATTCTTTTTTTCTTCGCTTGGGATTTAGATGCGAGGATACCCAATTAATCGAAGAGGCTAATCAATTTTATCGATTGTTTGAACATATCGAACAAATAGCGCATTCCTATACAAATGAAACAGATCCTGAGCAAATAAAAAGATTTAATGCAGAAGTACAACAAGCCGCAACTAATATTTGGGGATTTAAACGAAAAATTTTAGGATTGATTCTCACATGTAAATTGCCAGGACAAAATAATTTTCCACTGTTAGTTGACCATACAAGTAGGGAAGCTGATTATTTTAGAAAACGTTTAATGGAATTAAATGAAGGGAAATTAGATGCCCTTCCTGATGCTATTATTAAAGAAAATGTTTTCTTTTTACGGATTATGGCAGACCATGCTAAATTTATCGGTCATCTTCTTGATCCATCGGAAAGAAAGCTTGTAGATACAGCACGGAATTTTAGCAATGATTTTGATGCATTAATGTATCAAGCAATTGACTTAGAATCTATGAAACCACAATCCCAAACAGTCCCTCTTTTAGATCAATTTTTAGATCAAAATCGTGTGTCGGTTGCATCTCTTCGGGACTTTAAGAAAACAGCACGTGATTTAATTGAGCAGTGTAAAATAAAGAGTATCATCCACCCATTATTGGCAGACCATGTCTTCCGTGAAGCTGATAGATTTCTTGAAATCATCGATATGTATGATGTTCATCTTACAAATATTAAATCGCAACCTAGATATTAGAAGATAGGGAAAGATACTATTTCGCTTAAGTTGAGAAGTTAACAATTTATTGTTAGCTTCTTTTCTTTTCGCTTAGGTTAATAACTTTCCCTTTAAAGACTACATAAATCCCTTTGACCAAATATGTAATTCTTTGTAAAATAATATATGGAAAGATTATGAATATACAGGAAATCTATGGGGGTAGATTCTAATAAATTATTCTTGGAAAATTTATTAGTTAAGTATATTAACTTGTTTGCACTACATTTTACAAATAAAGGGGTATTAGTAATCATGAAAGCAAAGAAATTAGTAAGTTTAGCGTTACCAGTTATGTTATTGAGCGGTTGTATTACAATTGAAACTGATGGTAAGAAAGCTGAACCAAAGAAAGAAGAAACGCAAAAGGTAGAGAAAGAGAATAAGGCTACTGAAAAAGAGAGTAAGTCAACTGATAGCAAGAAAGAGGATAGCTTATCTGTAGCGAAAGGTGAAGGTACAAACAGTAGTTCATCAAGTAGTCAACAAAGCTCTTCTTCAACTTCTTCAACTGGTAAGGTAACTGGTTCAGATGTTGAAAGGTATAAGGCAGATATCATAAACAGTGCTACTCAAATTGAAGATACAATGAAATTAATTGAAGGAATAGCAGATTCAGACGTAAAAACATACAAACAAAAGAAAAGTGAAGTACAACTGAGTTTAGGTGGAGCGAAGGCAACCGCAACGAAACTGAAGAACCTACAAGCGCCTCCTGAGTTACAGGGAGAACAGGCGAAGATAAAACAATCGATGGAACTGTATGCGGATTGTTTTCAACTTCTCTTTGATGCATTGGACCAAGAAGACGAGAGTAAAATGCATCAAGCAGTAAGCAAAGCGCAAGAAGGTTCAAAACTGTTTGAGGAAGCAGCGAAAAGTATCGGTAGTAAGACCAACTAAGAATAAATTACTTAAAGGGGTATGAGGTATGAAAGTGAAGAAATTAATAGCTACTGCAATTCCAGTTGCCTTATTATTAAGTGGCTGTGTTACAGTAAAAGATTCGGCAAGTAAAGAGGAAAAGACAGAAGAAACAAGCAAATCTAAGGCTGCTGAAACGAAAGAAAAATCAACTAATTCGAAAGAAGAAAGTAAAGATGTTCAAAAGGTTCGAGTTTTGGATGAAGATTATGCACAATATTTATTAGACATTGAACAGGATATGTTAAGACGATTTGATTACTATGATGCTTCTGTAAAGGATTTAAGAAACGGAAGTAAATCAAAAGCTGAGGTATTAGATAGTATTAAAGACATTTATAAAGTATTTGATAAAATAGAGAAGATTTACGCACCACCAAAACATAAAGAAGACCAAAAAGAGATTGAAAGAGCGACGAGTAAACTAAGAGAGACATTTGGTGAAATAGAGAAGTTATTCAGCGATAAAGGATTCAGCTTAGAGACTGATAAGGAAATCTTAAATAAAGCAAATACAAAACTAGAGGAAGCAAAACGTATTTGGAAGCCTACATTCGATAAGTTAAGATCTGAAATAAAAGGTGATACAGCCACAGAAAAATCTACTAGTACAACAAGTGATTCTACACAGGCAAACCCAACTACTGGTAGCCAGGCTCAAACAGATAAAAGTCAAGCTAAAACTGGGGTATTTTCAGGTACAGCTGGTACAAGTGAAGAGTTAGGAATTAGTTATAGAAACATGGAGAAGAACATTAAAGATGGTACTGAGATTATTGGTAATTGGGGTATTGATTACGGTAGTGGTATAAAAACTACGTTAGTACTAAAAGGTGATAAAACATTTGAGTCCTATGCGAATGGTTCTTATCCGAATAAAGATAACTATTTAACAGGAACATATGAGGTAGATGTTCCATCATTCCAGTTATCTTTAAAAGTAACAAAAGCAGTTAAAGACGGTCAAGAAGTAAAGCTAACAAATGATAGTATCATGTATAAATTACAAAACTATGATGGAAACACATTACAAATTTATCATATGGATGATAACGTTCATATTCGGTATGCAAAACAATAAATAATTGGCAAAAACCCCTGTAATAAATTTTACAGGGGTTTTTGTTAGTTCTAATTTTATTTCTTCATTATCTTCCTTGGTGCTATCGATACTAGTATAAGGTGGGAAATGAATAAAATGATTTTCTTTCTGGAGAATGATAAGAAGGGGAATCAGGATAGTGATAAGGATTCGGTTTTATTATAATTATGGGAGCGTGGATAACATGTCGTTATCCACTTTTTTATTTTCTGAAATATATCAACGATTTTTCAAATATATCGAACACAACTTGAAATATATCAACGATTTTTTCAATTTATCGACGATTCGACATGAGATATCGACTTACCGACACGAAACGACAATGTTAAGAAGCACGATTATTGTTCGGGAAATTATTATCGGAGCATAGTATATGAAAGCTACATATTAAATAGCGTCATCATAAGCTGTAACGCACAAGTTGCACAGGACACGCAACGACAACTCGCTTTACTCTTCATCTGTAGCGGATGCACCATACGTAATAAATTTTTTACCTCTCTTATTAATGGTTATAGGTGGCATGGGATCTGATAAGTTGAAGAAAATATATAGATAATGAAGGAATTTCCCTACACTAGCTGTTCTTTCTACTCAAATTGTGTACTATAAAGAATAGATAGGAAGGGGACATATAGAATGGAATTTCATGAACAGAAGATTTTGCCGGCAGTGAGGCAAATTAAAGATTTGGAAAAGTTATTACATAGTTCGTATGAGTATATTGTTATTTTAGATATTCATGTCGGTCAATTGAGGAGTGTTATATCACTTGCGAAGCAATATTGTAAAAAGGTGTTTTTACATGTGGATTTAATTCATGGTTTGCAGAGTGATGGACATGCGACGGAGTATTTATGCCAAGAGTTTAGACCGTACGGGTTACTTTCGACAAAGGCGAGCGTGATTATGAAGGCGAAGCAAAAGGGTGTTGTGGCGATACAACGTATCTTTTTAATCGATTCGAGCGCAATGGAGAAGAGTTGCAATCTGTTAGAAAAGACGAAGCCGGATTATATTGAGGTGCTTCCAGGGGCAATGACGGATATTATCGCTGAAGTGAAAGAGCGTACTGGTGTACCGATTTTAGCGGGTGGTTTCATTCGTACAGTTGATGATGTGGAGAAAGCGTTAAATGCTGGTGCGACAGCAATTACGACATCAAAACGCGAACTATGGAAACATTACCAAAAAAAGTGACGAAAATGTGAAAAAATTCTGTTGACACCGCTTTCACGAGAGGTTAACATTATAGACAAGTTAATAAACGTGACGGAGAAAAGAAGAGATCCACATTTTATTGTTTCTATATATTTTTATATAGAGGCATGTAAGCTGTGGATCTTTTTCTTTTGAAAAAAACGAATGGCCATTCATTTTACCTCTATCACTTTTGAAAGCGTTTAAATTGATTGTGGAGGGATACTATGTCAGCATTTTTAGGAGAGTTAATAGGGACTGCATTGTTAATCTTACTTGGTGGCGGTGTTTGTGCTGGTGTAAGTTTAAAGAAGTCGTTTGCGAAAGATTCTGGTTGGATTGTCATTACAATGGGCTGGGGCTTAGCAGTAGCGGTTGCAGCGTACGCAGTTGGATCAATTAGTGGGGCACATTTGAATCCAGCTTTAACGATAGGATTAGCATTTAAGGGAGCGTTCCCATGGAGTGACGTACCTGGTTATATCGCAGCACAAATGATTGGGGCAATTATCGGGGCAGTTCTTGTATATTTACATTACTTACCACACTGGAAAGAAACAGAAGATCCAGGAACAAAGTTAGGCGTATTTGCAACAGGTCCAGCAATTCCGAACACATTTGCAAACCTTTTAAGTGAAATGATTGGAACATTCATTTTAGTATTTGGTATATTAGCAATTGGTGCAAATAAATTTGCAGATGGATTAAATCCATTTATCGTAGGTTTCTTAATTGTAAGTATTGGTTTATCATTAGGTGGAACGACAGGATACGCAATTAACCCGGCACGTGATTTAGGTCCGCGTATCGCACACTTCTTCCTTCCGATTGCAGGAAAAGGCGGTTCAAACTGGAAGTATGCATGGATTCCAGTAGTAGGTCCGATTTTAGGTGGATCACTTGCAGGATTATTCCATCAAGTTGTATTTGAAGGAAAACAAAATGCAGCACTTATTTATGTGATTATTGCAACTGTGATTGTACTAGCAATCTCTTATATGACAAGTAAAAAAAGCGGAAGCACTACAAATAGTAGAAAAGTAGCATAAGGGGGAAACCGATATGAAAAAATATATTCTTTCATTAGACCAAGGAACAACAAGCTCACGCGCAATTTTGTTCAATAAAAAAGGTGAAATTGTACATTCAGCTCAAAAAGAGTTTACACAACATTTTCCAAAGCCAGGCTGGGTAGAGCATAACGCACAAGAAATTTGGGGATCTATTTTAGCAGTTATCGCAACTTGCTTAAGCGAAGCAGACGTAAAACCAGAACAAATCGCTGGTATCGGTATTACGAACCAACGTGAAACAGCGGTTGTATGGGATAAAGAGACTGGCAAACCAATTTATAACGCAATCGTATGGCAATCTCGCCAAACAGTTGAAATTTGTGATGAGTTAAAAGAAAAAGGCTATAGCGATATCGTTCGCGAAAAAACAGGTCTTTTAATTGATGCATACTTCTCTGGTACGAAAGTAAAATGGATTTTAGATAATGTTGAAGGTGCAAGAGAGAAAGCAGAAAACGGCGAGTTATTATTCGGAACAATTGATACGTGGCTTGTATGGAAACTATCTGGTGGTAAAGCGCACGTAACAGATTACTCAAATGCATCACGCACATTAATGTTTAACATTCATGACTTACAGTGGGATGATGAGCTTCTAGACATGTTAACAGTACCAAAGAGCATGCTTCCAGAAGTACGTCCATCATCTGAAGTTTATGGAGAAACAATTGACTATCATTTCTTCGGTCAAAATGTACCGATTGCAGGTGTAGCTGGTGACCAACAAGCAGCATTATTCGGACAAGCTTGTTTCGGTGAAGGTATGGCGAAAAACACATACGGAACTGGTTGCTTCATGTTAATGAACACAGGTGAAAAAGCAGTAGCTTCTGAGCACGGCCTATTAACAACAATTGCATGGGGAATAGATGGTAAAGTAAACTACGCATTAGAAGGAAGTATTTTCGTAGCAGGTTCTGCAATTCAATGGTTACGCGATGGAATGCGCATGTTTAAAGATGCGAGTGAGAGTGAAGTATATGCTTCTCGCGTTGAATCAACTGACGGTGTATACGTAGTACCAGCATTCGTTGGATTAGGAACACCTTACTGGGATAGTGAAGTACGCGGCGCTATGTTTGGCGTAACGCGCGGTACGACGAAAGAGCATTTCATTCGTGCGACGCTAGAATCTTTAGCTTACCAAACGAAAGATGTATTATGTGCAATGGAAGCAGATTCAGGTATTGAATTAAACACGTTACGCGTTGATGGCGGAGCAGTTAAAAATAACTTCTTAATGAAGTTCCAAAGTGATATTTTAGACGTTCCTGTAGAGCGTCCAGTAATCAATGAAACAACGGCTCTAGGTGCAGCGTATTTAGCTGGTCTTGCGGTTGGATATTGGAAAAACCAAGATGAAATTAAAGAGCAGTGGCATATGGACAAACGCTTTGAACCAACGATGGAAGCGGCAACAAGCGAAGAGCTATATGCTGGATGGAAAAAAGCAATTGAAGCAACAAAAGCTTTCAAATAATCATAAACAGTGTTATAATGGTGACAAGTTAATAATTCGGTAGGAGATTTGGAGAGACCACAACACGCTATAGAGGTGAAATCTATAGCGGAGTTTGTGGTCTCTTTTTTCGTTATCAAAGGGAGGAATTACCATGAAATTTTCAAGTAAACAACGTAAAGACGTATTAAACGGAGTAAATAAACAAGAGTTAGATGTGATCGTAATTGGTGGAGGTATTACTGGTTCTGGTATTGCATTAGATGGAGCAACACGCGGATTATCTACAATTGTGTTTGAAATGCAGGACTTTGCAGCAGGTACATCAAGTCGTTCAACGAAGCTTGTACACGGTGGTCTACGTTATTTAAAACAGCTTGAAGTGAAAATGGTAGCAGAGGTGGGGAAAGAGCGTGCGATTGTATATGAGAACGGTCCCCATGTAACAACACCAGAGTGGATGTTACTTCCGTTCCATACAGGCGGTACGTTCGGATCATTCAGTACATCAATTGGTCTTCGTGTATACGACTTCTTAGCAGGCGTAAAACGAAGCGAGCGTAGAAAAATGTTTAACCGTGAAGAAACATTGAAGAAAGAGCCTCTTGTAAAACAAGAAGGATTAAAAGGCGGCGGTTACTACGTAGAATATCGTACAGACGATGCTCGTCTTACAATTGAAGTAATGAAGGAAGCAATTGAGCATGGCGCAAAAGCTGTTAACTACGCAAAAGTAGATAGTTTCTTATATAAAGATGGAAAAGTATGTGGTGTACGTGTAATCGATTTACTAGACGGTGAAGTATACGAAGTTTACGGTAAGAAAATTGTAAACGCAGCTGGCCCTTGGGTAGATACACTTCGTGAAAAAGATAACTCGAAAAAAGGAAAAGTACTTCAGTTATCAAAAGGTGTTCACTTAGTAATTGACCAAAAACGTTTCCCGTTAGGTCAAGCGATTTACTTCGATACACCAGATAAACGTATGGTGTTCGCGATTCCTCGCGGCGGAAAAACATATGTAGGTACAACAGATACGTTCTATGATAAAGACGCAGCTGTACCGCAAATGACAACAGAAGATCGCACATACATCATTAATGCGATTAACTACATGTTCCCAAGCGTAAAAATTACGGAAAAAGATGTTGAATCAAGCTGGGCTGGTGTACGTCCGTTAATTTACGAAGAAGGTAAGAGTGCATCTGAAATTTCTCGTAAAGACGAAATTTGGACTTCTGAATCTGGCTTAATTACAATCGCAGGTGGTAAATTAACAGGATACCGCAAAATGGCTGAAATGGTAGTAGACTACGTAACGAACTTACTACAAAAAGAAGGTCATAGTGCATATCCGAAGAGCGACACGAAACATATGCCAATCTCTGGTGGACATGTAGATGGTTCACACGGATTCACAGCATTTGTTGCGAAAAAAGCTGGCGAAGGTACGAAATATGGTTTAACGACAGAACAAGCGGAAGAATTCGCGAAATTCTACGGCTCTAACGTTGACGTACTGTTCGAATTAGCGAAAAAACATAAAAACGAAGCGAAAGAATACAACATGCCGCTTGACGTTCTAATCCCGCTTGTATACGCAATGGATTACGAAATGACAGCAAAACCAGTTGACTTCTTCGTACGCCGCAGAGGCGCTGTATTCTTCAACATCCACTGGGTATACGAGTGGAAAGAAGCAGTAATCAACTACATGGCTGTGAAACTAGGCTGGAGCAAAGAAGAGCAAATGAAATACACAGCAGAACTAGAAAAAGCATTAACAGACGCTGTAATTCCTGTAGATCAACAAGAGCAGGCAGCTGCGTTAGCGTAAAATAGAGAACCACCTGAAGGGGAGCCTTTAGGTGGTTTTTTATCTTGACTAAAAATAATTAGAATGTGTTACAATGATGATAGAGTATGTAGTATGAATTTTGCATAAAATAAAGAAGACAGAAGCCTGAGAAACTTCTGCCTTGTGTAACCTAACTTGCTATTGTGGTGGTAGTAGGTGCGGTTATAAGACAATTACATTAACGTTTTAGCCGAGAACCGCCCTTACCTTTTCCACGAAGCAGGGTGGTTCTCGCTTTTTTGTATACAGAAATTAGCCATGGACCGACGTATCTTCTACCGATGACAACGCCAGCTCCGGTTAGGATACCATACACTAATTTAATTACAAACATCGCGATCATATTATCACCTCCCCCCTTTTTTCAAAATGGAAGAGATGATTACCACACCTACTAGTTATAGCGTATTAAGTTACGTATTAATTGTATTATGTTTTAAAACAGGGAACAAGACATATGGATAAAAAGCTCTAGTTTTAAATGATGGATTAGTGTGTAAAGTGTGGTTTGTCATATACAACTTTATTTCTTGTTAAATAAAAAAAGGATACTGATAACAACGTTCAAATGAAATACAAAACAGAACTAGAAAAAGCAGTAGATCAACAAGAACAAACAGCTACGTTAAGTATAGAATTTCAAATACTACACTTGTATTTTATAACCGAAAAACCTAATATTTAGTTTATTGAGAGAAGTTTCATACAAAAAATAAGATACCAATATGAGGTGTATCATGAAAAAATTAATTACTTACGACCCTGAAATCCAGATGGCTTATCTGTATGTAATTCCATTTACTTCAGAAATTAAGATTGAATCGACTGAAGAATTAGAAGAAAATCCAAAACTGAATGTAGATATAGATCAATTTGATCGCATAGTAGGGATTGAGTTTTTTGGAGAAAATGCTCGTAAATTAAAAGCATTAACAAACTTGAGTAAAATATATAAAAAGAAAACTTCAAATAATAACAACTACATATACTCATTTCGGATTTCTCAGGACAATCATTTGCAAAAAGTAGCATTGCATCATGTTGTATTTTATTTTGCAGATAATCAGTATGAAGAGTTTATTGGTTTCGATATTATCAAGCCATCCTTGTATGGTTATGACATATTAGACTCTTTAAGTGAGTTTTAGGAAGAAGGAGGGCCCCTGATTAAATGGGTTCTTTTTTGTTCTTGAAGGGAGATTTCAAAATTAAAAAGCGCCTTGGGAGAAAGACGCTCTTTAGGTGAATGTATTGTAACGAATATTCGGTTTATTATATGTAATTTGCTGAGGAAGTGCTTTATAAAAAAAGTTATTGCCGACCGTATTTTTTATGAATGTATAAAACTTTTCCATAGGTTGCGTCGTCTAATATATGGGAAGGAGGAAATGATGTGGATGAATTAACGGTAGAAGCGTTTGAAATAGAAGATAAGGAGGACCTTATCGATGAAATAATGAACAAGTATGGACAAGAAGTCCTGCAGCTTGTGTATTCATATGTGAATAATAAAGAGGTTGCGGAGGATTTAACGCAAGATATATTTGTGAAATGCTATAAGTCTCTTCATACATATAAAGGGAATTCGAATGTGAAAACGTGGTTATGGAGAATTGCGATTAATCATTGTAAGGACTATATAAAAAGTTGGTATAACAAAAAAGTTATCGTTACAGAGGATGACTTTACGTATATGGAGAGTCAAAAAGAAAGTGTGGAACAAACAGTTATTCAAAATGCAGAGGATAGTAGGCTGGCTTCTGCAGTAATGAATTTACCGATAAAATATCGAGAAGTCATTTATCTATTTTATTATGAAGAGTTATCAATTAAAGAGATTGCTACAGTAATAGAAGTGAAGGAAAATACGATAAAAACGAGACTGAAAAAAGCAAAGGAACTTTTGAAGGAAGGATTGGAGGAATAATCAAATGGAAGATCGATTAAAAGGTTTGCGAAAATCAATGGAGAACATAACGTTTAAACATTTGAGTTTTTCTGAGCAGCATCGGAAGCGGGTGCGTGAAAAAATCAATCAATCGTCCGAAAAGGAAGAAGATATCCTTTTAGCAGTGTTGCAACTTCTTATGAATGAAAAAACAGGTTATGAATTGATTCAGTTACTGCGTGGGAGAGGGATTCAAAAATTCGAAGGTGATGAAGGTTCTCTATACACTTTATTACATCGTCTAGAACAGAATCGCTTTATCCAATCTAGCTGGGACCACGCGGGAGCTAAATATTATCAATTAAATGATAAAGGAAACAAGATGCTACGAAAGGCAGAGAAGAATGCTACGAAGGCACGATTTATATTAAAAGGCTTAGTACAGGAGTGAGAAAAAATTGAACAAAAAAGGGGAGCGTTTTTTAAAGGAAGTTACGAACCATATTAAATCAAAAGAAGCGAAGGACTTAGTAGCAACTGAACTAAATTTTCACTTAAAACAGGCGAAGAATATGTGGATAGAAAAAGGGTTAAGTGAGGAAGTTGCTGAAGATAAGGCCGTTGAACAAATGGGAAGTCCAGTCAAACTTGGGCAAGAGCTTAACAAACTGCATAAGCCAAAGGTTGATTGGTTCCTACTTATTTTATTAGTGGCTGCGATGGGGCTAGGATTTTTGCCAGTTATAGCCTTTGGATATATGAATGATTTACTAATGGATAAGGTGATATCTGTTGTTCTTGGTATTGCAACAGCGTTAGGGATGATGCTGATTGATTATCGGAAGTTAGAGAGATTAGGATGGTTGTTTTATACAATTGGGGTACTTATCTTGTTCATGCTATACTGCTTTCCGAATGCTGGGATGCTTGGAGAACCGATAATAAAAGTTGGTCCTATTGCAATTGACCGTTTAATGGCAGTGCCGTTCTTTTTTCTAGCTTGGGCTTCTTTTTTCAATAATAGTAGATTGAAAGTTAGGTATCTTGTAGTGTTGTATTTATTTTCTTTGTATTTATTCTTAATTGGCGCAGCCTTTTCAGTGATTTTTATTTATATCACGATGGTATTCGTTATGCTTTGGTGGAGTAAGTTAGGAAAGAAAACGGCAGTAATTATTACAATTGTACCAATCTGTTTATTGATTATAAGGGCGTCTTTTTCCTGGCCCTCAGTAAAAGGATATCATTTGGATAGATTTTTAGGGTATTTGAATCCAGAGCGTGATGCACAGGGCGCAGGCTTTATGTATATACGTTTAAAAGAGGTAATGTCGTCAGCAGGTTGGTTTGGTACATATGGAGATGTAAAGCGCATCCCTAATCCAGATACTGATTTTGTATTTGCAAGTTTGACTTATTATTATGGATATGTGCTTGCACTGGTCCTTGTTTTAATTCTTTCTCTTTTTGTAGCACGGCTAATGTTCATATCTTATAAAATAAATGATCGGTATGGTAAATTGCTTCTCATTGGAGGGATGACTCTTTTCGTAGTTCAATTCCTTTATAACGTTGGTATGATTTTAGGTTTATTACCGATTGCTGGGATATCCTTACCTTTTATTAGTTATGGATTAACACCAACTGTATTTCATGCGCTTTTAATGGGAGTCGTGCTAAGTGTATATAGGCGTAAAGATATTCCAGCGAGAAAGTCAGCTTAAAAAACAAACCACCCGTTCCCTATATTTTTTAGGGTGTAGGTGGTTTTATTTACATACTTAACAAGTTTTTCCGTTTTCAGCTTCTTCGCATGAATCAGGAATTTGCTTATCTTTTATTAATTGTAATAGAAGTTCAAAAAACTGCTCACGCTGCTCTAATGTGAGGTTTTGCAAAATATCGTTTGCGACTTTGTCTTGGAAAGCGAGCGCCTGCTCCATATTGGAATGCGCGCGTTCAGTAAGTTGAATTAATGTAGCTCGGCGATCAGTTGGATCTGGTATACGAACTAGGAGCTTGTCTTGTTCGAGTGCATCGACAAAATCGGTAACTGTACGTGCTTTGACGCCTAATTTAGCAGCTAATGCATTCATTCGAATGGGGCCATTTTCAGAAACGGTAGATAGAACGCGTAGCCTAGGACCTGTTAGATGATAAGGTGTGTCAAGAGCTGACAATTGAGATTGAAATTCTCTTTGAACATAGTTGGTCGATTGCATTAATATATGGATGATATCTATTGCAGCTGGATAATTTGATTTCATGAATGGGATGACCTCCTCATTATTTTGTAGTTCATTTTTGCACGTTTCATAAATATATTGTAGATTATTAGTGAGTATCCTCTCTATATTATAAACGATTAGTGAGTAACCTCATTATATCGTATGCTCATAATGTGTAATAGCGGGATAATTACTATTATAACTGATGCTCATGCCTATAGAAAACGATAATAGAGCGAGGTGTATCTATGTAAGGAATTTCAAATCGTTTTAGTATTCAATAGCAATACCCTAAAAAATATATGTAACGGAGGATTGTACATGACTATTGTAGCATTAGTACTTCAATGTTTATTAATTTTTGCATTTTTCTTTTCAAGTGTGAGTAAAATTGCGGGAGCAAAAATGCAAGTAGAAGCTTTCGCTCATTTAGGTTTACCTCAATGGTTCAGAATTGCGACAGGTTGGATCGCTTTAGCAGGAGTGGCGGGACTGATTTTTGGTTTCTGGAATGAGGTCGTATTAGTTTTAGCAGCATTATGGATTGCTTGTATTATGTTAGGAGCTGTATTGTCCCATATGCGTGTTAAAGATCCAATTGGAAAAGTAATGCCGGCAGCAGTGCTTATGATTTTAGCGCTAATTCTTGCATTCGTTCATTCTTCAGCAGTAACAGAACTTCTGTAAAGTAAATTGTAGTTTAGTAGATTTGGTTGAATAGAGGTAGAAACTGAGCACGTACGGTAAAAATGATATCCTCATTATAATAAAATAGTGAGGATATTCATTATGTTGATACTCACTTAAATTTGTATAGATTATGGGAAAGAGAAAAGGAGGTCTACACGATGGTAGATAATTCAACACAAAATGCGGATAATGGTTCTACTTCGCTACAACTCAATCCTTTTGTTGCAAATCAAGCTGCAAATATGTATAGTAATATCTTCGGCGTGATGTCATTATTGATCCTACTTGTAGTTGTGCTCTACCATTTTCAATTTGGCATGGGCGTTTCTACGTTAAATATGACTAACAAAGGTAGTAAAAATTTATAAAAGAATACGAGGAGGTTTATGTATGAATGCTCAAACTGCGTCTGTTTCTTCGCAGTCAAAGGATTTTGACAATGTGAAAAGACTCCCAATTTTAATATCAATGATCATTGGAGCGTTTTTCACCATTTTGAATGAAACATTATTGAACGTTGCTTTTCCGCAATTGATGATTGAGTTGAATGTAACACCGTCGACTCTTCAATGGCTTTCAACAGGGTACATGCTTGTAGTTGCTGTACTAATTCCAGCTTCTGCTTTATTAGTACAATGGTTTACAACAAGACAAGTATTCATAGGTGCTATGGTGGTCTTTACTTTCGGTACATTTGTAAGTGCGATTGCACCTGGATTTTCTATACTATTGGTGGGTCGCTTGTTACAAGCGGCAGGTACGGGATTAATGATGCCTGTATTAATGAATACGATTCTTCTTCTATATCCTCCTGAAAAGAGAGGGGCGGCAATGGGGAGTATTGGGCTTGTAATCATGTTCGCCCCTGCCATTGGGCCGACACTTTCAGGGCTCATTTTGGAAACATTGAATTGGAGATGGCTATTTTATTTCGTTCTTCCATTTGCAATTTTTTCTATCGTTTTTGCGTTTATTTATTTGAAAAATGTCTCAGAGCCTACTAAACCAAAGGTAGATGTGTTATCTATTCTTTTATCTACAATTGGATTTGGCGGGATTGTTTATGGATTTAGTAGCTCAGGTGAAGGTTGGGATAGTTTCCAAGTATATGGCATAATCCTAATTGGTCTTGTAGCAATTCTATTCTTCGTATTACGTCAATTGAAATTGAAAGAGCCATTACTAGATCTTAGTGCATTTAAATATCCGATGTTTACGCTAACGACAATTTTATTGACGATCATGATGATGACGATGTTCTCGACAATGACGTTACTACCATTTCTATTTCAAGGTGCTTTAGGCTTAACTGTCTATGCAACTGGTCTTATTATGCTTCCAGGTAGCCTATTGAATGGTCTGCTTTCTCCAGTTTCAGGGAAGCTCTTTGATAAATTTGGCCCAAGAGCGCTTATTATTCCTGGTACGATATTATTAGCAGGTGTGATGTGGTTCTTTACACAAGTAACGGCAGATACGTCTAAAATAACTTTCATCCTATTACATGTCACTATGATGGTATCCATTTCAATGATTATGATGCCAGCGCAAACGAACGGTTTGAACCAACTTCCGAAGCGATTTTATCCTCACGGAACAGCTATTTTGAATACTCTATCACAAGTAGCTGGTGCGGTAGGAGTTGCTTTCTTTATTAGCGTTATGACTTCCGGGCAAAAGAAATATTTGGATGCATCTTCAAATCCAACTGACCCGGCTCAATTGACGGAAGCGATGGTTTCAGGCGTGCATAACGCATTTACGATTGGCTTTGGTTTGGCGCTACTTGCAGTTGTTGTAGCTTTATTTATAAAACGTTCGCAGACTTCGGGAAATGAATAGAGGGGTTTCGCTAATTCATTTTTTAACACTGTAAAACACCTTGATAATTATCAAGGTGTTTTTTGTAATATACAAAAAGAATTCACTATTATAACCAACTACGGCATACTAAAAGTACAACAAAAGTTACAGGGAGGACAAATAAATTGAGTAACCTCACTCGTTTACGTACACAAATTTTAATAACAAATACTTTTATGGAATTATTAAAAGAAAAACCATTCTCAGCTATTACAATTAATCACATTTGCGAAAAAGCAATGATACATAGAAGTACGTTTTATCGCTATTACGTTGATAAGTATGAGCTTTTTAGTGCTACGGTAAATGCTGTCGCCATAGAGCTCTTTGAACAAACTAAGCAAGGTTTGAATTTAGAACGTACATTTTTTGAAGAAGTAATTGACTACATAGATGTGAATCGTGCGTTGTTTTTTAACGTTACGAGTAAAAATAATAGCCGTGAATTATATGATAAGTTGATTCAACTTGGTGGGGAGGCTTTACATGAAAATGCAGCGCAATATAACGACCCTCTTTCAAGGCAAATCCAAAATTCGGATTATCCAAATGTATTATGTGATTTTTACTGTAGTGGATTTTTTGAGATTATAAAGAAATGGATTAATAATGAATATCCGTATTCAAAAGAAGAACTGATCCATATCGTTAATAATTTTCTCATAAAGTGAAACTTTAATCAGTGAGGGCTTCATCCCCACTGATTATCAGCCCTCACCAATCGGGCATTTACGGACAGTTGATCCCCAAGCTAACTTTTTTGCTTTCGCTGAATTTTGAGGTGGGGATCTTACTGCCAGTTAATGCGGGGTAAATGAACCAAAATAAGACATATGTCTTATTTTGAGACGTATATTCATTTTTATTCATCGTTTTCCTCTAAAGCCTATGATAAATTATTGAGCATAGTAAAGGAGGAAATAAGACATGGATAAGATTTTTCATACAATTGGACGTTTTATCATCAAGTACGCAAAGGTGAATATTGCACTTATAGTATGTTTAACGATATTCTTCGCATTTGGAATAACAAAACTTGATATGAAGATGGGGAATGATGTATTTCTAAGTAATACATCTGATGTTTATAAAGATACTGAAACATATCAAAAGCATTTTGGTGGAGATGGTATATACGTACTGCTTAGTGGAGAGAGCGATACATTGCTTTCACAAGAAACAAATAAAGCGATTGTAGAATTCACTAAAAAAGTAGAAGGTATAAAAGATATTACCGGATCAACACATTATGTTGGCTTATTAAATGAAATGTTATCCGCTCCTACTCCTTCTTTTTCAGCATTTGATACAGGAGTAACAAATGAGAAATTAGAAACAGTTTTGAAAAACTCTATTTCAAGCGGAAAAATGAATGAAATTAATAATAATGTAAAAAGTAGCTTAACGAATGAGCAACGTGAAAAAATGGGAGTGTTTATTCAGCAACAACTTGCAGCTGAACAAATGCAAGAAATACAAAAACAATTAATTGTGCTCGGACATCCGCCTACAGCTGATGAGCAAGAGAAAATAACAGCATCTATTTTAACGGAAAAGCAAAACGATGAGGTTGCAAAGTATACGCAAAGCATTTTAACAGAACAACAAAAAGTTCATATGCAACGAGATATTTTGAAAGCTCTACCGAATGTTCAACATATGAACAATGATTTACTTCATGAAATCGTCTTTTCAAATAAAGGAAAAGTACCAGACCGATTGAAACAACTCATTCCTGAGAATGGAAAACACGTTGTGATTCAGCTTCACACATCGAATAATGCAGAAATGACGACTTACGTACGTATTAATAAAGAGTTAAACGAACTTATTAAAAATACGAACTTCAGTCAAGGTGTAACAGTGAAAGTAGCTGGAATGCCTGCTATTTTAGGAGATATTCAAGAAGAGGTTATAACAACTTTAGGAATCATGCTCGGTTTAGCGGTTCTATTAATGATTGTTGTACTATTCTTCGTGTTCCCTGTAAGGCGTCGCGTTATTTCATTAGCCTTTGTGTTAATCGGGTTAATATGGACATTTGGTTTCATGGGATGGGCCGGAATTCCGATTACAATCGCAACTATGGCAACATTACCAATCATTATAGGGCTCGGCACCGATTTTGGTGTTCAATTCCATAATAGATATGAAGAGGAATATAAAACAAGTGGATTTAATGCGAAACTTGCAACATTACATGCCGTTCGTCATATTGGACCTGGCGTAGGGATTGCAGTTGTAATTATGAGTTTAAGCTTCCTGACGATGTATTTATCGAAAGCGCCGATGATGCAACAATTTGGATTAACGTTAGCGATTGGTGTATTATTCTGTTACGTTATTGAACTATTATTGATGTTCTCAACATTCTACTTATTAGATCGCAAAAAAGCAGCACCTCTATTAAAAAGTGATGCAGATAAAAATACAATGCTATCACGTTTCTTAAATCAATATGCTAATCTAGCTATGAAACTCGCAATTCCTATTTTAATTGTTTCCGTTATTTTATCTAGTCTTGGATTTATGGCAGAAAGGTCTATTCCGACTGAAACAGACTTAACAAAAATGATTCCGCAAAATATGGAGACATTAAAAAATACGAAACAATTACAAAAGATAGTTGGCTCGACAACATATATTACGTATTTAGTAGAAGCAGAGGATGTCACAGAACCGAAAGTGATGTCTTGGATGCATAGTGAAAGTAAAAAGATTGAAAATGAATATAAAGATGTGAGTGATGTTATATCACTACCTAAAGTTATTTTGCAAATCAACGGGAAAAGCCCGTTGCCAGAATCTACTGCACAAGTAGCAAATGAACTTGAAAACGTGCCGAATTCTCTGAAAGAAACGGTTATAAGTAAGAACAAAAAATACGCAACAGTTCAGTTCCAAGTGAATCCAGATCTTTCTTCTGCTGAGCAATTGAAATTGATGCATAACATATCAAAGGACATGAAGCCGATCGATGGTGTGAAAATGAAGCCAGCGGGTGCGCAAGTTATGATGCTTTATGGTATTGATAACATCGGTGCAAATAGTGAACTCATGATTGGCGCGGGGCTACTTATTATTTTCCTATCTTTATTCCTTGTGTATCGCCGCGTAAAACATGCATTATATCCATTAATACCAATTGTTTTAGTATTAGGATTCTCGCCAGGTGCTTTAAAACTACTTGATATTTCATATAATCCACTAACAACAGCACTTAGTTGCCTTGTACTTGGAATTGGAACAGAGTTTACGATTCTCATTATGGAAAGATATCGTGAAGAAGAGGTGAAGGGACTGTCTCCCAAAGAAGCAATTCGCGTTTCTCTTTCAAAAGTGGGGCAAGCCATTACCGCTTCCGGATTAACTGTAATTGTTGGGTTTTCAACGTTAATTTTTGTTAACTTCCCAGTCTTACGTGAATTTGGTATTACAACTGTTATTGATACGACACTTTCTTTATTCTGCGCTTTAACCATATTACCAGTCTTAATTGTGTTGTTTCAAAAACGTAAATAGATAGTAGGAAGAGGGTTATGATAAATAACCCTCTTTTTATGTTGTAATAAGTGAACTCGATTTAATAGAAGTACATAATTCAGAACGAGAAATTGATTCAGCTAGCTGCTGTAAATAGGAGTATTCTTCCTCATCTTTTTCGGATGTGTTAGGATCCAATAAAGGTGAAGAAAGAAGTACATCAATCGTAAGTATGTCTGCATCATGAGATACGATGTTATAACCTGCAAATACAGGGCGTTTTAAGTCTTTTACTTTTTGAATCATCTGATGGAATTTCGTAACACTTATATTGATTTCTGCTAATGGAAAGCATTTTTGGGTAGGATTCTCGATGGTCTTTTTAATTTTATAATCGTATACATAGTAGTACTTTTCTTGCTGCTCAAGTATTTGCAACTCTTTCGTTAATAAGTGGTATTTGTCTGTAAGTCCAGTTGTAAGTGCATCATGTTCTTCGCCAACTAATAATGTGAATGGTCTTGGTGAGGAGATTGAAATAGTGCGGACGTTTAGGTTAGTAAAAGTGTGATTAGATTGTAAAATGGTATGTAATTTTTCGTCAGGAAATTCACCGTCATAAATAGCAATGAAATAATGATTCATGTTTCCACTCCTTATTTTTTTCTAAAATGATATATTCTACTTTAAAGGTGTAAATCCTGCATAAAAAAGAAAACACCTTGATTCGTATCAAGGTGTTGTAATAAGCTCAAAACTCTCCGAGTCAGCCCCAAGTACAAAAGGACTAATTTCGCCAACGCTATAAAGTTGTAACTCATGCATCGCGCGTGTACAAGCAGTATAGAACAATCTACGAACGCTCTCATCGCTGTATACATCTTTAGAAGCATCGTAAATAATAACAGCATCAAATTCGATACCTTTCGCTAAATAAGCAGGGATGATAACGACGCCTTGCTCATACTCAGCGGAGGTGCTCTTCACAAGTTTAATATCTTCAATGCTACCGAGTGCCTCATAGGCAGCGGCGCTTTCGGCTGCAGATTTACATATAATTGCGATCGTATTGTGCTGCTCTGTTTGTAGTTCAGCAACTTTAGCAGTAATATGCTTATGAAGTTCGCTGTAATCAGCTACTTTCGTTACTGTAGGCTTCTCACCGTCACGTTCAAAAGCGTTAATTTTCTTTCCTTCTGGTACGAGATTTCGTGTGAATTCAATAATCGGTTTTGTTGAGCGATAGCTACGAGTTAAGTTGATACCGTTCGTTTCGTCTGGCCCGTATAAATTCGTAAGTGTATCGAAATTCACCGTTTCACTCGCATGAGCAAATATTGCTTGGTTAAAGTCTCCGAGTACCGTCATTTTTGCGGCAGGGAAGAGACGTTTTAAAAACTCGAATTGAAACGGAGAATAATCTTGCGCTTCATCTACGAGTACGTGTTTAATTGATCTGTTCGTTTGGAAGCCTTCAATTAACTCTTTTAAAAGTAAAAATGGAGTCGCATCCTCGTAATATAGCTTTCCTTCATCAAGCATGTTCACCGTTAGTGAGCAAATGTCGTCCCATTCTTTCGGCTTTTCTCCAGTAACCAATGATACATCTGTGAAGAGTTGTTTATATATGCCTGTGAAATTGATGAAACGCAATGTTTGAACACCTTTACGAAGTGGCTTCAATTTTTTACGGACAATCATACGTCCAAGCACTTTCGTTTCTTTCTCAAAATCATTAAAGGAGTTGTCGTCAAACTCGCCCTTTTTCTGCAAGTATTTATAAGCCTTTTGATATTCATCTTTACTAAGTAGTTCAATTTCTTCTTCTACCCAAGGCTTTTTCAGTTCTGCTTTTTCAAGTGCATCTATTTGCTTATTTAGCCAATCCGTTAACTTCTCAATACGGCTATGGAAGCGGAGGGAGGAGTCAGTATTATAAAATTGCTCTGCGATTTCTTTAGCAGAGGCAATCAGTTTTCCTCTAAATTTCATTCCTCTAAATAGCATGCCAGACGATTCAAGAGATTGTCTGTACGTTCTAATCATCTCGAAAAATTGAGTAGATGCTTTAAAGCGAATGCTTGCATTTCTAGTTTTATAGGCAGGGCTATTCGTTTCAGTTAGCATATATTCTAATTGTTCGTATGGATCTTCCACGTCAAATGATTTACTTAGTCTATGATTTAAATATTCCTGGAATGTAACTTGCTGCATATTCTCTTCGCCAAGTTCAGGTAGTACGTTAGAAACGTAGCTGTTGAACATAGAGTTAGGGGAGAAGAGAATGATTTGATCTGCTTTTAACCATTCGCGATATTTATATAGTAAGTAGGCGATTCGTTGCAGGGCAGCAGACGTTTTACCGCTACCAGCAGCTCCTTGCACGATAAGTAGTCGACCTTCATCGTGACGAATAATTTCATTTTGCTCGCGCTGGATTGTCGCAACTATACTTTGCATATGTTTGTTCGTACCTTTTCCGAGCGCTTGTTGCAGGATTTCGTCTCCAATTGTAAGGCTCGTATCGAACATAGAATCAATCTCGCCATTTTGAATAATGTATTGTAATTTTTTCTCTACAGTTCCGTTAATGACACCGCCTGGCGTACTATATTTTGCCGGCCCTGGTGGATAGTCATAGTAGACGCTTGAAATAGGTGCGCGCCAATCGTATATGAGAAAATTTTCGCCGCTTGCATCAGTAAGGGTAGCAACACCGATATAAATTTTCTCAGCCGCAGGTTCGCCTTCTTCTGTAAAATCAATGCGCCCGAAGTAAGGAGCTTTCTGCATACGTTTTAATGCAGCTAGTCGATTAAAAGTGTGCTTATGTGTAATTTGTGTGACAGCTAGTGACTGAGCTTGTTGTCTTAAGTTGATAACTGTTTCAAGATAATCATCAAAAGTATCCGTGTTCACTTTCACGTCATCCCAAAAGTGTTTACGAATATTGATTACTTCCGCCCGGCGTCTACCAGTTTCGTTTTCCAGCTTATCAATTTGTTTCGCAATCGTTTCGATTACGGTATCCAAGCGTTTTTGCTCTAGATCAAGTTTTTTGTTCATACGGTAGCACTCCTTTAAAAGTGAAAAATAGAGGTTGACTGAAGATGTGTTTTGGTGTACAATTAAGATACGGATAAATACGTTCCTTTCATTTTAGAAAACGTGTTTCTGTACTAATTTAACATAGTTTTTGAATTTAATCAATGATAATGAGATAAACCTTGGTTCCATGTGGCGTGGACCAAGGTTTTTTTGTGTTTTAAGAGAGATTCGCAGTTATTGTAAATTTCTGTCGGTAAGTCGATATACTTCGAAAATCGCCGATATAATTGGAGTTGCGTCGATATACTTCGAAAATCGCTGATATAATTGGAGTTACGGTCGATATAATTGAAAAATCGCTGATATAATTTAGAGCAGAGTTTAATTTATTCGGAGAATCAACCATATAATTTCATTTGCCGAATCTGGACGTAATGTACGGCAAGAAGAGAGCATACAAAAAAAGCTCGGGCTTAGCCCGAGCTTTTCATTATTTCTTTTCTTCTTTTTTAGCGTCAGTTTTCTTCTCTTCGAAAAGATCTTTTAAATCTTTATCGTCAACTTTTACGTCAGCAGCTTTGATTTCTTTCATCATAAGATCGTTCATAAATTGTGCATCTTGTGCTTTCTTTTGAACTAGATCTTTTTTGATGTCGCCTTTAACTTCATCAAATGGTTTTTGTTCTTTAATGTCTGTTACTTTAATGATGTGGTAACCGAATTGTGTTTTTACAGGCTCGCTTACTTCATCTTTTTTCAGCTTGTAAGCAGCATCTTCGAATTCTTTAACCATTTTACCAGAAGTAAAGTAGCCAAGGTCTCCGCCTTTTTCTTTTGAACCAGTATCTTCAGAGTATTGTTTCGCTAACTCTTCGAAAGATTTACCTTGTCCAAGTTCTTCTTTCACCTTTTTCGCAGTTGCTTCATCTTTTACAAGAATGTGGCTTGCTTTAATTTCAGGCTTGTAGTTTTCTTTTAATTCTTTATCAGTGATTGTTTTCTCGATAGCTTTTTCTTGAGCTAATTGAGCACGCACACCAGTTTTTATAGTTTCTTCTTTAATACCTTGTTGTTTTAATAGTGTATCGAATTGATCACCGTATTGTTTTTTCATTTCATCGAACTTTTTGTCTACTTCTTTGTCTTCAACTTTGTAGTTTTTAATAAGTACTTTTTCCATAACCATGTTGTTTAATACTTGTTTACCAGCTTGTGTTTTCATTTGCTCGTAGAATTCGTCTTTTGTAATGTCACCAGCTTTAGATGTAACGATTTTGTCTGATGATGATGTTCCACAAGCTGATAGTGCGATTACACTTGTTGCGGCTAAGGCAAGCATAGCTTTCTTCATTCGATAAACACTCCTACTATTATGTATTTTTAATTTATCCTATACCAATGAATTGTAATTCATAAGAGCCCGATTAAGTCTCACTGATACTTTTGCTTTTTATATTGGTAAAGCGCGCTTAACAGGGCTTACCGAGGCTTTAGGATAAAGTTAAGATGCGTGTCATTTATTTCATAGTATAAGCAATATGTACAGAATTTAATATATCATATTTCGACTCGATTTCATATTGATAAAGAAAAATTAACCATATCGTGTCAGATTTTGAAAGTGTGCCATATTGGGCATATGCCGCATATACAGAATAGAGGAGGGGATGGGGATGAATTCTCAACTTATTTTATTACTTGTACTGTTTATTTTATTGGTTATAGTAGGTATAATTTGCTTATAGAGGAAAAAAATGAGGAAGGGGCTTTCCTTCCTCACTTTCCATGAAATATAATTTCTATATAACTAGAAATTAATAAAATTGTTATACATACATTAATAACCCGAAAGACACCGGGTTGGCGGCTCGCAGCTATTTGTTTTCGTTCACACAGTGTATGTGTCATGAAATTCGTGTAAAATATAACAAGAAGTGCGAATGCGACAAAAACAACTGTTATAAGTGTCATGAGGCGAGACCTCCTTTTGGCTAAAATACATATATATATTGTATCACACGATATTTTGTTCGTGTTACAAAATTCAGAAATAGAAGACTTTGTGTTAGAAAGTGAGGGAGAAAATGGACGTTGTTAGAAGATTAGAACAAGCTGAATACTACGTAGACCTACTATTTAAAATGATTGATGAAGAAAAGTGTCCATTTTATTCTTTGATCATAAAGAAAAAAGCTCGTAAAAAAGATATTGAACGTATACTACAACTTTGTGAAAAACTGAACGAACAATACGTAGTGGAGAAAGCAGAAGGGCTTTTATTGTTCGATGCGCTGTTAGATCAATTTGAAAAAGCGCTTCCACATCAGCTCGAAGTACACGAAACTGCGGAAGCGCTAGCAAAACAAGGTTTATTTAAGCCACTTATGAATGAATTCCTAAGCATGATTGCGAAAAAATAAATAGATTACTTCTTAACTAACTTCTGATCGGATTCCGTAAAGTTCTCCTCAATATTTTCTAACGATTTCTCAAAAATATCGATGAAGTCTTGTCCGTAAATATTACGCAGGATTGCGATCAGTTCGATATTTTCTGGGAACTTCCCATAAAAATTACGAAGTGCAAGAGCCCCATTAAACACAGAATTATTTTCAGGATCATACTCCTCCATTAAGCGAAGTAGTAATTCTTCCCCTTTGTCTGTAATTTCAATGTACGTATTTCGTTTATCATCTTCTTTTTTCGAGAATACAAGATAGCCGCGTTCTTCCAGTTTTTTCGAGAAGTTAAACGCCGTTGATACGTGCATAACTCCAAACTTAGCAATCTCAGAAATAGAAGCCCCTTTTAAATGATAAGCGATTGATAAAATGTGATGCTCATTAATGTTTAAATCGTAAGGTTTAATCCACTGTTGCCAATCTTTCTCTACACATTTCCATAACGCTTTCGATAATTGAGCAATGCGTTGGCTGAAAATCATCGCTTCTTTTACCGAGTAATCTTTTTCTCCACTTTTCATTTACTCACCCACTTTAACATTCTTTTTCATTACTATCTATTATGCCAGTAAAATAAAAATTAATAAAGTCTTTTTGTGAGAATTGTGAAAATTTTTTAAAAAAATGACATTCTATACAAATCATGCATAACTATGGAAGCGGTTTATGAGTCAAGAATACATGCGTTGTCTGTACATGTTAAAGGATAACATATATTGTAAATGCATAAAAACACGGCATATCTATGTGATATGCCGTGTTAAGGTCAATTTATCTAAAAAATATTTGTTATATGCAAAAAACTAAGCAGGAATCTGTTTACGCTTTTTCTGGAACAGCTTCTTGTAGTTTCTCAATTGACTTTTGGATGTCTAAAATTTCTTTCTCAATATGGCGCTTGTTTTGAGAAATATCTTGTTTCCAGTTAGAAAGCGTGTCTTGCATATCGTCTTTTAATTCTTGAAACACTTCTTTACCTTCTGAAGCAGTTTCAACGATTTGACGCTTTAATAACTTTGTATCAGCTGTAATATCAGCTAAAGTCTTTTTAATATCAGTTCCTTTTTCTTTCAGCTTGCCGCGCATATCTTTACCCGAAGAAGGAGTTGAGAAAAGAACGGCTAGTCCAGCAACAGCTCCGCCGCAAATAACACCTGTAATAAAGGATTTAGCTTTTGACATAAAAGGAGACCTCCTTATTTTTTGTTCGTATTCATGATGTGAAAAAGTATGCATATCTTTCTTATATGTGCTAGGCACAAACAATCATCCCCGGGCATTGTGAAGAAACAAGTCATGCTAATGTTTAATCATTTTGGGGAATAGACTTGTTATGTATTACGTCTTCTTATAGTGTCACTATTTCACACTATTTGCAATTGTGCTTGCGATGTTTTGTAAATTTTCCATAGTGTATTCATTTTGGTGTGATTTCCAAACAGCACCGAAACCATCGTTTTCACCGTAGCGTGGAATTAAATGAAGGTGGAAGTGGAACACAGTTTGTCCAGCTTTTTCACCGTTATTGTTAAGTAGGTTAAAACCAACTGGATTAAACTCTGCTTTCATTGCATTTGCGATTTTTGGAACGACAGCAAAAATGTGTGATGCGATTTCTGGCGTTAACGCAAATATATCTTGTTTGTGAACTTTTGGAATAACAAGTGTATGTCCTTTTGTTACTTGACTAATATCTAAAAATGCAAGTACATGCTCATCTTCGTATACTTTTGAGCAAGGGATTTGCCCGTCAATAATTTTACAAAAAATACAATTATCCGCTGTATGATTCATCGATCTCATCCTTTCAAGTAGCCTTAGCCGTATTTTACCATAATTACATAATAGAACAAACACGAAAAACAGGAAGCTGACTCAGCTTCCTGTTTTCTGAAGAGGGATTGAAAAAGCATTATCGTAATTTACGTTTCGCAGACACCCCATTTATTTTAAGAAATGCACGGTAAATCGGCTAAAGTTTCTGCCGTAGACACCCCATTTTCAAGTGAAATGAATTGCAATCTTTTTTAAAGGAAATTGTTTATTTTTAAAACAGTATATGCTCTTTCGGAGACACCCCGTTTCTAAAATGAAACAAATAATCTGGTTATGTGTAAATTTCTTTGTCCAACATGGACACCCCTTTTCATGATGACTTCACTATGTTGTTATACTCATCAATTGGTGGTTGCTTTTTCAATGTGTTCCTTCTTCACTAATTATGATGTCCGCTTTCGTAAAAATATATGCGAAGAAATTTAAATTTTTTTTAAGACATCGATACTATGTAGTACAGCGCCATTTTTGGTAAGATGAATATAGAACGAATATAAATGAAGAAAGTGGTGTCGTATGAGCGAGTTATTGCGTGTAGAAAATGTTACAGGAGGATATACGAAACGACCTGTACTAAAAGATGTTTCGTTCTCTGTTAATAAAGGCGAACTTGTCGGCTTAATCGGTTTAAATGGAGCTGGTAAAAGTACGACGATTAAACATATTATCGGTTTAATGGAACCGAAAAAAGGAACTGTCACAATTAATGGGAAAACAATTCGTGATGATATGACAGCGTACCGTTCTAGTTTCTCCTTCATTCCAGAAACACCGGTATTATATGATGAATTAACGTTAGAAGAGCATTTGAAGTTAACAGCGATGGCGTACGGCATCGATGAAAAGCAATATGAAGAACGTGTAGGACAATTATTACAAGAGTTTCGCATGAAAAATCGTTTAAAATGGTTTCCGTCTCATTTCTCAAAAGGGATGAAGCAAAAGGTAATGATTATGAGTGCGTTTTTAGTGGAGCCATCTCTTTACATCGTAGACGAACCGTTCGTTGGGCTTGATCCGTTAGCGATCCAATCGCTTCTTCAAATGATGGATCAAATGAAAAAGAGCGGCGCCGGTATTTTAATGAGTACACACATTTTAGCGACGGCAGAGCGTTATTGTGATTCATTCATTATTCTGCATCAAGGTGAAGTAAGAGCGAAGGGAACATTATCTGAACTGCAATCTGACTTTAATATGCCAGGTGCAACATTAGATGACATTTACATTGCATTAACGAAGGAAGAAGATTATGAATAGCACAGCATTATGGAAAGAACGATTTCGTTACTTTCTACAAGAAGTTCGTACATATAGTAAATACGTATTTAATGATCATTTAAAATTTATTTTCGTATTCATCATCGGCGCAGGAGCGTATTATTACCAGCAATGGTTACAAACGTTAACACCTTCGTTTCAGGCGGCCCTCGTTATGGCAGTGTTGCTTGGACTCGTATTAACGGCTGGGTCAATTCAAACGTTATTAAAAGAAGCAGACCTCGTTTACTTACTGCCAGTTGAAGAAAAGTTAAAGCCGTACTTTACAAAGGCATTTCTCTTTACGTTTATGATTCAGTTATACATAATCGCAATTGTAGCAGCAGCGCTTGCCCCGTTATATTTCCAGCAAATGAAACAAACAGGTGCTGGCTACATATGGCTCGTACTTGCGTTTGTTATTGTAAAAGCGTGGAATTTATTTGTAGCGTGGGAAAAATCATTTTTAACAGATCAAAATGTACAAAGGGCCGATTGGTTCATTCGTTTCATTTTAAATGGCTTATTTGTTTATTTCCTTGTAGAACGTACTTCCGTTATGTTTATTGGTGGAATTGTCCTGCTCATGGTGTTATACCTTGCGATCCTGCATCAAATGGTGAAGGGAAAGCCGCTAAACTGGGAATATTTAATTTCTGAAGAAGGTAAGAAAATGATGCTGCTGTACCGTATTGCAAATATGTTCATTGATGTACCAGCATTAAAAGAACGAGTATCCCGTAGAAAATGGCTTGATTTCATTCTTTCGATAATTGGCGAAAAGCGTACATATTTATACTTATATACGAGAACATTTTTACGCTCGGGCAACTATTTTGGCTTATATGTGCGCCTGCTCGCTCTTGGAGGAGTTATTCTTTACTTCATTCCGTTTTTATATGGGCGATTTATCGTCAGCCTAATCTTCCTATACTTAATCGGTTATCAGCTATTAACTTTATGGAAACATCACCGTATGAAAGTTTGGCTTGATTTGTATCCAGTAGGGGGCGAAGAGAAGAAGAAAGATTTTCTTACTTTATTAAATGCAATCCTCATTACTGGTAGCATTATCTTTACAATTGTATTTCTACTAGCGACGAAAGATTTCATGATGACGGGAATTTTACTAATCGTAAGCATAGTATTTAGTATCGGTTTCGTTTATCAATACGGTGCAAAACGCATTGAGCGCTTAAATTGAAAGGAATGAACCTATGATTACATATGAAGAAAAGGTTATAAAAGAATTGGAGCAGTGGAAAGCTACGTTCATGAAAGATTCTTCTATGATGACACGGTTCTCTAAAAAAGTGCAGGTGAAGGTGCAACAACTAGTGCCCGCGAAAGTGCAAAAGGTACTAACAGAAACGATTCGGATGATGGTGCAAACAATTAGTGCTGGATCAAACTTCATAAAACCGAAGCTAAAAGAAACGAACTGGTCACTGCAAAGACGTGACGATGAAGTCCGTAAAAAAATAGATGAGTACAAAAAAATAGCGGCGGCAGAAGGAGCGGGGACGGGAGCAGGCGGTATCCTTCTCGGCCTTGCTGATTTTCCGCTACTACTTACGATTAAAATTAAATTTTTATTCGATGCCGCAACATTGTACGGATTTGATACGAGTAACAAAGAAGAACGGCTCTTTATCCTTCACGTTTTCCAGCTTGCTTTTTCAAGTGATGATCACCGAAAAGAAATATGGAAAGCGATTGAAACGTGGGATACAGAAGAAAATCATATGGACTGGGAAAAGTTCCAAACAGAGTACCGAGACTATATCGATTTAGCGAAGATGCTTCAGCTCGTCCCGGTAATCGGTGCCCCGGTCGGTGCGTATGCGAACTATCAATTATTGCAACGACTTGGAGAAGTGACGATGAATTGCTATCGTATGCGATTGCTGAATAGAAATTGATTTGCTTTACAAAAAAAGAAAGCATCCTAAATGTGTAAATTAGGATGCTTTTTTATTTATATTTATTATTTCCTGACGGTTGAAAGAATGGAGTGGGTAGGGTTAAAGGGATTGGTATTTTTTTCTTTTTAGGAGTATCGCCTCATACCCATTAAGCTAAAATTTTAAAGTATCCCCTTAAACGGAAATTTTATGTTTTTTACAGTACCAAAGTTTATTTTTATCGTTCTGGGGAGGAATGTGTTTCTTAAGTTGAGGGATGTGGGGCTATCTCCTTAAAAGAATCGAAACAAAAAGTAAAAGCGCTTGCATAATTAAAAATCCGAGTTATAATACTTGTATACAAGTATACTTGATTAACATGAGGTGAAGTTATGACGGAATCAATGGGATTTCTTTATCCTGAAAAATGGCTTTCAAAAGCTTCTGCAGGTGATCGTGTTGCGAGCGAACTGAGAATGCGCATTATTGGAGGTAAAATTGAAAGCGGTACCATCCTGTCAGAAAATAAATTAGCTGCCGATTTTTCTGTAAGTCGGTCACCCGTTCGTGAAGCATTAAAAGTACTAGCTTCTGAAAATATTATTCGCTTAGAAAGAATGGGCGCAGTTGTCATTGGTTTAACCGAGAAAGAAATCGAAGAAATATATGATGTTCGTTTACTTATAGAAACGTTTATCTTTGAGCGACTTGGAAAGATGGACACAAATGATTTAGTAAGAGAACTAAATAAAATAATGGAAATGATGAAAATCGCCATTAAATATCATGATTCTGATGAATTTTCTTATCAAGATCTTTTATTCCATGAAACGATTATTCGAACCATTGAGCATTCCTACATCCTGATGATTTGGAATAATTTAAAGCCTGTTATGGAAAGCTTAATCCTTTTATCAATGCGTACTCGTTTCAAGGAAAAGTACGAAGACTTTGAACGGATTATTAAAAATCATGAGCTTTATATAAAAGCAATCGAATCAAAAGATCGAGCCCTCATGATTGAGGCCTTACATCAAAACTTTGATGATGTTCAAGGGAAAGTTGAAGATCTCTGGATGTCACAACAAATGTTATCTAAAGGAGTTGAGCAAGGACATGAGTAGCTATATGTTAGGTATAGATATCGGTACAACAAGTACGAAAGCAGTTTTATTTACTGAAAAAGGCGAAGTCATCCAAACCAAGAATATTGGTTATCCACTTCGCACACCGGGTATATCCACAGCGGAACAAGATCCAGAAGAGATTTTCCAAGCTGTTTTACAAGCGATATCAAATATAACGAAACAGCATTCAGATAAAAAACCATCGTTTATTTCATTTAGCAGTGCTATGCATAGTGTCATTGCTATGGATGAAAATGATCAGCCGCTGACACCTTGTATCACTTGGGCAGATAATCGTAGTGAGGAATGGGCACATAAAATCAAAGATGAACTGAATGGCCATGAAGTTTATAGACGAACAGGAACACCTATTCACCCAATGTCACCATTAAGTAAAATTACATGGATTGTGAATGACCATCCGGAAATTGCTATTAGAACGAAAAAATATATTGGAATCAAAGAATATATCTTCAAACAATTCTTTGATCAATATGTTGTTGATCATTCCATCGCCTCGTGCATGGGTATGATGAACTTAAAAACGCTAGATTGGGATGAGGAGGCTTTAAAAATTGCTGGTATAACATCAGCTCAATTATCTGAACTCGTACCAACCACCCAAATATTTAGCAACTGCAATCCAGATTTAGCCCAAAAGATTGGTATCGATTCACAAACACCGTTTGTCATTGGTGCCAGTGATGGGGTGCTTTCTAATCTAGGTGTGAATGCAATTCGAAAAGGTGAGATTGCTGTCACAATTGGGACAAGTGGTGCTATTCGGACCATCATTGACAAGCCACAAACAGATAAAAAAGGAAGAATATTTTGTTATGCCTTAACGGAAAAGCATTGGGTAATTGGTGGACCGGTAAACAATGGCGGAATGGTCCTTCGCTGGATTCGTGATGAACTTGCTTCATCAGAAGTAGAAACTGCGAAAAGACTAGGAATTGATCCATACGATGTATTAACTAAAATAGCTGAACGCGTGAGACCTGGTGCAGACGGATTATTATTCCATCCATACCTCGCAGGGGAACGTGCACCATTATGGAATCCAGATGTACGTGGCTCCTTCTTCGGTTTAACGATGTCACATAAGAAGGAACATATGATTCGTGCAGCTTTAGAAGGCGTTATATATAATTTATACACTGTATTCTTAGCGTTAACCGAATGCATGGATGGTCCTGTAACCCGTATTCAAGCAACAGGCGGCTTCGCAAGGTCTGACGTTTGGCGACAGATGATGTCCGATATTTTCGCATCTGAAGTCGTTGTTCCAAAGAGCTACGAAAGCTCATGTCTAGGTGCATGTATATTAGGTCTCTATGCCACAGGAAAAATTGATTCTTTTGAAATCGTTTCCGAAATGGTTGGCAGTACCTACAAACATACACCGAAAGAAGAAGCAACAAAAGAATACAGACAATTACTGCCGATATTTATTAACCTATCAAGGGCGCTAGAAGATGATTATACACGAATTGCAAATTATCAAAGAAATTTAATAAAGTAAAACTTTCATCAGTAATCCCCCACGCCTCGCTTCTATCTAAACCTCGAGGTGGGGGGCCTTACTGCCCACGAATAGCGGGATAAATACAAATACAGCTAAGATTAGGGGGGAACTACGATGCCATTAGTCATTGTAGCAATTGGGATTTTAGCATTACTTTTACTGATTATGCGCTTTAAATTAAATACCTTTATTTCATTAATCATTGTATCGGTCGGGGTTGCTTTAGCACTTGGAATGCCACCAGAAAAGATTTTTAAAACCATTGAAGCGGGATTAGGCGGAACACTTGGTCATTTAGCACTCGTTTTTGGACTTGGTGCGATGTTAGGTAAGTTGCTTTCAGATTCTGGGGGCGCACAACGCATTGCCATGACCCTTGTGAAAAAATTTGGTGAAAAGAACATTCAATGGGCTGTTGTGACTGCCTCATTTATTATCGGGATTGCATTATTTTTTGAAGTAGGATTAGTATTATTAATTCCAATTGTATTTGCGATTTCAAGAGAATTAAAAGTTTCTATCTTATATCTCGGTATTTCGATGGCAGCAGCTTTATCTGTAACACACGGATTTTTACCGCCACACCCAGGACCAACTGCTATCGCTGGTGAATTGCATGCAAACATCGGTGAAGTATTACTTTACGGTTTTATGATAGCGGTTCCAACGGTTGTGTTAGCTGGACCTGTATTTACTAAACTTGCAAAAAAACTAGTACCTGATGCGTTCACAAAAACCGGTAATATCAAATCTTTAGGTGAGCAGAAAGTATTTAAACTTGAAGAAACTCCTGGCTTTGGAATCAGTGTTTTTACCGCTTTACTGCCTGTTCTTTTAATGGCAGTCGCTACAATTATTACTTTGCTGCAAAAAACAATGGGATTCAAAGATAATAGTTTACTAGCAACGATCGAGTTTATTGGGAATGCGGATACTGCCATGTTGATATCCTTACTAGTTGCGATCTATACAATGGGATTGGCAAGAAATATTCCAATCAAAAACGTGATGGAATCTTGTACAACAGCGATCTCGAATATTGGGATGATGCTCTTAATTATTGGTGGAGGCGGCGCTTTCAAACAAGTATTAATTGATGGCGGCGTTGGTAACTATGTAGCCGAATTGTTCAAAGGAACTTCATTATCACCGATCTTGCTCGCATGGATTATCGCTGCCATCTTACGTATTTCATTGGGGTCTGCTACGGTTGCTGCATTAACAACTGTTGGTTTAGTGATTCCGATGTTAGGTCAATCTGATGTTAACCTTGCTTTAGTTGTCCTTGCAACAGGGGCTGGTAGTTTAATTGCTTCACACGTGAACGATGCGGGTTTCTGGATGTTCAAAGAGTACTTTGGTTTAAGCATGAAAGAAACATTTGCAACATGGACTTTACTTGAGACTATCGTTTCTGTAGCCGGATTAGGGTTTACTTTATTATTAAGTTTATTTGTATAGATCTTTCTAAACAGTAAAAGGGATACGGTAGCTGTTTAATGTGATTTTTCATAATTAACCGGTAATTTTTCATGATTGATTAATAAGGATGAAAATTTCTCTTTATTTTTTAACTTGATAGTGATGTGCCGTGTCCCTATAACCTTTTGCACGAATACTGGCGGAGCCTATTGAAATGAAAAAGATTGATTATTTGATTAAAGTGTTATTTTAGGTATATATACTATAATACAGAGTAACATACACGGAAAGGAACGATGGAATATGGAAAAGTTACAAATTGGAGTTGTTGGTGTTGGCGTTATGGGAAAAAGCCTCGCACTTAACTTTGAGAGCAAAGGGTATTCTGTTGCCCTATATGATATTTCAAAGGAAAAAGTTGATGAAATCATTGAGGAAAACCGTGGTAAAAACTTAGTTGGTACTCATATAGTTGAAGAGTTTGTTAACTCACTTGAATCACCTAGAAAGATTTTATTAATGGTTAATGCAGGGGAAATTACAGATAAGGCGATTGATTCTCTAGTCCCTTACCTCGATAAAGGTGATATTTTAATTGACGGTGGTAATACATACTTTGTCGATACAATTCGCCGAAACGAACGTCTTGCCGAAGAAGGAATCAATTTCATCGGGGCAGGTGTGTCAGGCGGCGAAGAGGGTGCATTGAAGGGACCATCTATTATGCCAGGCGGACAGAAGGATGCATACGAAAAAGTAAAGGATATGCTTGAAAACATCTCTGCAAAAGTGAATAACGAGCCTTGCTGTTCTTATATCGGACCTAATGGGGCAGGCCACTATGTAAAGATGGTTCACAACGGTATTGAGTATGGAGATATGCAATTAATTTGTGAAGCATATTTCTTCTTGAAACAAACACTTGATTTGACTGCAGAAGAGTTCCATGAAATATTTGCTGAATGGAATAAAGGTGAACTGAACAGCTATCTAATTGAGATTACAGCCGATATCTTCAAGAAGAAAGATGAAGAAACTGGTAAGCCATTAGTGGATGTTATTCTTGATACTGCAGGACAAAAGGGTACAGGGAAATGGACAAGCCAAAGCGCACTTGATTTAGGTATCTCTCTGCCTATTATCACGGAATCTGTATTTGCACGTTGCATTTCTGCTTTAAAAGAAGAGCGTGTGAACGCAAGCAAAGTTTTATCTGGCCCTAAAGATAAAACAGCAATTGGAGTTGAAAAAGCTGAATTAATTGAAGCAGTGCGCCAAGCTTTATATATGAGTAAAATTTGTTCTTATGCACAAGGATTCACGCAATTGAAGGTAGCTTCTGAAGAATATGATTGGAACCTTGATTTTGGCAGCATTTCTATGCTTTGGAGAGGCGGATGTATTATCCGTGCTGCCTTTTTACAGAACATTAAAGAGGCTTATGAAACAAACACTGACCTACCGAACCTTTTACTTGATCCATACTTTAAAGAAATTGTAGAGTCATATCAAGGTGGATTACGCCAAATTATCTCAATGGCAGTACAACAGGGCATTCCGATACCTGCATTTTCAGCAGCAATTTCTTATTATGACAGCTATCGTACTGCAAAACTACCTGCAAACTTGTTACAAGCGCAGCGCGATTATTTTGGAGCACATACGTATAAACGAGTAGATAAAGAAGGTATATTCCATACAAAATGGATATAAAATAAGAAATGGACTAAGATTAAATTCTTAGTCCATTTTTCATCCCACGATTCGCAGGCAATAAGACTCCTACTGATGGAAATTTCACGTCTGGTTACAGCTATGGGAGGAAATGATTTAAGGATATATGGATTGAGTCATTTAGGAGATTATGAGGCAACATTGTTCTCATTACATAGTCATAATCGAAAATTTGGAGAAGCGTTGTCTTAGGTCAAAAGTTTGAAAGTAAAGATGCATTAGAAGAACTTTTTTTAAGACCGGTTAAATTTGAATTCCAATGATAAGATGTTTTTTATTGAAAATCACTTCTTCAATAAACGAGAGCTTATATTAAACAAACCAAATTGATTTACTTCCGCTAACAAGAATTATGTAAATGAGCTGTCCATATGGACGGCTCATTGTATTTTTTGCTTAGCTTAGTTTTTTTCAAAAATGCTGGCGATACCCTATGCCCATCAAGCTAAGGTTATATAAGTTTAATTTCACGCGAGATAAATATTTCAGGGGTACGGAAAGTATGCAAGTATTCATAATTTATGCAGAAACGGATATTTTCCCGTGGGGAATTTATCCGTGTTTGTTTTATAACATGAGAAAATTATAATTTTTCCATAAGATAACAAAATGGAACAAAAATTGCATAGATAAGTTGCAAAGATGAAAGGGGAGTGAAAAGTGAAAGATGACATTCAGTTAAAGCGTTCTTTGAATTTTTTTCAACTTGTATTGCTGGGTCTGGCCTATATGGCACCATTAACGGTATTTACTACGTTTGGCGTAGTGGAATCTTTATCAAAAGGAGTGATACCAACAGCCTATATACTTGCACTATGTGCGATGTTATTTACAGCATATAGCTATGGACAAATGACAAAAGCGTATCCAATTTCGGGATCAGCTTATACGTATACTCAAAAGTCATTAAGTCCAGGATTAGGTTTCATGGTTGGTTGGGTAATTTTAATGGATTATTTGTTTATCCCCATGATTAACTTCCTCATTATTTCACTCTATTTATCAGATTATTTTCCTTCTATTCCTTCGGGTATATGGATTGTTGCGATGATTATAATTGTGACAGTAATTAATGTTGTAGGGACAAAAGTAACGATTACAATGAACATGATTTTTTTAGGATTCCAGTATATCGTATTAATGGTTTTTTGTATTCTATGTATTAATTCGCTTCTTAATGGAACAGGAGAAGGAACATTATTGTCATTAAAACCGTTTATGAATCCAGATTCGTCAATCATTGCAGCATTTTCAGGGGCATCTGTACTTTGTTTATCCTTTTTAGGGTTTGATGCTTTAACAACTTTTGCAGAGGAAACCATTCAACCAAAAAAGACCATTCCAAAAGCGATTTTCTTTGTCATTTGTTTTTCTGGTATGTGCTATATTATCGTTTCATATCTAGCGCATTTAATACATCCAGACTATTTAGCGTATAAAAGTTTAGATACGGCAGCTGCTGAAATAGCTAGAATGGTAGGAGGAAATTTATTTAGTGCTTTGTTTCTTGCAGGAATGATTGTAACCGCATTCACATCTGCGTTAGCTTCTCATGCTAGTGTTTCACGTATTTTATATGCAATGGGGAGGGATTCTGTACTACCAAAATCATTTTTTGCCTATATACATCCACGTTTTCAAACGCCTATCAAAAATATTATTTTAGTAAGTATTTTTGCTTTGATGGCTCTATTTACTGACCTTGTTACAATTACATCTTTTATTAACTTCGGTGCATTGATTGCTTTTACATTTGTGAATATTTCCGTCATTGCACATTACTTTATTAAAGGAGGGAAAAGATCATTAAAATCTACGATTCTCTATTTGTTAATACCGCTTATTGGTGCATGTATAACAATTAAATTATGGAGTGATTTAGACAAGATGTCTCTCATGCTGGGAGGAGCATGGACCATTATAGGTATTGCATATCTTCTATATATCACCAAATTATTCCGTGTTCAACCACCACAGATGAATTTTGATGAATTACAGAAAGAAGATGGACAAGAATTATCTACTTAGGGGGAGAGTTATGAGAAAAAAAGCGGATATAATTTTAAGTAGTCAAGCTGTGTTTACAGGTATAGGAGAAACGCCTATCTCGGCATCAATTATTGTTAAGGATAATAAGATTATTGCTCTTGTTCCGAAAGAAGAGGTTCATGATTATGTAGATGCTGACACAATTGTACATGATTTTGGGGATCAGCTTATTATGCCTGGATTTCATGATTTCCATATTCATTTAATGTTAGGAAGTTTAGTAAATGAGGGAGTACAGTTAATTCAGGCGCGTTCAGCTAGAGAAGTTGGAAAGCTTGTAAAGGAATTTGCTGAACGAAATAAAGAGATAAATTGTATCATTGGAAGTAGCTGGGAACAGAATTTATGGGAAATTCATGAAGAGCCACATCGGATGATATTGGATGAGTATGTTGCAGATTGTCCGGTGTTTTTATATCATGCTGAATTTCATAGTGTTTGGCTAAATAGTAAAGCACTTGAAATGGCAGGGATTAATAAAGAAACTAAAAGTCCGCCATATGGAGAAATCGTCAGAGATCAAAATGGTGAGCTGACAGGAATCTTAAAGGAAAATGCAGTGGGGTTAGCAACTAGCGTATTGCAGTTTAACTCTAAACGAAATAGGGTATTGCTTCAGAATTTTTTAATAGAAGCTGCGAAATATGGAGTAACTTCTGTGCATGATTTATTGAGGATACCAGAAATGGGCGTGGAAGAAGCTGAGTTATATGATGAGTTTGAAAAAACAGGAGAGTTAACAACGAGAATTCATTTTGTTGCGCCGCTAAATGGAGATGTAAACTTAGCAAAATCCTTAAAGGAGAAATACAAATCTAGTATGGTTCAATTTTGTGGATTTAAACAATTTATTGATGGAGTAACAACTAGTTATACGGCATATTTACTTGAACCATATAATGAGGAAACAACAAGAGGGAATACTACATATCCACCAGAAACTATAAAAAAATGGACAGTGGCGGCCGATAAAGAGGGCTTTCGCGTAAGGTTTCATGCAATAGGAGATGGAGCTGTACGTTTAGCATTAGATGCTTTTGAAGAGGCTGAAGTACAGAATGGAAAAAGAGATGCAAGGCACGCAATTGAGCATGTTGAAATGATTCATCCAAATGATATTGAGAGGTTTCAAAAATTAGGGGTGCTGGCGTCCATTCAGCCTGAACATATTAATCTTACAAGTCGAGAAGTATATAGAAAGTTAATTGGATCAGAAAGGATGCAATACAATTACTTGATGAAAACATTAATGGATGCAGGAACAAAGCTTGTATTTGGCAGTGATTATCCTGTTGTTACAATAAACCCGTTACCAGAAATTTACCGTGCTGTAACAAGGCTAGATGATGAAGGTGTGGAATGGAATTCGCAAGAGAAAATATCATTAGCGGAAGCGTTACGAGCGTACACGTATACTCCTGCGTATGCCTCATTTCGCGAAAATGAACTAGGCATAATAGAAGAAGGGAATCTAGCTGACATAGTTGTGCTAGATCGGAATTTGTTTACTGTACCAGTGGAAGAAATTAAAGAAGCTAAGGTTATTTTTACAATGGTAAATGGCAATATAGTTTTTCGGAATGAGAAAGAAAGCGTTAAAAATTAATGAGGGAAGAAGAGAAAGAAGTGACAATTGGACCAGTTCAATTAGCATGTAATGAAAATATGAAATGAAGCGCAAAATCTACTGTAATTAAAAAAACGTCATACGGACACATAGGCGCTAATTTTAGAAAAAGAAGTTCTAAACATATAAAAAGATTCTCAAACTTGAGAGTCTTTTTTTTGTTATTTCTATTCATATTTTTTAAATGTATTACCAATAATATACAATAAAGGTAAATTTAATTATAAAGTTACTTGAGCTTACTTTACTGTATTTAGGGGTGCAAAATATGAAAGTATCAATATTTATCACGTGTGTGGCAGATGTTTTTTATCCAGAAGTCGGAAGAGATGTTGTGGAAATTCTTGAAGATTTAGGGTGTGAAGTTGATTTTCCGAAAACGCAAACTTGCTGCGGACAACCTGCTTATAATAGCGGGTATGTGAAAGAAACAAAAACAGCTGCAAAACATATGATTGAAGCCTTTGCTAGTTCAGAATATGTTGTGGCACCATCGGGGTCTTGCGCGATGATGGTTCACGAGTTTTCTAGTTTATTTTCTGAAAGTGAAGCAGAATGGCAGAAAAAAGCTACTGAACTTGCAAGTAAAACATATGAATTCACACAATTTCTCGTTGAAGTATTAGGGAAAGAAGATTTAGGTGCAGAGCTTCATAAAAAAGTAACAGTTCATACATCTTGTCATATGAGCCGATTAATGGGGATTAAAGAACCACCGCAAAAATTATTAAAATGCGTAAAGGGACTTGAAGTTGTTTCACTGCCCCATAATTATGATTGTTGCGGATTTGGAGGGACATTCTCAGTAAAGATGCCAGAAATCTCTGAAGAAATGGTTGAGGAAAAAGTAAAGCATATTATGGAAACCGGTGCGGAAGTGTTAATTGGAATGGATTGTAGCTGCTTAATGAATATAAAAGGACGTTTAACACGTAATGGCTATCCAATTGATGTAAAACATATTGCTCAAGTATTAAATGAAGATCGAAAATAAGAGGGGGATATAGAGATGGGAATGAAAATTGGGAAAGATCCCTTTCATAAGCGTACGAAAACAGGTATTGGTGATCCGTTTATGCGGCAGGCTGTTAGGAAAGCGCAAGATGGTCTTAGAGGTAAGAAGTTAAAAGCTACTGAGAGTCTTGGAAACTGGGAAGAATGGCGAGTTTTAGGAGAAGAAATTCGAAAGCATACGTTAGAAAACCTAGACTATTATTTATATCAATTGAGTGAAAATATTGAGAAAAACGGTGGTTATGTTTATTTTGCAAAGACTGCAGAAGACGCAAGGGAATATGTAAAAGAGATTGTAAAAAAGAAAAATGCGAAAAAAATTGTGAAATCAAAATCGATGGTAACGGAAGAGATTAGTTTAAATGAAGCGATTGAAGAAGCTGGAGCGGAAGTGTTAGAAACAGATCTTGCGGAATTTATTCTACAAGTGAACGACCACGATCCTCCGTCACATATTGTTGTTCCGTGTCTTCATAAAGATAAAGAACATATTTGTGAAATATTTAAAACAAAGTTAAATTACACGGGAACATCCGATCCTACGGAAATGGCGAGGTTTGTAAGAGCGTATTTACGTGATGATTTTTTTGCGGCGGATATAGGGGTGACGGGATGTAACTTTGCTGTTGCAGAGTCTGGTTCCATTTCTATCGTAGCAAACGAAGGAAATGCAAGACTTACGACGACACTTCCGAAAACGTTAATTACAGTTATGGGGATGGAGCGTATTGTTCCGACATGGGAAGAGCTTGATGTTTTAGTAACACTTCTATGCCGAAGTTCTGTAGGACAAAAGTTAACAAGTTATATTACAGGGTTAACTGAGCCGGGCGGGACAGATGGACCGGAGGAGTTTCATTTAGTCATTGTTGATAATGGCCGTTCTGATATTGTAGGAACAGAATTCCAAAGTGTCCTTCAGTGCATTCGTTGCGCCGCATGTATTAACGTGTGTCCTGTATACCGGCATATTGGTGGACATGCATACGGGTCTATTTATCCAGGGCCAATTGGAGCTGTGTTGACACCGCTTTTAGGAGGATATGATGAATATAAGGATTTACCTTATGCGTCTAGCCTTTGTGGTGCTTGTACAGAAGCGTGCCCAGTGAAAATCCCGTTACACGACTTATTAATTAAACATCGGAGCCGCATTGTACAAGAAAAATACTCACCTGTAGCTTGGAACGTTGCTATGAAAGGTTTTGAAAAAACGGTGAGGAGTCCTAAATTATTTTCTTTTGCTGCGAAGAGCGCTCCGTATGCATTAAAACCTCTTGCAAAAGGCGATAAAATCGAGCGCGGCATTGGGCCGTTAAAAGCATGGACGGAAGCGAGAGATTTTCCAGTTCCGAAAAAACAACCGTTCCGAGAGTGGTTTGAAAAACGCGTAAAGGAGAACGATGATGGCCATCCAAAATCGTGAGGAATTTTTGCTCCAATTATCAGAAAAGCTTGGTAGGAAACGTCCAGAAGCAGTGGAAAAACCGAAATGGTCTGTTTCCCCGCAGTGGAATGTGTTCGAAGGACTTTCGCAAGATGAACTTGTCTTACAGTTAATGGAACACTGCGAAGTGATTCATACAGAAGTAAAGCGAACAACAAAGGAAAAGCTTGTTGAAACATTGGGGTCTTTTATACAAGAATGGAATATCAAATCTGCGATGTGTGCGAATGATGAGCGCTTTAATGAGTATGGTCTTACTCCATTTTTCAAAAATGAAGGTACAACACAATTTCGTACGTGGGGATTAGATCATAAAGAAGAGGATATAGCATTTGCGAAAGCTGCTGACCTTGGCATTACGTTCAGTGATATGACTTTGGCAGAATCAGGAACCGTTGTACTATTTAATGACGGGTTAAAAGGAAGGCATGTTAGTCTTCTTCCAGAGTCATATATTGCAATTGTTCCTAAAAGTACGATCGTACCAAGGTTAACCCAAGCTACAAAACTGATTCATGATCAAAATATATCAGGAGAAAACTTGCCAGCTTGTGTGAATTTCGTTTCGGGCCCGTCAAATAGCGCGGACATTGAAATGAATCTTGTTGTAGGTGTACATGGGCCGATTAGAACAGCTTATATTATTGTGGATGATCAATAATGAAACATACATGATGTATAAGAATGCTGAAAATAGAAAGCGCTGGTTGTTATATAACTAGAGCTTTCTATTTTGTGTGTCCGGCTAAGCTCGGAATTACTTAAACGATTTTTTTCTTAAAAGCCAAGTCCACTATAGCTAGCTCCAACTACAATCAACACGATAACGAGTACAATGATGAATGGAAATCCGCTTTTACCAGCTTGTCCAGCTTCACCGCCACCAGTGCCACCGCTACCACCTTTACCACCAAGTCCCATATGAACATCCTCCTTATTGTTATATATTGCTTTTATTTTATGTTTTTCTACATTTACCAATAAACCCCTTCTAAAACGCTAACTAGCTTGCAAATCATTCCGTTTCATTTTATAATTTATTTACCGACCGGTAAGTAAAAATAAGTGAGGTACAGTATGACAAAGAATTTACAAACATCGCAAAACATTGTAGAGGCTTCCTTTAAACTCATGGCAGAGCACGGCATGGAGAAGATGAGCCTTTCCATGATTGCGAAAGAAGTTGGAATATCAAAGCCAGCTATTTATTATCATTTTCCATCTAAAGAAGCATTAATTGATTTTTTATTTGAAGAAATTTTTTCTGGTTATCATTTCGCCAATTACTTTGTTATAGAACAATATACGAAAGAAAACTTTGCAGAACAGTTAATCGCAGATGGTTTACATATGCTCTCTGAGTATGAAGGGAAAGAAGGAATACTACGCGTTATAAATGAATTCATCGTAACTGCGACGCGAAATGAAAAGTATCAGAAACGCTTGTTTGAAATTCAAGAAGATTTTTTAAATGGATTTCATGATTTGTTGAAGAAAGGTGTGGAACTTGGGGTTGTATCACAACATGCAACAGAAGAAAATGCCCACACGTTAGCGCTTGTGATTGATAACATGAGCAATTACATACTAATAGGATTTCAGCTTAAGTATCAAAAAATTTGGATTCAAAATGTGAAAAACGTCATGAAGGAGGAGTAAACGTGAAAATGCAAAAAAACTGGTGGCTCGGTTTTCTTGGATTCATTGGGATTTATAAAATACCAGGTATGATTGAAGCTTTTCAAGCGGATGGAAGTTGGATGAAGTTAATCGGTTTCATTTGGCTACTTTGGTTTGGATATTTTATTCCTGAGAAAAAAGAGGATAAATAATAAAATTTCAATTTTATGTAAAGTTATGTAAAATATAGATTGGAAGTATTCATATATTAGATTACTAGATTTGGAGTGGTTACATGGAGCCATTGAAAAATGAAATTCACCCTGACATGGTCAAGGTGTGGAAAACGCGTTCCTTAATTGAGCTAGGGATCAGTATTATAGTCATTTTGGCATATCTTTTCTTTATGATTAAGTTTAATTGGTGGGCTTGGATTTTCTATGTACTCATCGGAGTAACAATTGTATATACGCCGTTTGATTACTTTACGTTTCCGAAGTTACGTCAGCGTTATTATAGCTACCAACTAAATGAAGAAGAACTTGAAATTCAGCACGGTCTTTTCGTCGTAAAGCGCGTATTAGTACCGATGATTCGTGTACAGCACGTTACGATTGAACAAGGGCCAATTATGAGAAAGTATGGATTAGCAGAATTACATATTTCAACAGCAGCAACTTCTCACAGCATCCCAGGCTTAACGATGTATGAAGCAGAAATGTTGAAAACGAAAATCGCAGAATTAGCGAAAGTGAGTGATGAGGATGTATAAGAGGCAGCATCCGATCACGATGTTATTAGAATTAAAAATAACAGACTTTATACCACTCATTATTTTCATGTTTAGCTTAAACGGAAAATTCCCGTTTTGGTATTTAATTCCCGCTGGATTTGGTTTACTTACCATCTTTTCAGCGTTTGAAAAATGGTATTACACAACATATTGGGTTGAAAATAACGTATTACATGTGAAACAAGGACTCTTCGTGAAGAAGGAGAGCTACTTAAATAAAGAGCGTGTCCAAACAATTAATACAAGTTCTAACGTTCTATATCAAATGCTCGGTTTGAAGAAAATTCAAATCGAAACAGCTGGCGGAGGCGATGATGCAGAAGTTAGCTTAGCTGGTATTACGGAAGATGAGGCGAAGGAGCTTATTTCCTTACTAAATGAACCGACTCCAGAAGTGAAAGCAGAAGGAACGTTAGACGACGCAGCAGAACATGCAGTAGAAAAAGAAATCGTTACAGAGGAAAAACAAGCGACAGAGTATAAATTGACTTGGAAAGAAATTTTACTAGCATCTGTTACATCTGGTCAGTTTGGACTATTATTCTCATTAATCTTTTTCGTGTACCACCAAGTAGATGAGTACATTCCGAAATGGATAGAGAATGGCGTAAAGTCGTATGTAATGGAACATGATATATATGGTTGGATTTTTATGATAGCTATTTTGCTCGTCCTTTCGTGGATTATATCTACAATTGGTTACGCGTTAAAACACGGTAATTTCACAGTGAATCGAAGACATGATGAAGTCCGTATTGCTCAAGGGTTACTTGAAAGGAAAGAACTTGTGCTGAAGTTACACCGTATTCAAGGGATTACGATCAAAGAAGGCATTTTCCGTCAAATGTTCGGTTATTGCGCTGTGCAAGTAGAAGTCATTCAAAGTAAGGGAATGGGTGACGAAAAAGAAAAAGTTACACTACATCCACTTATTCAAAAAAATCGTGTGCAAGAGTTACTCACCCATTTACAATTACCATACGAACTGAATACAAACATTATTTCATTACCAAAAGCAGCATTGCGTCGCTATCTCATTGATAGTTTCATCTTCTTCGCCATGCTAGCAATCCCGCTTACTGGGATAAGTATATACTTTGAGAAGTATTTCATCCTGTGGGCGTTAATACCGCTCGCGATCCTCATCTTTACACTTGGATACGCAACATTTAAAACAAATGGTTACAGTGTAAACGGAGAGCAAATTACGCTTGTATATCGTAGTCTCGGAAAATATACAGGGCTTGTCAGAAGAAGACATGTCCAATCAATGGAAAAGACACAATCCTATTTCCAGCGCCGCGCGGATTTATGTACGTACAAGTTTTCTAGTGCATCATCGAATTATAAAATAGAGCATACGAGAGTAGAAGATGCGGAGAGAATGCAGGATTGGTATAAGAAGAGAATAAGTGAGAATTAATTTGAAAAGGCTTGCCTAGTATGAAAGGTAAGCCTTTTTTGTTATAGAGAAATGAGTGATTTACATTGAGACTAGTTTTTTCTTCGTTTCATTTATGTGTGAATACAATTACAGCACGCATTTATCAATACGTATTAAAAAAGGTAGTGTACTTCTATCATTCCTTTCGAGAGGACTCCCACCTCTAAACGTAAGTGAAGGTGGTGAGGTGAATCGAAAGAAATATTTTATTTTCAAGAAAAAAACGGAAACATATGTTCTTTTTTGCTATAATATCCTTAACAAGGAGGTGAATAAAATGACAAAGGAAAATCCATCAAACTATAAAACTCTTCAAATCTGGATTAAGAAAGGGCATCGTATGTATTCTTATTTTCAAGAATTTTGTCATAACGCTAAGAATATGTACAACACCACAAACTTTTATATACGCCAGGTGTACACTGGATTAACACAAGAAAAAGAGTTGCAGCCTTTGCAGAAAGAAGTTCTGGATAATATTCATAAAAATATTGGTAAGATGAATGACAAACAACTTCTTGCCTATCAGA